>NZ_JABAIM010000004.1 GCF_012641365.1 Leeia aquatica
AACATTGCACTTTGGTACAGGGTGCCGCAGGCAAGCGGCTGCCCGCCAATGGGCAGGCATCGCATGGGGCCATGCGGCGTACGTAGGCGAGATGTGGGCCCATGTCACCGCTCACATGCAACACGCCGCATCCAGATGGTCAACACGCATATGCTCATCATTGCCCCTAACGCGATCATGAAGGTGCGGACCGATCAGCACAGTTCGCGCCCAGCATCATGTCTCACACTCTTGCCGGAATGGTCAGCCCACGCTGTACCGCGGGGCGGTTGCGGAAGGTGTCCAGTGTGCGCAGGAGGTGGGGGAACTGGTCGATGTGGACCAGCTCGCCTGCGCCGTAGAAGCCAATGAGGTTGTTCACCCAGGGGAAGATGGCGATGTCGGCGATGGTGTAGTCTTCGCCCATGATCCAGCTGCGGTCTTGCAGGCGATCGTCCAGCACCTTGAGCAAGCGGCGGGACTCTGCCACGTAGCGGTCGCGCGGGCGCTTGTCTTCGTAGTCTTTGCCGGCAAATTTGTGAAAGAAGCCCAGCTGGCCAAACATCGGGCCGATGCCGCCCATCTGGAACATCAGCCATTGGGTGGTGTGGTAGCGGGCGGCGGCGTCCTGCGGCAGGAGCTGGCCGGTTTTGTCGGCCAGATAAAGCAGGATGGCGCCGGACTCGAACAGGGCCAGCGGCTGGCCGCCGGGACCGTTCGGATCAAGGATGGCGGGAATCTTGTTGTTCGGGTTGAGTGACAGGAATTCCGGCGAGAGCTGGTCGTTGCTGTCGAAGCTGACCAGGTGCGGCTCGTAGGGCAGCCCGGTCTCCTCCAGCATGATGGAGACTTTGACACCATTGGGGGTGGGCAAGGAGTACAGTTGCAACCGATCCGGGTGCTGTGCGGGCCATTTCTGGGTGACGGGGAAATCATTCAGTGTGCGCATCGGGGTTCCTGAAGGCGAAAGCAAAGGGACTATCTGCGTGATGGGGGTCAGACCACAGCATACGCGGATAGTGTGCTCATGCAAGGGCCGATCCGGACGGTTGCCGAAGTGCTACAGAGGGTGGCCGCAAGCGTAGCACAGCACCGCCTGATGCTGCCGGGCGGACAGGTTCAGCAGCTGCAGCACGCTCTCGTCCATGAAGGCACCAATCGGTACTCCGCCCAGCTTTTGTGACGCGGCTTCCATGTCCAGCGCCAGCATGTGGGCGCCGGCTTCCAGCAGCATGAAGCGCCCGCCGCGCTCTCCGTATTTGGCAGTCAGGCTGTCGCTACGGGCGATCAGGAAGAACACCACCGCTGGGGGCTGTGCCCAGTCCACCCCAATGATGCGGGCAAGCTGTACCCAGTCCGGCGCTGCACCGAGTGGCACCAGCCCGTGCTGCTCGGGGTCGTACCAAGCCAGCTGCCCCGTATGCGAGGCTGCCAGTGTGACGTTCAACAGCGCCATATACAGCTGTAGCGGGTATTTGCCACCGCCGGAGGGCAAGGCATGGCGGCCATCCGGCCCGACCCGAAACGGCCGCAGCAGGCTGGACAGTTGCTGCGCACTCAGGGATTTGTCCTTGAAATGGCGCTGGCTGCGCCGACGTGACCAGACCGATTCCAGACGGGAGGCGGCCTTGGGTAGCGGCAGGCTGCCCTGCACATGGATGGGGCGGTAAGGGCGGTAGGCTTGGGCCGCGTCAATGGCGATACGTTCACGCAGCACCAGCGCCCGGCTCGGGCTCAGGCTGCTGTTGTCCCAGAACAAGCGGAACAGGGGTGCGGAATCGGGAGTATAGGTCATGGCAGGGGTAGCTACCGTTCAGCCCAAGGGGTGGGGCAAGGGGTTGGGAAAGGCGGTGTGGCTCACCTCACCGGGATAGCGCCAGGCCACATCGCGGCAGCGACCGCCCAGAAAAGGGGCGCGCTCGTCTGCATGCAGCCCGGACAGCTGCGGCGCCAGTACCCGCATCACCCGAATACCTGTCGCCGCCACATCCGGGGTGGTCAGCTCGCGGTAATACAGATCAATCCCCGCCGCCGCCAGCTGAACTCGTAACTGCTGCAGCACCGATACCGTGGACAATGGAGGCGGCGTATCCCTCTCGGAGGGGACACTCACCAGTCTCCGGTGCCGCACCAGCGCCGTACGCGGCCACAGCTCAGGACGCAAGGTGTAGAAGGCCGCGTGCTGGTCAAAGCGGCGCAGGGCGTGCGGCTCCGGTGGCGGTGCCTTACCGTGCTGGCGCTGCATGTGGGCGGCAAAGGTCAGCCCCTGCGCCCACTCCAGCCAGGCCTTGTCCAGCGCTTCCTGCCGCGTATGGCGGCAGGCAATGCCAAAGGCGTAACGCTGACGGCCCTGTATCGGCCAGCCGCCCGCGACGGCAATCACCGGGTGCGGGTTCCAGGCTTGGGTCAGGTCATACGCAGCGACATCGGCACCCAGCTGGTCAGCCTGTGCCTGCAGCGACTCCGGCAGGGGAATTTGCCTGCCCCCCAGGCCATTGAGCCAGGTGCAGGTGAGGGCATCACGCTCCAGCACTTCCTGCGTAGCCCGCAGCAGCCCCAGCCATGGCCCTTCTGCGGCATCAGAACAGGCGGCCAGGCCGCTGGAGGTGGAAGGCAGGCGCGCCTCGCCTTGCCGTGGCCCGAGCCCCACCCACTCCTGTGGTAGCCATACCGTCTGGTTATCGGCAAGGTCATACACGCTGCAAAACAGGTCATCCGTGCTGCGCGGCAGCGGCCAGGGGAAGCCGGGCTGCTGCCGCTGCGCTTCGCTATAGGGTGCAAAGGCGCTTTCATCCAGCACGCGGTCGCTCACGCCCAGTGACGCACGGGTTCGCACCGGCAAACGTACCAGCGCGGCGGCATGGCGTTCCAGTGCCTCGGCAATGGCAGCGGTCATGGCCGTTTGCGCGTCGTAGCCCACTGCGCCGGAGATGGTTTGCCATGGGTTCTGTGGCTCTTCCGGCACGGCAGCGTTGTACACGCCCGGCCAGTCGCTGGCGTGTGACTCCAGCAGGTGGCAGGCGGGCAGCACGCCAGTATGCGGGTGGACACAGCGCTGCAACAGATGGCGAGACAGCGGGGTGGGGGCGGGAGTCATCAATACGTGCTAGCGTGTATCAAGCAATCGACCAGAGCCAGAGCTCTACCATCCCTGCAGCAAACAGGGCAGCGGCGCAAAGGAGGGCCACCAGCATGCCCTTGAGTACCGTACGTTTATGCGTGGCATACACACAGGCAAACAGGGCAATCCACCCACCCAGAGACAGTAGGACCGAAGGCAGCCCCTGCTTCAGCCATAGCGCAATACCCAGCAGTACGGGTAAAGCCAGGAAGCCCAGCAGCCCCAACCCCACCCTGTGTGCCACAGAGGCTTTGGGGCTGCCTGGCTCAAACGCGGTATCCTGCACCCGCCCCCCTTGAGTGAGGCGGACAAAATGAACGGCGGTCGCAATACAGCCTGCGCCTGCTGTGACGACAGTACAGCTACAGGTGGTTGTGGTACATCCGCCACTTGCCGCAGAAAGGGTGTTGTCGCGGGCCTGGCGGTGAAAGGGGCTGGGTAATCGGTACATCGTCAGGATTCCGCCAAGGTTAGGCGCGCCACGGTGTGCTTCTCGTAGAGGACGCACCAAGCATGTCATGTTGTGTTGCCAAAGAGGTCACCACGACCATCGCTAATGAAGCCAGATGCTGATCTCCACCGTACCCACTGCGGCCATGATCAGCAAACTGACGATGGCCACCACCACGCCTTTTTGTGTCCGGCGCTTGTTGGCATCGTAAACCAGCGCAAACAGACCGATCCAGCCGCCCACTGCCAGTACCAGACCCAACACCGGATTGCGTTCACCCAATGCCACGGCCACCAGCGCCACCAGCGGCAAGGCAAAGAAACCCAGTATCGCCAGCCAGACCTTCCCTGATGGCTGGGCTGCGGGCGTGGGTTCCGCTCCCCCTTCCGAGGCAGCCGGGGCTTGCGCCAGCCCGGCGAAGTGTACCGAGGTGGCAATGCAGGTTACCCCGGCAGTCACCAGCGTGCAGCAGCAGGTGGTGGTGGTCGAGCCGCCCCCCGCTGCAGAGAGGGCACTGTCGCGAGCCTGGCGATGAAAGGGGCTGGGTAATCGGTACATGGGTTTATTCCCGGTTTCTCAAGGGATCCACGGCAAAGGCAAGGCAGCGGCCAGTGGCGCAGCCACCTCGCCATGACACACCTGGCACCACGGCAGACGGTACACCGTGGAGCGCTGGGTCTGCAGGGTGGTGAGGTCCATGCTCACACTTTGCTCCGTCCACTGTGTCCATCCCGCCTGACACCGCAAGGGTGCAAGGATCAAGGCTGCCAGCAAGGTCCACTGCTGCTGCACTTGGGGTGAGGCGGGCAAGGGCACATCGCCCCAGCGGTGTGCTACCCGGTTGGACAAGCAATGAATACAGGCGGTTTCCCCCGGCACCACATACGGCCCGATCACCAGGGTGTGATGATAGGCGATATCCACCCACAGATGCGGCTGTTGCAATGCCAATGCGGGGTAGCGGGTCACGCAGTCCATCCAGCTGGCGTTGCTGCGGATCAGCAGTACGGTATCGGCCTGATCCGGTTCCGCCACCCATTGCAGCCCACTGTCGCCATCACGCTGCAAAGCCACCACCAGCGGCTCACAAGCTTCCCCCATCCAGCATAACGCCGCCCGCTGCGGGCGCTGCACGGTACGTGGGGAGACAATGGCTCCCACCCGGCGCAACTGCCGTAGCGCGGCCTGACAGGCGGGTTGATCCTGCAGGGTGTGTAGTGTGTTCTGTTGCCAGGCATCAGCAATCTGGCGCGCAACCGATGCAGGCGTGGCTTCATCCACCGCGTACACCTCGTCGGCACCGCCGGAGAGGAACAGCATGTCGTCCTGCATGAAGACGGTCCAGCCCGGGTGAGGCTGCCAACCATCCTGTGTGGCTAAATCTGGTGCATCCGCGGGCAAGGGCATATCATCCTGTGCGTGACTTTACAGCCATTGGCCCACACGCTACCTGAGCCCACCCCGAGATGCAACATCACAATGACATGAAACTGGTGATGCTTGCCTGGCTACACATGCTGCTGCTGGGTGGCCTGTTCTTTGTCGGCTACCCGCTGACCAACCAGTGGGCCTCACATCAGCAGGCGGCAGTGCTGACCACCCCGCTGGACCGGCTGATTCCGTTCTGGGGCTGGATGATCTTCCCCTATCTGAGCATCAACCTGCTCTACCCGTGCAGCTTCTTTCTGCATCCCGACCGCCACAGCCTGAAGCGTTTCAGCCTGCAACTGCTGCTGGTGCAAGGTGCAAGTCTGCTGGTGTTCTGGCTCTATCCCACCACCCATGCCCTGCCCCGTCCCAGCACGACGGGATTCGCGGGTCTGCTGCTGACCCAGCTGCAGCAGTTTGACCGCCCCTACAATATGCTGCCCTCACTGCATGTCGCGGTACTGGCGGTGCTGTGGCACCATCCGCTGCGTCAGCAGTTACCGTGGGGTGGACGGCTGGTCTGGCACACCGTGGCCCTGCTGATTCTGTGCTCTACCCTGCTGACCCGGCAGCATCAGCTGCTGGATGTGTTGGCGGGATTGGCGGTGGGTGGCCTGGGTTTGGCGCTGTTTCCCTACCGGCCTCCTGTCCGGGGTGAATAGACTGGTGTAGCGTCGCCTCTCTCGACCCGGATAAGGCCTCAGATGCTCTTCCCCGACCGCTTTTCCACCCCGCGCACCGGACAGGAAGGCCCTTATCAGTTCCGGCTGCTGTGCCCTGCCGATGTGACGGCAGACCATAAAGCGGTGATGGCGGCAGCCGAGCGCATTCGCGGGGTCTTCGGTCCGGACAATCACTGGCCACCCGCCACCCTGACCGAAGCGGATAATCTGGCGGACCTGCAACGCCATGAACAGGACAGCCTGAACCGGCTGAACTTTGCCTACAGCATCTGGCAGGATGAGCACTACGCCGGTTGCGCGTATATCAAACCGTTCAAGAGTCGCCTTGAAATAGATGCGCGGCGAGGACGCTTCCGCGAGCTGTGTTATCTGTGGGTCAGCAATGACTTTGTGACGCAGGAAGAGGCCATCTACCAGCACACCCGGCACTGGATAAACCAGCATTTCCCACTTCGCCAGCCCGCCTGGCCGGGTCGGGAATGGGGTTGGGCGCAGTGGGCTGCACTGGCCTCCGCCTGACCCAGAGAGACCATTCAAAAGCGGGTGGTCAGGCTCACCCATTGGTCCGGCATCAGCCCAACCAACAAGGCCTCTACACGCTTGTCCCAACCCAGCAAGATGGCGACACCCAGCAGCATCAACAACAGGCCAAAGCCCTGCTGCAGACGGTAGGCATGTTTGAGTACGCGCTCCCTGACCCGCAGGAATGCAGCGCGTGAGGCGTAAGCAGCCAGCACCAGCGGAATCGCCGCGCCAAGGCCAAAGGCCGCCAGCGTCACGGTGCCTTGCAGCGCATGGCCCTCGGTGGCAACCAGGGTCAACGCTGAAATCAGCAGCGGGCCGGAACAGGGGCTCCACACCAGGCCCAGTACCGCACCCAGACCAAAATACCCGGCCAACGAAGCTGTATCCAGGCGCGCTGACCACCGGTTTGCACCATTGGCCAATGGGCTGATCCAGCGGCTGAAACCATCGCGCAAGCCCGGCAGCAACAACACCGCCCCCAGCAGCAGCAGTATCCCGCCACCGAATTGGCGCAGTCGGACATCATTCAGCCCCAGCAAGGGCCCAGCTGTACCCAGCAGTAGCCCGAGTACGGCAAACGCGGTCACCATGCCCAGCCCCATCATCAGCGGGCCAGCGCGATGCCGTTGCAGACTGCCGCCCGCTACCAGGGGCAGCAGCGGGAATACACAGGGGCTGAGGGTGGACAGCCCGCCTGCCAGTATGGCCAGCAGCCATGGTCCCATACTCTGCCACACCATCTCAGTGTGCCACAGCGGTGAGCAGTGCAGTTTTCAACGGCGCAACCTCGGTATAACCGCCCTGGCGCGCTGTTTCATGCTTGCCACGGAACACCACTACCGTGGATTGCGCCCGAATCTGCATACGCTGCTTCAACGCTGCTTCGGTGTCGTAGTTTGCCACCAGCAAGGTCACGTCCTTGAGCTGGGTATCCTGCTTCATGGCCTGGAAGGACAGCGACTGCGCACGACAGGTCGGGCACCAGTCGGCATGGAAATGGACCGCCACCGGCTTGCCTTCAGCCTGCAACGTTTGCAGTGTAGCGGCACTGTAGGGTTTGATCTCCAGCGCATGGGCCATCTGGCTCATCAGCCACAGCGGCAATGTCAGCAGCACAGCAGTCAGGGAAGGGATTCGAAACATGGGTGCAGCTCCTGAAAACAGAGGGATATTGACCCTTGGTCGGCGTCCCCGCCCATTTCTTGCACGGCAGCCATCCGCGTCAATAAAAAAAGGCACCCGAAGGTGCCTTTTTGACCCACCGATTACCCGCTTAGCTGCGGCTGGTCACTTCCAGCAGGTGGTAACCGAACTGGGTCTTGACCGGACCCTGCACGGTACCGACATCGGCGCTGAACACCACGCGGTCAAATTCCGGCACCATCATGCCCGGGCCAAAACGGCCCAGATCGCCGCCCTGACGGCCGGACGGGCAGCTGGAGTGCTGGCGGGCCAGCTCGGCGAAATCAGCGCCGCCTTCGATCTGAGCCTTGAGCTCCAGACATTGGGCTTCGCTGTTGACCAAGATGTGGCGGGCGGTGGCTTGAGGCATGCTGTACTCCAGAAACAATCAAAAAAAAGTAATTATACCTGTTGCCACGGCCCTGTGCTGACACCGCCGCCGGGCGGTCAGCCCGCCTTTTTCATCTGCTCACGCAATTCTCGGCGCAGGATCTTGCCGACATTGGTTTTCGGCAGCTCGGTGAGGAAGCGGACCCGCTTGGGAATCTTGTAGCCGGTGAGGTATTTGTGAGCGAACTTGAGCACTTCGGCCTCATCCAGATTCGGGTCTTTCTTGACGATGCAGACCATCACCACTTCGCCGGAGTGTTCATCCTGCGCCCCGATCGCGGCCACCTCCAGAATGCCGGGATGCTGCGCCAGCACATCTTCGATCTCGTTCGGGTAGACATTGAAACCGGAGACCAGAATCATGTCTTTCTTGCGGTCCACAATCTTCAGGAAGCCATCCGGCGTCATCACCGCCACATCGCCGGTCGCCACATAGCCCCGTTCATCCAGCACCTTGGCGGTTTCTTCCGGTCGATTCCAGTAGCCGCGCATCACTTGCGGGCCCTTGATACACAGTTCACCCGGGGTGTCGAAACCCACCGGCTGGCCATTGTCATCGCGCAATTCAACGTCGGTAGACGGGATCGGCACACCGATATAGCCGTTGTATTCTGCCAGATTCAGCGGGTTGATCACCGCGGCGGGCGAGGTTTCGGTCAGCCCATAGGCTTCGATCAGTGAGCAGCCGGTCACCGCTTTCCAGCGTTCAGCAACGGCGCGCTGAGTGGCCATGCCACCACCCAGCGTGATTTTGAGCTTGCTGAAATCCACTTCCTTGAACTCAGGCCGATTGAGCAAGCCGTTGAACAGGGTGTTGACGCCAGACATGGCGGTGAACTTGTGCTTTTTCAGCTCCTTGATGAAGCCCGGCATGTCGCGGGGATTGGTAATCAGCACATTGCAACCGCCCAATTTGCAGAAGGTCAGGCAATTGGCGGTCAAGGAGAAGATATGGTACAGCGGCAGGGCGGTAATGATGATCTCACCGTCCGGGTTGGCAAACGGCGCCAGCCAGGCACTGGCCTGCTGCAGGTTGGCCACGATATTGCCGTGGGTCAGCACCGCGCCTTTGGAGACGCCTGTGGTACCGCCGGTATATTGCAGGTAGGCAATGTCTTCATGGCCCAATTCGGCCGGGCGGTATGGCTTGCGCGCACCTAACTTGAGCGCATTGCGGAAATCCACCATGTTATGGATGTGCCACTCCGGCACCAGCTTCTTGATGTGGCGGACCACGAAATTGACCAGCCAGGACTTGGGGGCCGGCAGCATATCGCCCAGTGCAGTGACAATCACGTGCTTGACGGGGGTGGTCTTGATCACCGTCTGCAAGGTCTTGCAGAAGTTTTCCACAATGACGATGGTGTGTGCACCCGAGTCGTTCAGCTGATGTTCCAGCTCGCGCGGGGTATACAAGGGGTTGACGTTGACCACCGTCAGGCCGGCACGCAGGATGCCGTACATGGCAATCGGGTACTGCAGCACATTGGGCATCATCACCGCGACGCGATCACCCTTTTGCAAGCCCAGCTCGTTCTGCAGGTAGGAAGCAAAGCGGGCGGAGAGCTCATCCAGCTCCGCATAGGTCAGACTTTTGCCCATATTGTGAAATGCGGGGCGACTGCTGTATTTCTTGACCGACTGCTCAAACAGGTCGGCCAGCGAGCTGAACTCGCCCATGTCGATTTCAGCGGGAATGCCCGCCGGATAGTGCTGCAGCCAGACTTTTTCCACGAGTGCTCTCCGTCTTCTCTTTGAGGCGGTGCAGACCTGTCCCGGTCGCTACCACACGTTATCCTGTACACACCCCACTGTTGCACGCTAGTTCATTATGGGAGCAGACCCCTTTGGCGACAAGCATGCACCAGCATTGTGCTTGGCTGCACTGTAATGGAAAAGCCGTTTCGTGAAAAGACGTTCACATCACAACATCGAACCCCTTTTGATCTCAGGCAGGAGTTCGGTGAAGGCCGCCAGCGCCTCATCTGCCGCAATATCCTTCACATCGCGCGATGGCTTTTGCAGCAAGCGGTAAGGCACACCCCACGGCCGCCAGACCGTGGCATCCGAATTGCCAAAGAAGCACACGATTGGCTTGCCCAGCCCCGCCCCGACATGCATGGCCCCGCCATCACTGCAGATCATGGCATCACACACCGACAAACCACCAATCAACTCGGACAAGGCCTCGGTGGGATAGGCCAGCACCGGCAGATCCGCCACCGCCGCCATGATCTCCGCCGCTTTGCGGTCATCTCCCGGATGGTGCGGATTGTGCTCATCACCCGGCGACCAGAACAACATAAAACGCACCTGATGGCGCGCATGCAAGCCACGCATCAATTCAATAAACTGCACTGCGGGCCAACGCTGTGGCGGCTTACGCGACGAGATGTGGATCGCCAGGGTCAATGGCGCAGGCGGCAGGGTGGCGAGGCGGGATTGGGCTTGCTGATGCGCTGCCTCTGTTGCACAAACCGTTAACGCTGGGATGGCCCCAGTAATCCCTAGTGGAATCAGTAATTCCGCTAACTCTTCAACTAAGTGCAAGCCTGCCCGCTGCACATAGGGCACCTGAAGTGCAATGTGCTGTTGCCCGGGTTTACCCTCCTCAGTGAAGCCCAGAATATGTTTGGCCTTGACTTGCCGGGCCAGAGCCAAAGGCCGTGCTGTCTGACGGGTACTAGCAATAATAGCCAGGTCATAGCTCGTTTTTCTTAGTGACTGCATCATGCGCCAGCGGCGCCAATACACGCCCACCACAGACTCACCCGGTTGCCTGTGCTTGGCCTTGGTATAGGCAAACACGTGGTCCAGATAAGGATTTTCGGCAAGTACAGGCAAGTTATAGCTATTTACCAGTGCATCAATTCGTGCCACAGGGAAGTGCTTTCTAAGCGCCGCAATCAACGGAGTGGTACATACCAGGTCGCCAATATTGTCGCGTCGAATGACCAGTATGGACTGAATAACAGGGTCAATCTGCATGGAGCTAACATTTCAACAAAGTTTGATAAAGCCGATCCAGCTTGTCCGCAGCATGTTGCCACTCAAACTGCTGTTTCACGGTCTGAGCTGCAGCTGCACCTAATCGCTGCCTGTGGGCCGGGTTTTGCAGCCAGTAACGCACTGCCGAAACCCAGTGCTCAAGCGGAGCATCCGCTGACAGCAGGCCACCATTGACATCATCGGTAATGGACTCCAGGACCCCCCCTGTTGCGCCCGCCAATACGGCACACCCCATCGCCATGGCTTCAAGTACCACCATACCTTGCGGCTCATGCCGGGTTGGCAGCAAGACCATATCTGCTGCGGCCAGATACTGCGCCAGTTCAGCGTGGGGCCTGGCCGGCAAGTCTAATAATGCTCCACATTGAATCAAGCGGTCACATTGCAGCTGGCGCTCGGCATAGCCAAGCTCTCGTTCCGTACCTGGCGGAAGTGGCCCAATCGTCACCATGAGTGGCCTGTACTCCTCCGCACTCAGCTGCTCGATGACATTCAGGCAAATGTCGTAACCCTTGACATGCTGCTTGCGCCCGAAGAAAAAAATAATCGGACGGTCGACCGGCAAACCTAATGCCAGCCGAAGCGCCATCTTCTGTGGCACGTCAGCGGCGTGAAATACCTCAGGATTGACGCCATTGTGAATGACGTGTACCAGATGTGGGTCAAAACCTTTGTCTACCAGTTCTTTTCGAACATAGCCCGATACGGCGATATATGCGTTTGCTGGTATCGCCTGCGGCCGTTGCGTCCGAACATGCGCGTGCACAACGCACGGTAAATTCCATCCGAGCCATTTCCTGAAGCTCGCCACATCGAATTCAAGCTGATGGACATGCAGAATGTCCGGCCTGACCTTACGCGCAATTGCCGCCAATCGACGCTCAAGTGGCCAGGGATTAAAACGAAACCATTTCCAGAATACGCGGGTATATAACCGTGACGACTCAAAACGATACACCGGCCACTGATTCCATGATGCTCGCGCCTGCAGTCCTTCGCGGGCACTCACCAGCACATGCTTATAGCCAGGCAAATGCAAGGCCAGTTCCTGCGCCACGATGGCCGGTGCAAAACCCCGTGTGTCCGGAATGGCACCATGGGGTACATACTGCATGAGCAGCGGCTTGGCTGTCACAGTTTCCCCCCGGATGCTGTCGACCTGGCAGCATATGCCCATGCCAGCAGGTACGCACTGAGGAACATGAAATGCTCAAGCATGTGGTCCCGAACATTGCTATCCAGCACCGATCGTGCAAAAAATCCACTCACCACGAATGCAAGCATCAAACCTGCCGACTGCCGCTCTCGTAAATACAGTCGCAGTCCATATGCAATCATGCATGTCCCCCAAGCCAGCCAAAGCAGCAGCCCGGGTATCCCTGCGCCGATAGCCATATCCATCATCCCGCTATGGCTATGCCCAGGCAGGCGGGGCTCATTCGGGAAACGGACATGCAAAGCACGACGGAATGCGTTCCGGTCATAACCGACGCCCATAGGAAACCGGGCGACGCTAATCGCCGCTTCTTTTGCCCACGCCAGACGCTCATATGCCGAAGGCTCAATGATCTGATTGCTGCCGGGCAAGAGCGGGTATGGATAACGGACCCCATCGATCCAGGCCTTGTGATGCTCTGTATCCCATGCCACCGGCAAGGTGTCCACGAACTTTAACCAGCGTGTGTCTGCATGAAACATATTCCACGCAAGCCCTGCCAGCGCAATGCCTCCTGCCATGAACATGCCCAGTCGCCGAATGCCTTTGGTAGATTGCCAGACGCCGATGACCAACCCAACCAGACAGATGAGCAAGGTCGCCACATGACCATTACGCGTCACGGTTACATACGAAGTTAACAGCAGCAGTCCAAATGCGGATACCCGCGCCCAGACCGGCAAACGTAATGCAGAAGGCCGTCCAGACAGCTGCGCCAAAGTATCTGCCATCAATAAGCCCAGCTGAATATTGGTCCAGAAGCTGACGCCTGTGCGATGGGAAATCCATAGGGGGTACACCAGCCAGCGCTCATATAGCCAATAGAGCCACAATGAGCTGATCGCGAATGCTGCCGGCAGACTGAGGCCGATGAGAAAGATCATTCGCGGGGACACCATGGCCTGACCATCCTTCCGCTTCACGCTGGCCAGTAATAAGCCCAGCAGCGCTGTCAACAGTGCTTTGAGCCACTCGCCCTTCAGCTCCCTGATCACGATCTCTGGCTGAAATGCCCAACCCAGCCACTGAACCAGCATCCATACACTCAACGCCATCAGCAGCCCCCATGCAGGCCGAAGGCCTTTCCAGGGGATATCCCGCCACGAGGGCAGGGACAACAGCAACAGCACTGCAATGGTCAGGTTACGCAAGGCGACCGTCCCGGGCAGATACCAGACCAATAACAGGATGGTTACACCCAGCAGTATTCCCCAATATCGGGCACGCTCAGTCAACAACATGACACTCCTTATGCATCACCCATGCGGGCAAGTGCTGCAAAACCCCCCGCCAACGCTCCACAAATGCTGCCATGGTGAAGACCGCAAACTGTGATGACTTTTCCGGCTGCAGGTGCGGCCACTGTTGAGATCTCAAGGCATCCAGCATGGCACCAAAAGAGGCGCCCCCATCAATCCTGGGGTCGGTGTATAACCAGCCCGTTTCACCATGAATAACGGTTTCGGTGAACGGTGGGGCTTGTACCGCCAATACCGGCACCCCCATGGCCTGAGCCTCGATCAGGTTTAAGCCGAGGGCTTCTTTTTCCGGCAGGCCCGACATCAGATAGTCCAGTCCCTGATACACGCGGACCACATCAGACTGATGCCCCCACCAACGAACACGCGTCCCAAGTGGCCGCAGTACTCGCTGCAAATCACGTACCGAGGCATAGCCACCTGAGCCAAAAATTTCAATATTAACCTCGGGACGAGCCAGCAAGGCAGGCACTATCGCCGCAAACAACTGTGGAAATTGCTTGATGGTCGTAATACGCGACACAATCCCCAAGGTCAAACCCGGTCGCTTCTCATAGACAGGGGCTTCCCCCCAGTTAGGGCGCAGACGGGCAAGCCACCCAAGCATTCGATCACGCCCCTTGCGCTGATCCCACTGGTAGCGACTTCTTTGCCGAATCGGTGCCAGGCTGGCGCTACGCCCGGCGGCAGGGGCGGCCACACCCAGCAATGGCTCAGGGTAAACGGGTACCGATGCAGCCTGCAAACCATCCACCACGTAACGCGAGACCCCAAAAACTGTGTCATATACGCGATAAGCAGACGAGTCTCGGAGGTACCTGGGCATATGGGAGATCGCCGTCATGTAATGACGCTGACCCAGTCTGAGTGTCACCTCGATCGGTAACGCACCATGGCACAACACCCAGGCACCCTCCGCGGGCAATGCTGCAGTCAACTCCCCCAACTCTGGGATCGGAACGCACTCAGCCATGTCACCGATCAGAGAACGCCAAAACGTAGCTTGGGGATGTATGTAGAGGCGGGTCTTGATGCCTAGCTGAGCGAGGGCTTCAACACAACTGCGTGTATACACCTCCCCACCACCAAATTCGGTACTCAGGTTAACTTGATGGCACCCATCCAGTGCAGGCAAGGGTTTCATTGCCATTGTTGTTGGCCTAGCGCAGGTACTGGCAGCCAGCTCGCCAACATCGCGCGCAACCCTCGCTTTCGTGCACGCCAGCGCTGCCTGCCTGTCACTGCATGCTGCTGAATCAGACGATCAATCTTCCGACGGCGGAGTTCTCGATATAACACACACCGCTGCCACAATTTGGGCAAGTAGTGAATCTCGTGATAGATCCCCAAGCCTTCATTTGCCAACTGCCAGCGCAGGGCGTCACATAATGCAGTAGAGGCCATATTCGCCAATAGATGCTGATGCAGCTCTTCCACGACCCGCATATAGCATCGCGCCAGCATAGCCCTATGGGCCGGAGTTTTTACTTTGGAGATGGACTGGGCATGCAGCCGATACACATAAATTTGCTGATCGATATGGCAGAATCGCTTTGCAGCCGACAACACTTGGGTAGTCCATACGATATCCTGTCGCGCTCGCTCCTCAACAAACCGGATACCCTGCTCCCGCAAAAACTCAACCCGATAAATATATAGCCACATGTAATGCTTGAACCGCCGGCTATGGATCGCCGCAATCAACCAATCGCCCCCCGCCTGCACTTGATCGGCAGACATGCCCACAAAGATGGGGGCAGGTGCTACGCCTTCTTGCAAGTAACAGCCATTGAAGCCCAGCACATCCAGCTGATCCTGAACCATTTTTTGTAGCAGGGGTGCCATCTCTCCCGCTACCAGATAATCATCTGGGTCCACAAACGCCAGGAAACGCCCTTGAATCAGGGAAAGCGCATGGTTCCGGGCGGCAAAATGCCCCTTATTGGACTGCTGCACCAAGCGGATACGTGCGTCGCGCTGCATCCAATCTTGCACGATGCGGGCTGTATCATCCGTAGAACCATCATCGATCACCAGAACCTCGCAAGACAGCTCGGTGTCTGACAGGATGCTCCGCAAGCTTTCGTCAATATAGGCGGCCACATTATAGGCCGGCATGACGATAGACAAGTCAGGCATTGACATGTGGCCCCCTTTGCAAATCAGCCAGTTGACGGAGGCTTTCTTCCAGGACCATTAACTGCAACAGGTTTTCATGCCAGCCTGCATCATGCTCGCTGGCCGTTACAACCGCTTGCGTCGCCTCTACAGACAATTGCCCTCCTGTCTGCTCGGCCAAACGCCCAGGCAAGCCCTGTGCTCGCGACCGCAAATCATGCTGCAGCCAATGTGCCAACGGTGGGTTAAATCCGCGCTTCTTCTGCTCAAACAGCCTGAGTGACTCCAGCGTGCCCATGGCTGGCGCCAAAGCAAGTTTGGCAGGGTGTGTAAACCGCTGTGCAGGAGGCAGCGCCAAAACACGGCTGACCACTTTGTGGTCCAGTAGTGGACAACGAGCCTCCAGCCCATGGGCCATCGGCATCAGGTCTGCCTTCCGCAAGATATACTCCGGAAGATAGTTACATTGATCCAGTGCCAACAGTTGCATCAGTGGTGACGCTGGCATGTTTGCAGGCATTCGCCAGTGGTGGTCGGCAATATCGTATCCAGACTGCAAACTACGCCGCTGCATTGGCGAAAAACCGGAAAACCGCAGGGAATACGCGCTTAACCAGTCTTGTGAGAGCTCCTGACGCCACTTGACCCAGCCTCGTCTTGCCATGCCAGACTGTGGACTAAGCCATGGCAAAACAAAATGCCGACGCCAGGCGCTTTGCAGATGCTTGCGATAGCGTTTATATCCCGCAAATAGCTCATCCCCACCATCCCCACCCAGGACCACTTTCACGTGCTGGCTGGTCTCCCGTGAGAGATACCATGTAGGGATGCAGGAAGGATCAGCAAATGGCTCATCCAGATCTGCCACAATAGAAGCAAAGTCGTCCTTGATCCCGCTGGGGATCACAATGCGCTGATTCTGCATGCCCAAGGTCTGGGCTATTTGCCCTGCCAAGGCACTTTCGTCCAGCGAAGACCCGGGAAAGGCCGCTGTAAAAGTCTGAATATTCTGGTAGCCCTGCGCAGCAAGGCGTGCTGCAATCACAGAAGAGTCTATACCACTGGACAGGAAAAGGCCCACTGGCCGATCAGATGCCGTTCGCAATCGAATAGCCACATCCAGCTCTTCGAACAAAGAGCCTGATTCCGGCTCGGGCTGCCAATACACATGCTTTTGCAGACTTCCTGTTTGAAGCTCGTACTGGAGGTAACACCCATTCTCCAGCCGTTGGATGTCGCGGTAAATGGTGTGAGGGGCCGGAATATAGCGATGGGCCAGGTACGCATCGATGCCGGTGCTGGACAGGACACGCCGGGATAAGGGCAGGTATGGCAATACGGCGCGGACCATTGAACCGAAGGCCAGCTCACCATCCTGATGGTAATACAGCAGCGGTTTCAGACCCATCCTGTCTCGCGCCAGCCAGACACGTCCATGGCGCCAATCCACGATGGTCAGTGCAAACATGCCTCGCAAGCGCGATAACATGCCCTCAAACCCGTACGCCAAGTACGCATTGAGGATGTACTCCGTATCAGACGTTGTCCGGAAAGGCATTCCTTGCGCCTGTAATGCTTGGGCATCTTCTTCCCAACCATATACTTCGCCGTTGTAACACACCCACACCTGTTGATCGTGACTGACCATGGGCTGATCAGCCTCAGGCCGGGGATCACGGATAGACAGCCGAGTGTGCAACAAAGCATGCTGCATGCCTTCATGGGCGATTTGCCCGTCACGGAGCCAACCGACATGGTGTCTGGCATCTGGCCCCCTCCGGCCTAGCGCAGACAGCATCGCCTCGATCACTTCTGGCGTGATGCGACGTTGCCCAAAGAAACCTGCAATCCCGCACATCTCAACCCACCTTACGAGCGAAACGCTGAAAAACGGCTTCCATCCGGTTCAGCATCACATCTCGTCCAAAACGTGCCTGCGCATCCTGATGCGCCTGTGTCGCCAGTTGCTCGCAGCGCTCCGGGTGCAACAACAAGTCGCGGATTGCCCCAGCCAGCGCCTCGCTGTTCTTGGGGGGAACCATGATGCCGTTGTGCTCGTGTTGCACGGCATCGGCCATACCGCCAATCGGGGTGGTGATCACCGGTAATCGGCATGCCATGGCCTGCATGACCGCCTGGGAAACACCCTCGTCCCCATACGACGGCAAGACGAACAAGTCCAAAGCCTGCAACCAACGCTCAGGATTGGCTTGCTGCCCCACAAACCAGACCCGGTCCCCCAAAGCCATGCGCTCAAGGCGTGCATCCAGTCGATCCCGGTACGGCCCATCTCCGATCACCAGTAACCGCAGCTCCGGAAAAGAGGATTGCAACTGCGCCAAAGCCTCAAACAGGTACTCATGCCCCTTCCAGTCACGCAGGGTTGCCAAAATACCCAACCACCGGCCTTCCGGTATCCCCAGTACCTCACGTGCTTCCGCTTTGACGCCGGGGGTAAAACGTGACAGATCAATCCCGGTCGGAATCGATGTCATGCTTTCCGCTGCAAAACCGTTCTGCTGGACCAACTGTTCCAACAAGGGCTGACCGGTCACCACCAAATGCTGCACTGCCGACTGATAAAGCCAGAAAGTACTGCGCTTGGTGTTGATCGGCGAAGAGACATGCCGGGTACGCACCACTGGGGCCGGGTGTGACAGCGTGCAATTGGCTAATGCAACCAGCCAAGAATCCGTAGAGCTATGCGTATTGAGGACATCCACTCGATGGCCGTGTTGGCGCAACCATTGACGCATCGCCCACAAGCCGCGCAGGTTCTTGCGACCAATAGGCAGCGCGGTCACCGGGACACCATACCCCGCAGCAGCCTGGTAAATGGTTGCCTCCTGCGGGCACAGCAACTCCACCCGATGGCCTCGTTCGATCAGCCCGGCGGCTTCGGTCAGGATACGAATCTCTTGACCACCCCAGCCACATGAGGCTTCGGTATGCACAATATGTAAACGTCGCGAACTCACTGCATCACTCTCAACAACTCTGTGGCGGCTTGATAAACAGGCGCTACCATGATTTCTGACATATCGGTATCCACCCTGCAACGCCCATGAGGTGCCGGATGGTCAATTGTTCTCGCTAGAGGGTGCTGCATGGGACCATAGATACGGGAAGGGTGCAGACAGTGGTATAGCGCAACCATCGGTAACCCCAGCGCGGCTGCCAAGTGCGTAGGACCCGTATCTACGCCGATGTAGAGCGACAATTGCTGCATCAGTGCGGCATTATCGCGCAGATTGAACGCCCCGGTAGCAATGGTCACGTGCTCAGGGAAGTGTTGCTTCAATTCGCGTGCGCGCGGCGTCGACAATGCATCCCCCAGCACGATGAAATGACGCCGGGGATCATCCTCCAGTAGCCAGTCCATCAACTCGGTAAAACGGTGCAGCGGCCAATCACGGTAGGGTTTGGTGGGGAAACTCGCTACCTGCAGCCCAATCAAAGGTCGATTCTGCAATCGGTGGCGCAGTACCCAGCGCTCAGCTCGCCGGGCCTCTGCCGGAAGGACTTCATAACGGGTGCGCAACCGTTCCGTCTGGACACCCAGTGCAGCCGGCAGCGCCAAGGCCTGCTTCACCGCTGGAGTGTCTGCACCAGGCACAGACACTACCTGATCCAGCCATCGGTGATGGCGGTGGTCTTCTTGCTCAAAACCGACGGTATAGCGCGCCACCCTGCGGGCAAACTTCAATAGAGGGGCATCGCCACCATAAACCAGCGCCACATCATAGCGCTGGCCTGGAAAATGTCCCAACCAGCGTGCACGGCTGGGTGTAATGGCACCAAGCTGATCAATGAAGGGGAGGTTCTGCAATACCGCCACCCGCTTTGGGTGCCCCAGAACCGTTAAGTGCCCGTGTGGCAATGCCCGGCGCAAAGCCTGCAAGGCGGGTGTCGCGAGCACCGTATCACCAATCCGGCATACATTGATGACCAGTACCTTGGCGTGGGGATCAAGTCGCATGATGCCCCTCCTGAAACTGCGCACGCCACAATGCCGCATAAGCGCCACCACGCTGCAGCAGCGCCATATGTGGCCCCACCTCGACAATACGCCCCTGCTGCATCACCACAATGCGGTCTGCTGCCTCAATGGTTGACAGTCGATGGGCAATGACCAGGGTGGTCCTGTGCTGCATCAAACGTTCCAGTGCCGATTGCACTTTCCGCTCGGACTCACTGTCCAGTGCGGACGTCGCTTCATCCAGAATCAGGATCGGCGCGTCCTTCAGCAAGGCTCGTGCAATCGCCAGCCGTTGCTTCTGCCCACCCGACAAGCGATTCCCCCGATCGCCAATGATGGTCTGCATACCCAGGGGGAGTTGCTCAATAAACTCCAGAGCATTGGCGGCCTCAGCCGCTTCGCGGATACGCTGCTCGGATGCATCAGGACAACCATACGCAATATTGGCGGCTACCGTATCGTTAAACAGGGATACATCCTGGGAAACCAAAGCAATCTGCTGCCTTAACGTCGCCAGCGGCAAATGGGCCAGCGGTATGCCATCCAGTAAAATATCACCGGCCCCGGCATCATGAAAGCGCGGCAACAGACTGGCCAATGTCGTTTTACCGCTCCCAGATCCCCCGACCAAGGCAACCGTTTCACCAGCGTTCACCGTCAAGCTAATGGCATCCAGGCTATCACGATCAGCGTGAGGGTATCGAAAGCAGACCTGCCGAAATTGCAGCTGGCCGCCAGCGTGCACCAGAGACTGCTGCCCGACATCAACTTCAACCGGTTCATCAATCAGGCCAAACACACTCTCTGCCGCGGCCAAGCCTTTCTGTAGCGACTCATTGGTGCGTGACAAACGTTGCACGGGCTGGGACAGCATCAGCATGGCTGTAATAAACGACATAAAGTCGCCCGCTGTCATGCTCCCAGCAGCGGAGCGCAAGCCGGCGTAATACACAACCACAGCCAGGGCGATGGAAAGCAGCAGCTGTACCAGTGCTGAGTTCCCAGAGCTGGCGACGGTCTGCTTGACGGCCAGTTGGCGAACACGGTTGGCACGGCCAAAAAAGCGGAGCGCCTCATACCGCTGCCCACCAAAGACCTTGATCACTTTCTGACCATGCACGCCCTCTTCCATCACCTGCATCATGTCGCCAAAGGCCTGCTGCTGCTGGCGGTTCAACCCTCGCAATCGCTGACCCACCTTACGAATGCTGAAACCCGCCAGTGGCAGCAAGATCAGGCAAATCAGGGTCAAACGCCAATCGATGTACAGCATGAGCGCCAACTGCCCAATAATGGTCAGAGTATCCTTGAGCAACACTGTCAGCACGCTGATCCCCGCTTGCGTGACTGCGCCAACATCATTGGCGATCCGTGACAGAATCAACCCTGCAGGATGGGTATCGTAATAACTGACCGGCAACGCCAGCAGGCGTTCGTACATTTTCTGGCGCAAATCCAGCACCAGCTGGTTAGACAACCAAGCCGCCGCCCATTCACTAAAAAAGGTCGTTGCCGCCCGAAACAGAAACAGTGCGACAATCAAAGAGGGGACCAGCCAAGGGCTCACACCTTGGCCAGCAGGAGAGTGTGGTAACCAGTCCGCCAGCGGCTGCAAGAATGCAGGCACATGTTGCGCCGCCTGGCTGCTGAAATTCAGGTTGATCAGCGGGCCCATCAACCAGGCGAACATTGGCTCGGTCATCGCGGCCAGTTGAGTCGCCAGAAATGCCAAGACAATCACCTTCCAGTAGGGGCGTAACTGCCGCAATATCCGTAGATACAGCGCTCGGCTACTCAGGGAGGGTCGGTTGGTAACGGTCATGGGCAGGACAAACGGGCAATCGCCCATTCTACCGCAGTTAGGGCTTTTTCACAGACAATAGCCGCTGGTAAAGCTGCGTCATTTCGTTAGCCATGGCATGAATTTCGTACGCTTCTGCACACTTCCGGGCCGCAACGCCCATCGCAGCCACACTCTCACTGTCCTGTCGCTGAAGCCAGTGGACCAAGGCTTGGTGATCCAGCGCGTCAATGGCTATGCCGCATTGATGGCGCATCACGAGTTCAGCCGCGCCAGCCTTAAAGCTGGTCACCACCGGCAAACCACATGCCATGGCCTCCATATTCACATTGCCAAAGGGCTCATACAGTGCCGGCATGGTAAAAAAGTCGGCTGCAGCATAGTACGGGCGCACATCCTCGGTTGTCCCCATGAAGCGAACACGCCCCTCCACACCAAGACGCCGAGCCAGACTGGCAAGTCGTGCCTGATGCTTGTCGCGCCCTACAATCCAGAGGTGGTGCTGAGGCAAACTCACCATTGCCTGGATCACTGTTGCCAAGCCTTTCCGCTCAAAGCCCGAGCCCACAAACAACAGAATGCGCTCTGACTCACCGACACCATGTTGCTGCCTAAGCGCATACCGCCATTGCGCTCGGCCATCTGGATGGAAGTAGGAAACATCGACCCCTAGATAAATGACGGGCAACAGCTCATCTGGCAAACCAAAGTAGTGTTTGAGCTCTGATTTGACCATCTCGGAGATGCAGATCACGGCTTGCAGATTCGGGTGCAGAAACATCTGCCGCTCAGCCCGACAGACATACCGGTGATATGGGCTCAGCCAGGTCATGAACCGACGAAGTGGGTGGCTGACCCTACTACGTTGTTTCAACCATTCACGATGGACTCCATCACCCGCCCGATACACCATGACTCCGGGAATGCGCTCATGAGACTGCACGAGGTCAAACGTTTCATTGCGCAGTGTTCTCTGTACAGCTCGCGCAAAGCTCCAGTCCCGCCAAGTGCTGCCCAGATAAAAGGGAGTCAGCACTATGGGTACAAACCGCCCATCTTCACGCCACTTCCGTGTCAGCAGCGTAATTTTTGCCCCATGCAGACTCAAGGCCTCAATAGCTCGGCTCACGAACCGCTCCGCGCCTCCGGCCGCATTAAATTTTTGCCGAATCAAGGCAATCTTCATCTTCACTCCATCGCCAGCAGGGACTGCACGGCCTGATGCACCTGTTCGACGGACAGTGCGGTGAGGCATTCACTGCGTTTGCCGCCGCCGCAGCCGTCGTGACCACAGGGGCGGCAGGCGTGGTGGGATACCAGCACGCGAGCGGGCACTTGCCACGGGGCCCATTCGATATCGCCACTGGGGCCAAACAATGCCACGGTGGGGGTGGCCATGGCGGCGGCCATGTGCATGGGCGCAGAGTCCACGCCGATGAACAGGCGCGCCCCAGCGGTCAGTGCTGCCAGCTCGCGCAGGCTGAGTTGGCCCGTCAGGTCATGCACCGGGCGTGACAGCCGCTGCTGGATGGCCGCATTCAACGCCCGTTCGGCATCATTGGGGGCGCCGGTCAGTACCACCGGCCAGCCCTCGGCTGTCAGACGGTCGATCAGTGCCGCCATCTGCTCCACACTCCAGCATTTGAACAGCCAGCGCGAGGGCGGGTGGATGTGCAGAAAGCCTTTGGGGCTCAGGCCCAGCCCGTGCAGGACTTCACCAACACGAGCAGTGGCTGCGGTGCCGGGTTGCAGCACCAGCTTGCGCTCCTGCTCATCAGGGTACAGGCCCAGCCGCCGCAAGGCGTCCAGGTGGTATTCGACAGTATGGCGGCTGTTGCCCTTTCGTGCCGTGGTGAACAGATGGGTAAACGCCTTCTTCCAGCCCCGCTTGCCGGTACGCTGTGCCACGCTGTAGCGTGCGCCCAGCCAGCGCGCCAGCCAGGCGCCACGTCGCCCATCCGTCAGGTGGATCAGCAGGTCATACTGGCGGCTGCGCAGGGTGCGCCACAATTGCCACTCTTGCCGCAGCCAGCGCAGCAGCCCTTGCCGCTTGCCCTGCCGCTCGATCAGGTGCAGCTGTGAAAGTGCCGGATGATCCTGCAGCATGGGCGCGGTATCGGCATAGACCAGTGCGTCGATTTCCAGCTGTGGGAAGTGGTTCTTCAGGACTTGCGGTACCGGGCTGGCCAGCAGCACGTCACCATGGTGACGCAGCTTGACGAGCAGTACACGCCGGAGGGTAGAAAAATCCACCGCGTCCGCCGGGGCGACCCGAAACGGGGTCGCCACCGTATGTAGTTCAGGCATTCAGTTGTTCCAGCAAGGGCGTCACCTGCTCTTCATCCGTGCAGGCCAGGATGGCATCGGTCTGCGCGGTCAGCTCTGCCAATGAGGACTGCCGCACCACCTGCTTCACCGCCAGCAGGCTGGCCGGGTGCATGGAAAAGCGCCGCAATCCAAACCCCAGCAGCAGGCGGGTAAAGCGCGGGTCGCCCGCCATCTCGCCACAGACCGACACCGGCTTGCCCAAGGCATTGGCGGTACGGATGGTATGGGACAGCAGCTGCAACACCGCAGGGTGGGCCGGATTATACAGGTGCGCCACCGAATCGTCGCCCCGGTCCACCCCCAGGGTGTACTGCACCAGATCATTGGTGCCCACCGAAACAAAATCCAGCAAGCCGAGGAAACCGGCCACATTCAGCGCCGCCGCCGGAATCTCCACCATCCCCCCCATCTTGACCTGCTCGTCAAAGGCAATGCCTTCATCGCGCAGCGATTGCTTGGCCAGCGTCACATGCTGCAGGCACTGCCGCACCTGGGCCACGCTGGAGAGCAAGGGAAACATGATCTGGATGCAGCCAAAGGCCGAAGCCCGCAACAGTGCGCGCAGCTGGGTCTGGAACAAATGCGGCTGCGCCAGTGACAAACGCACCCCGCACAGGCCCATGGCCGGGTTCAGTCCGCCACTACGCTCAAACCATTTGGGCAACTTGTCGGTGCCGATGTCCAGCGTGCGGATGGTCACCGGCTGCCCGTTCAGGGCCACGGCTACCTCTCTGTAGGCTTCGAACTGTTCGTCTTCCGTGGGCAATTCCTCGCTGGCGAGGAACAGGAACTCACTACGGAACAGCCCTACCGAGCGGGCGCCGAAGTCCTGCATGTCCGGCACATCCTGCGGCAATTCAATATTGCCTTGCAGTTCGATCGGCACACCGCAGGCGGTGATGGCCTCGGCCGATTTGGTACCGGCCAGCTGTTTCTGCTGTCGCTGCCATTGCTGCAGCAACTTTTGATAATGCGCCAGCTCATCGGCATCCGGCTCGATGATGACGGTGCCGGCGCTGCCGTCCACCACCACCAGCTCGCCTTCCTTCATCAGCTCGCGGGCATTATGCATGGCGACCACAGCGGGGATGCCCAGGCTGCGCGCCAGAATGGCGGTGTGTGAGGTGGCACCGCCGGCATCGGTCACAAAAGCGGCGAACTCGATATCCTTGTACTGCACCATGTCGGCAGGGCTGAGGTCATGCGCCACCAGAATGGTGTCACGATCGGTCGCCAGCTGGCCGTGAGCGTGCGATACCGGGTGCCCTGCCAACACCTTCAGCACACGGTCCGCCACCTGGATGACATCCGCGCGCCGCTCGCGCAGGTAGTCTTCTTCGATTTCGTCGAACTGGGCCAGCAGGATTTCCAGCTGCTGCATCAGCGCCCATTCGGCGTTGCAATGTTGCTCTTCGATCAGCTGCCTGGGGTCACGCGACAAGGCCGCGTCATTGAGGATCATGATGTGCAGGCTGAGAAAGGAACCCAGCTCCGCCGGGGCATTATCCGGTATCGAACCCCACAGCATTTCCAGCTGCTTGCGGGTTTCGCGAATGGCAGCGTCAAAGCGGGCCAGCTCAGCCGGAATGTCCTCTTCCGGCAGCACCAGATGCACCACGTCGACCGTGGTCTCCGAGACCAGGTGCACATGGCCAATCGCAATGCCGCCAGCGCAACCAATCCCGCGCAAGGTGATGCTCATTGCCCTCTCCCTCCATGTCGCTGACCCTGACAATCCGGCCAGCTACCATGCCGTACCCGTTCGCCGGGCACCTCCTGTCTATTCGGCCTCGCCAAAGCGGTCGCCCACCAGCGCCACCAGCGCAGCCAGCGCCTGTTCTTCGTCCTCACCCGAGGCTTCGATGCCCACCCGGCTCCCCTTGGCCGCCGCCAGCATCATCACGCCCATGATGGATTTGGCGTTCACCCGCTTGCCGTTGCGCGACAACCAGATCTCGCTCTTGAAACCGGTGGCCAGCTGCGTCAGCTTGCTGCTGGCACGAGCATGCAGCCCCAGTTTGTTGATGATTTCCACTTCCTGCTCACGCATGTGCTGCCTCGTCCTTACAGTCTGCGGTTTCCGGCGCGGCTTCCACCACCACAATGCCATCGCGCCCCCCGCTCACCGCCTTGGCCACCACTTCAGTCAGGCTCAGCTTGCGATAGGTGAGGGCACGTATCAGCATGGGCAGACTGACTCCGGATACCAGCGCCACCCTTGCCCCAGGCAAACGGGTGGCGATATTACAGGGTGTGGCCCCATAGATGTCGGACAGCACCAGCACGCCATCTTCGCTGGCCAGGGCTGCAATCTGCTGGGCCGCTTGCTCGCGCATGATTTCGGGATCAGCGCTCCGGTCTACCGAGAGCACGGAAAAGCGTTCAAGCGGTCCACCCATGACATGCTCGGCGCACTCCTGCAGGCTTTTGCCCAGGCTGCCGTGGGTAATCAGTAAAAATGCCACCATGATGTCTGTCCGTTGCTGCGACTGCAGACAACGGCCTCCAGTTCCCCTATATCAGCAAGATAACGCGGATCGGCACGGAAAGCCAGTCAGCGCGGTCATGCGGCACCCATCTCAGTGGCCGCAGGCCTGCTCCAGTGCATCCAGAAACAGCTCGGCCGGCTGGCAATCGGTCTGTGCCGCAATCTCCACCATGCAGGTGGGGCTGGTCACGTTGACCTCGGTGAGGTAGTCGCCGATCACGTCGAGACCCACCAGCAGCAGGCCATCGGCACGCAGCTGCGGCCCAACCGCCTCGGCAATCTGCCGGTCACGCTCGGTCAGGGCTTGCGCCACCCCGCGTCCGCCTGCGGCCAGGTTGCCACGGGTTTCACCAGCCATGGGAATACGCGCCAGCGCGTAGGGCAGGGGCTCGCCATTGATCAGCAGGATGCGCTTGTCACCATGGACGATCTCGGGAATGTAGCGTTGGGCCATCACCGTTTCCTGATCGTGGCGGGTGATGGTTTCCAGAATCACGGACAGATTGGGGTCTTGCAGGCTGACACGGAAAATACTGGAACCGCCCATGCCGTCCAGTGGCTTGAGGATCACGTCGCCATGCTCGCGTACAAACTCGCGCAGCCGGGCAGATTCACGACTGACGCAGGTGGGCGTGGTCCAGTCGGCAAAGCGCAGGATCGCCAGTTTTTCGTTGTAGTCCCGCAGTGCACGGGGGTGGTTAAACACCCTCGCGCCGCTGCGAACGGCCATCTCCAGCAGGTGGGTAGCGTACAGGTATTCGGCGTCGAACGGCGGGTCCTTGCGCTGGATCACCGCATCAAACGCGTGCAGCGGCCAGCACTCACGCGCGCCAGCGTCGTACCAGTGGGCATCTTCATCGTGCACCTGCAGCACATGGCCTTCCGCCCACACCGTCACCTGCCCGCCTTCACTGTGGGCACGCAGGCTTTCCGGCAGCAGGGCGATGCAAGTGTGGCCACGCCGGCGCGCGGCACGCATCATCGCCACGCTGGAGTCCTTCCACGGTTTCAGTTTGGCCAGCGGGTCCAGAACCAGGGCAATGCGCATGCTGCGTCCTCCATTACGATCAGGCTTATTCGCCGTGTTCCTCAGCCATGGTTTCCAGCTCGCGGGCGGCTGCCAGCAAAGCCAGCCGCGCCACCACACCGTAGGAGTAGAAGCGGTTGGGCGGGCAATCCGGTGCTTCGTCGCACTCTGGTGCATTGCATGGCTTCTCGAACGCCAGTGGCACAAAGTGCATGCCCGGTGCGTTCAGGTTCTCATCGGCCCCCCGGCCGGTATGCACCCGATAGAAGCCGCCGATCACAAAGTGGTCCAGCATATAAACCACCGGCTCAGCCACCGCCTCGTTCACGGTCTCAAAGGTATGCACGCCTTCCTGCACGATGACATCGTGCACTTCCATGCCTTCCTTGATCACCGACATCTTGTTGCGCTGCTTGCGGTTGAGGCCCACCACTTCCGACGGATCTTTCACCGTCATCACCCCCATGCCGTAGGTACCGGCATCCGCCTTGACCACCACGTAGGGTTGCTGCTCGATGCCATATTCCTGATACTTGGTACGGATACGCGCCAGCAGGTCTGACACCTTGTCGGCCAGCACTTCCTCACCGGCACGCTCCTGGAAATCCACGCCACCGACATGGCTAAAGTAGGGGTTGATCAGCCAGGGGTCAATGCTGATCAGCTGGGCAAATTCGTCCGCCACGCCATCGTAGGCGGCAAAGTGGCCGGTCTTGCGGCGGGTGGCCCAACCGGCATAGGTGGGGGGTAGCAGGGCCTGCTCGACCCCTTGCAGTACGCTGGGCACACCACCCGACAGGTCGTTATTCAGCAGCACCGTGCACGGGTTGAAGTCGTCCCCCAAATGCAGGCGATTGCCCCGGCGCTGAACCGGCTCCAGCAACAGGTTCTGCCCGTCTGGCAGCTCCAGTTGCATGGGCGCTTCCAGCTCCGGCAGCAGGCTGCCGATACGCACATTCAGCCCGGCCTGCCGAAGAATGCTGTGCAGGGCGGCCACATTCTGCAGGTAGAAGCTGTTGCGGGTATGGTTTTCCGGAATCAGCAGCACGCCGCGTGCTTCCGGGCAGATTTTCTCCACCGCCACTGTCGCCGCCTGGACGGCCAGCGGACGGAAGGTCTGGTTCAGGTTGTTGAAACCGCCGGGGAACAGGTTGGTGTCCACCGGCGCCAGCTTGAACCCGGCATTGCGCAAATCCACCGAGGCGTAGAACGGCGCATCGTGTTTCAACCATTGGCTGCGAAACCAGTGCTCGATTTTCGGTTGCGCACGCAAAATGCGTGATTCCAGCTCTTTCAGCGGCCCGGTCAGGGCGGTGGTGAGATGAGGTACCATGGGTGTTCCCGTTAGCAATAAGCCCGCCAGACGCGGATCAGCGTCTGGCCTGGAAGGTGGGTTGAAAGCCGGTCAGGCGAGTTTCAACATTCAGTATAGCGCCCCCAGAGGGTGGGGGCAGTGGCCGTGAAATTCAAGCGTCTGGCGCGGGATAGACGCATTCCGTGGTGCGCTTGCTGCCGTAGCTGCGTCGCACCGGGTCGTCAAAGGTCCGCAGCGGGACAAACCCGGCCTGCCGCATCATGCCCGCTGAGGCCGCATTCTCTTCGTGACGCTCGATGTACAGCGGCCCCTGACCTGCCGCCAGCAAACGGTCTCGTACGGCACGCAGCAGTGCGCCGCCCAACCCCTTGCCTGCGTGCGCAGGCAACACCAGTGCCTCGCCGATATAGGCGCTGTGTGGCTCACGAGCCCGTCGCTCGGCATCAGGATGACGGGGCAGCCAGGTCACGAACCCGGCGACCTCGCCCTCAGGTGTACAGGCCAGCAAGGCTTCCGCCTGCCCGGCGGCCAGCTCGGCAAAGTGCTGGCGTACGCCTTCGTCCGGCAGATAGTTCCATGGATTGGGGCCATATTGCCGCAGCAGGGCTTCCAGCTGTGGCGCTTCATGAGGCTGCGCCGGGCGGAGGGTGTAGTCCAGGTGCTGGCCCGCCGCCTCACCACCCCGAGGCCCCCAGAAAATCACCCAGGTCTGGAAATCGTCGCTGAATTGCTCAAATCGGTGCAGCATTCCGGCCGGCACGAACAGCACATCACCCGCCTGAAAGGCGATACGCTGCTGGTCGCGCAAAAAGGTGCCGTGTCCGGAGGTCACCACATACAGCTCGTCCTGCAAATGCGGCTGCTGCGGGTCATGGCCTTGGGGGGCGTACAGCTCGACCGACATGCTGCCGTGACGAAACGCCTCGGCAAAGCGCTGCCCGTCGGGTCCGGGCAGTCGGGCTTGCATGGCTTGCAAGGTAGCTTGCAAAGGGGCAGGGGTCATGAGGCGGCTCCAGTCTGTCATCCAGCCTCACGCTACCATGCCCCTCCCGTGCTGCACAGGGCCAATCGGGACAGTACGGTCAGACCGCTGCCGCCGTCAGGCGCTGCAAAGCCTCGCGATACTTGTCCGCCGTCCGCGCGGCCACTTCGGCAGGCACCGCCGGGGCGGGAGGGGTCTTGTCCCAGCCGGTCGACTCCAGCCAGTCGCGCACGTATTGCTTGTCGAAGCTCGGCGGGTTGCTGCCGGGCTGGTACTGGTCTGCAGGCCAGAAGCGGCTGGAATCCGGCGTCAGCGCCTCATCCATCAAATGCAGCACGCCCGCTTCGTCCACACCGAACTCAAACTTGGTATCGGCGATGATGATGCCGCGGGTGGCTGCATGCTCGGCAGCCGTGCGGTACAGCCGGATGGCGGCTTCGCGTACCTGCGCCGCCAGCTCAGCCCCCAGCAGCTTTTCGCACTGCTCGAAGGAGATATTTTCGTCGTGCTCACCCACCGCAGCCTTGGTGCTGGGGGTAAAGATCGGTTGCGGCAGTTTGTCGGCCTCACGCAAGCCCGCAGGCAGGCTGATGTCACAAATGCTGCCGCCGCGCTGGTATTCCTTCCAGCCCGAACCCGCGACATAACCCCGCACAATGGCCTCGATGGGCAAGCCTTTCAGCTTTTTGGTAATCACCGCCCGGCCCTGCACCTGCGCCAGGTCTTCAGCGTCCTGAATCACGTCTTCCAGCTTCTCGCCGGTCAGATGGTTGGGCATCACGTGCTGCAGCTTGTCAAACCAGAAGCTGGAAATGGCGGTGAGCAATTTGCCCTTGTCCGGAATGGGCTCTGCCAGAATCACATCAAAGGCAGACAGGCGATCGGTCGCCACCATCAGCAGGCGATCCCCCTCCAGTGCGTACAGGTCACGCACCTTGCCGGAGTAGATCTTCGGCAGGGAGCGCAGGTTGGATTGCAGCAAACCACTCATTCGGGGGTCCTTTGAATATCAGAAAAAGGGATGAGGTCGAAGGCAGGCCAGCCAGGCGTCACGCCTTCCGTGCTCTTCCAGCCGCTTGCAACAGCGTATCGCGCAAAACGGCGACCCGCTCGGCGGCAGTGTTGGCCTGGTCAGCCAGCAGGTTGTAGTGCGCCATCTTGCGGCCAATGCGTGCTTCACGCTTGCCATACAGATGCAGGAAACCTTGTGCTTCGGCTTGCAGCGGCTGCCAGTCCGGTTCCCGGCAGGCATCGGTACCCGCACCGGGCCAGACATCGCCCAGCAGGTTGAGCATGGCCACTGGGCGCAGCAGGTCGGTGGCTGCGGGCGGCAGGCCGCACATGGCGCGCACCTGCTGCTGGAACTGGCTGCTCACGGTGGCGTCCAGCGTATAGTGGCCGGAGTTGTGCGGGCGCGGTGCCATTTCATTGACCCGCAGCAGCCCGTCTTCCAGCACGAAGAACTCCACGGCCAGCACGCCCACATAATCCAGCGCTGCCGCCACGCGGCAGGCTGCTTGCTGAGCGGCTTGTGCCAAGTCCGTGCTGACCCGTGCCGGGACCAGCGTCACATCGAGGATGCCTTGATGATGCTGGTTCTCGGCAATCGGGAACACCGCCATCTGCCCATCCGCTGCGCGGGTGACGATGGCGGAGATTTCCAGCTGCAGCGGCAGCATTTTCTCCAGCACGCACGGCACCCCCAGCTGCTGCCAGGCAGCACGGGCCTCTTCAGCGGTACGCACCCGTTGCTGGCCTTTGCCGTCGTAGCCCAGCCGCGCCGTCTTGAGGATGCCCGGCAGGTAGTCGCTCAGGTCACTATCCAGATCATCGGCCTGGGTGACGGGCAGGAACGGCGCCACCGGCAGGCCATGCTGCTGAAAGAAGGTCTTTTCCCGGATACGGTCCTGCGCCACTGCGACGCACTCGCCACGCGGCGACACCACAGTGTGTTGCGCCAGCCAGCGCATTGACTCGGCGTTGACGTTCTCGAATTCGGTGGTGATGGCGGCGCAACTGTCGGCCAGCTGTCGCAGCGCCTCGGCATCGTCGAACGCGGCACACAGGTGCAGATTGGCAAATTCAGCGGCAGGTGCATCCGGATCCGGGTCCAGCACGGTGACGGTATAACCCATGGTGCGCGCAGCCTGCACAAACATGCGGCCCAGCTGGCCGCCGCCCAGAATTCCCAGGCGGGCGGGCGGCAGGATCACTGGCGCGCTCATGCCCCCACCTCGGGCAATTGCATGGCCAGCACGGTACGCTCCTGTTCTTCACGGAAGGCTTGCAGGCGGGCAGCCAGCGCCGGGTCGTTCCCGGCCAGCATGGCCACCGCAAACAGTCCGGCATTGGCCGCACCGGCTTCGCCGATGGCAAAGGTAGCCACCGGAATGCCTTTCGGCATCTGCACGATGGACAGCAGGGAGTCTTCACCACGCAGGTACTTGCTCGGTACTGGCACACCCAGTACCGGCACCGTGGTCTTGGCAGCCAGCATGCCTGGCAGATGGGCCGCGCCGCCGGCGCCGGCAATGATGGCCGCCAGGCCGCGCTCACGGGCGCTGCTGGCGTATTCAAACAGCAGATCCGGCGTGCGATGAGCCGACACGACACGGGCCTCACAGGGAACACCGAAGGCCTTCAATTGCTGAACAGCGTGCTGCATGACGTCCCAGTCACTGGAACTGCCCATGACCACACCAACGAGAGGGGAAGACTCACTCATGGCATTTCCGGCTGCTTTGCCGGTCCGGTTAAAAACCGGATTGTACAGAAAACGCGACAAAAACTCAGCGTTTTCTTGCCCGCCAAGTCCCTGAAAAGGCGTGTTTTTCCCCCTCAGGCGGGAACCAGCATGCCCCGCTGCACCGCGGGCCGGGCCGATAGCTGCTGGTACCAGCGCAACACATGCGGGTAATCGGCCAGTTCAATACGCTGCCACTCATGGCGGCTGGCCCAGGGGTACAGCGCCATGTCGGCAATCGAGTACGCCCCTGCCACGTACTCATGCGCGGACAGCTGCTGGTCCAGCACCGCATACAGGCGCGCTGCTTCCTTGGTATAGCGCTCGATGGCATAGGGCACCGGCTCCGGGGCATAGCGCAGAAAGTGATGGGTCTGGCCCAGCATGGGGCCAAACCCACCCATCTGGAACATCAGCCACTGCAGCACGGCATAGCGCGCGGTCCCTGCAACCGGCAGGAACTGACCATGCTTTTCGGCCAGGTAGATCAGGATGGCACCACTTTCAAATACGGTGACGGGCTCCGCGCCATCGTGATCCACCAGCGCCGGAATCTTGCTGTTGGGGTTGATCGCCTTAAAAGTGTCGCTGAATTGATCCCCGGCCCCGATATTGACCGGGTGCACCTGATACGCCAGCCCCAGCTCTTCGAGCAGGATGGAGACCTTGCGTCCGTTGGGCGTGCCCCATGTATAGAGATCAATCATGATGAAGTGGTCCGGGTTAAGGTCAGTTGCGGCGCATTGTAACGCCCCGTCCCGAATTGGCAAGCCTTTGAACACGATCAGAAATCCGCCACGGTACTGGTGCATTCACCATGACAGTGACTCCGTAATGCCCCACCCCTGTCTCACGGTATGGCTGTGTTACCATGTGGGCTTTACTTTGGCCCATTACATACCATGCGCCTACGCCTTTTGCTGCTGGCCCTCAGCTGCACTGCCCTGGTGGCTTGCGGCATCAAGGGCCCCCTTTATCTACCCCAGGACCCGGCCTCGCAAGCTGCGAGTGCCCCTCGTTGACCGACCTAGCCTCTTGAGCCCATTGTGAACCTGCCCGCCTTGCACTACCAGCAACAGACGCTGTATCTGGATGATGTTGCCCTGCCTTCCATCGCCCACCAGTTCACCACGCCTTGCTTCGTCTATAGCAAACGTACACTGCTGCAAGCGTGGCAGGCCTACCGTGATGCTTTTGCCGGGCAGGATGCACTGATCTGTTATGCCATGAAGGCCAATAGCAACCTCAGCCTGCTCAAGCTGCTGGTGGACGCCGGTGCCGGGATGGACATTGTGTCCGGTGGCGAACTGGAGCGTGCCCTGCTGGCCGGCTGTCCGCCAGAACGCATAGTGTTTTCCGGGGTGGGCAAAACCGTCACCGAGATGCATCGCGCGCTGGAAGTGGGCATCCATTGTTTCAATGTGGAATCCAGCGCCGAGCTGGATCGCCTGAGCGCCGTCGCCACCCGTATGGGCAAGACCGCAGCCGTCAGCCTGCGCATCAACCCCGATGTGGACGCCGGCACCCACCCTTACATCTCAACCGGCCTGAAAGGCAACAAATTCGGCATCGCCCATGCCGAAGCACTGGCCACCTACCGCAAGGCCGCCAGCCTGCCGGGCCTGCAGGTGGTCGGCATCGACTGCCACATTGGTTCGCAACTGACCGAACTCAGCCCGTTCATCGACGCGCTGGACCGCCTGTTGTCACTGGTCGACCAGCTGGCCGCCGAAGGCATCGTGTTGCAGCACGTGGACATGGGGGGGGGCATTGGCATTTGTTACGATGCAGAAACCCCACCGCCCGTCCGCGACTATGCCCAAGCCATTGCCGAGCGGCTGGCGGGACGTGGCCTCAAGCTGGTATTGGAGCCGGGCCGCGCCATCGTGGGCAATGCCGGTGTATTGCTGACCCGGGTGGAGTTCCTCAAGCAGGGTGAAACCAAGAATTTTGCCATCGTCGATGCGGCGATGAACGACCTGATCCGCCCCGCCTTGTATGAGGGCTGGCATCAGGTGCTACCGGTCGAGCAACAGGAAGGCTTGCCGGAGCGGGTTTACGATGTGGTGGGGCCGGTCTGTGAAAGTGCGGACTTCCTGGCTCAGGATCGCACCCTCGCCATCCGGGCGGGCGACCTGCTGGCGATTGGCTCCGCTGGTGCCTATGGCATGGCGATGAGCTCCAACTACAACAGCCGGGTGCGTGCTGCCGAGATATTGGTCGATGGCGATCGGGTGCAGTTGATTCGCCAGCGCGAAACGCTGGCGCAAATGCTGGCCTGTGAGCAGGCCTGCCTGCCGGAAGCCGGGTAAGCCTCCTCAGCGCTGGCGAATCCGCGCCAGCGTGGCGGTGGTGGAAGTCTGATACAGGAAGGGGATGCTGTGTACCTGGCCGCCCCATCCGCGTACTTCTGATGCGCCGACTATCTGCTCTGGCACCCAGTCACCGCCTTTGACCAGCACTTCCGGCCGCAATTGCAGGATGCGTTGCAGCGGGGTGTCTTCATCAAACCAGGTCACCAGATCCACCGCCTGCAGGGCGGCCATCACCGCCAGCCGGTTTTCCAGCGGATTGATCGGGCGATCGTCACCTTTGCCCAGCCGCTTGACCGAGGCATCGGTATTCAAGGCCACCACCAGTGCCGCGCCTAACGCACGCGCCTGTGCCAGATAGGTGGTGTGACCGCGGTGCAGGATATCAAAGCAGCCATTGGTGAACACCAGCGGACGCGCCAGACGGCTGGCGTGCGCCAGCAGTTGCTCGGGCGCAACGATTTTCTGTTCGTAGTCAGGCAGTACGTAAGACATGGTCGGTCCGGTCGCTCACAATGCCGCGCATTGTAGCACCCGGACCCGTAGCTCAGGCAGCGGCCAGTTGCTTGCGGAACAGGTTGAGTTGCTGCACCGTCTCGAAAGTCTGCCCCATCAGGTTGGACAGATTGCGCAGAATGCCACCGATGACACGGCCTTCGCATTCCTTGTCAAAGCAGATCTGCTTGTCCAGCCAGTGCTCCAGCCAGTCCGGGTCCGGCAAGCGGCTCTGGATGGTGTCATTCGGGAACAGGGCTTCATTCACATGCAGATTGGTCGGGTGCAGCGGCTTGCCAGAGCGCGCGCTGGACGCCATCAACACCCCAATCTTGGTAAAGGCACGACGGGCTTCATCGCCAAAACGCTCAATGGCACGCTTCATGTACTTCAGGTAGGCACCGCCGTGACGGGCTTCATCGCGGCTCAGCGTGTCATAGATGTGCTTGATCACCGGCTCATCGTGCCATTCACTGGCACGGCGGTACCATTGGGTCAGACGTACCTCGCCACAAAAATGCAGCATCAGGGTTTCCAAGCGCGGCGCCGGATCAAACGGGAAGCGCACGGCGTGCAGCTCTTCCTCGGTCGGGCACAGCTCGGGGCGGAAACGGCGCAGATACTCCATCAGCACCAGTGAGTGCTTCTGCTCTTCATAGAACCAGATGGACATGAAGGCGGAGAAATCGCTGTCATCGGTGTTGTCGCGCAGGAACATCTCGGTCGCCGGCAGCGCTGACCACTCGGTGATGGCGTTCATTTTGATGGTGATTGCCTGGTCGTCACTCAACTGGCTGGCATCAAACTGATCCCAAGGGATGTCATCGGCCATGTTCCAGCGGGCCTTCTCCAGGGAGGTAAACAACTCAGGGTATAACATGATGCAGATTCTCATTTAGCCAGAAGCCGACGCAGCATAGCGGAAAAATCATTTCAAATCCATGACATAGCGCGTTTTTCGCGGTGCAAGCGCTTGCTTGGTGACGCTGACAAAGCCCAGGGCAAACGGTACACTAGCAGACTTTGATCGTTTCCGATCCATACCGGACCTGTACTGCCATGCGTGCCAGCCAATACTACCTCTCCACCCTGAAAGAAGCGCCCGCCGAGGCCGAACTGATTTCCCACAAGCTGATGCTGCGTGCTGGCTTGATCAAGCGTCTGGGCAGTGGCCTGTACAGCTGGATGCCGCTGGGCTTGCGCGTGCTGCGCAAAGTAGAGGCCGTGGTGCGCGATGAAATGGCGCGTACCGCCAAGGCACATGAATTGCTGATGCCTGCGGTGCAACCTGCTGAACTGTGGCAAGAATCCGGCCGCTGGGAATTCTATGGCAAGGAGCTGCTGCGCCTGAAAGATCGCCATGAGCGCGATTTCGTGATCGGGCCGACTCATGAAGAGGTTGTAACCGACATCGTGCGGCGTGACGTGCAAAGCTATCGCCAGCTGCCGGTGAACCTGTACCAGATCCAGACCAAGTTCCGCGACGAGATCCGCCCACGCTTTGGCGTGATGCGTGCACGCGAATTCGTGATGAAGGACGGCTACTCTTTCCATACCGACTTTGCCAGCCTGGAGCAGACTTACTGGGATTACCACCGCGCCTACTGTAATGTGTTTACCCGCCTCGGCCTGAAGTTCCGCGCCGTGGCAGCAGATACCGGCTCCATCGGCGGCACCGGCTCGCATGAATTCCAGGTACTGGCCGACTCCGGCGAGGACGAAGTGGTGTGGTGCCCGCAATCGGAATACGCTGCCAATATCGAGCTGGCCGAGGCCGTTGCGCCCGCGCATGCCCGCCCGGCAGCCAGTCAGCCCCTGAGCAAGGTGCATACCCCCGGCATCAAGACCATCGCCCAGCTGTGCGAGTTTCTCAAGGTGCCGGTTGAGCGGACCGTCAAGGCAGTGGTGGTGGATGGCAACGATGGCCGCCCGGTGCTGTTGATGGTACGTGGCGACCATAGCCTGAATGAGATCAAGGCAGAGAAGCTGACGCAGGTGAAAGTGCCGCTGACCTTCTCCAGCCCGGAAGCCATCCGCGAAGCTTTTGGCGCCAACCCCGGTTCGCTGGGCCCGGTCAATTTCCCGGGCACCGTGGTGATGGACCGGACCGTCGACCGCATGGCCGACTTCGTCATCGGCGCCAATGAAGACGATCAGCATTACACCGGCGCCAATATTGGCCGCGATTTCCCTGAACCGCTGGTAGCCGATATCCGCGATGTGGTGGCTGGCGATCCGTCGCCGGACGGCAAAGGCACCCTGGAAATCTGCCGAGGGGTGGAAGTCGGCCACATCTTCCAGCTGCGCACCAAGTATTCGGAAGCCTTGCAATGCAACTGGCTGGATCGTGAGGGGCAGACCCACCCGATGGAAATGGGTTGCTACGGTATCGGCATCTCGCGCGTCGTGGCGGCCTGCATTGAACAGAATCACGACGAGCGTGGCATTGTGTTCCCGCCCGCCATGGCCCCGTTCACCCTCGCGCTGGTCTCGGTCGGTGCCGACCGTAACCCGGCAGTAGCCACCGCCGCAGAACAACTCTACAGCGAGCTGCAAGCCGCCGGGGTGGAGGTGCTGCTGGACGACCGTGATGAGCGCCCCGGCGTCAAGTTTGCCGACATGGAGCTGATCGGCATCCCCTTCCGCGTCACCATTGGCGGCAAGGGTCTGGAGAAAGGGGTGATCGAGTTCGTGCGCCGTGCCGACGGTGTGGTGGAAGAGCTGCCGCTGGCGGACGCTTGCGCCGCCATTCGTCGGGCCATCGGCGCTTGAGGGCTCTGATGCATCGCACCCGTTTGACCCGCCCCCTGCTGCTGGGCGTGCTGTTGTACTGTCTGGGCCTGCCCGCAGGGGCAGGCAAGCAGGAAAAGGAAATCCTCGCGCCTTCTGTACAAACCGCCATGCAACAGGCCATCAACGATAACCGTGAGCCACGGCTGGTGTTTGCCGACAAAGCAGAAGGCGAGCGCTGGCTCACTGAGATGATGCTGCGGCTGGAAAAGAAGGTACCAGATGCCTTCATGCGTAAACGGCTGCTGACCCTGATCCACTATGAAGCCACCCGTGCCGGTCTGGACCCACAACTGGTACTGGGCTTGGTGCAGGTAGAAAGTGGCTTCAAGAAGTACGCCATCTCCAGCGCGGGCGCCCGAGGCCTGATGCAAGTGATGCCGTTTTGGGTCGATCAGATCGGCAACGACAAGCACAACCTGTTCGACGAAGCCACCAGCCTGCGTTTTGGCTGCACCATCCTGCGTCATTATCTGGATATAGAGAAAGGCAACCTGTATCTGGCGCTGGGCCGCTACAACGGCAGCCGTGGCCGCCCGGAATACCCGAACATGGTGCTGGGCGCCTGGCGCAGCCGCTGGCAGTGGGGTAGCAGCGGCAGCTGACAAAAATGCCTGCCGCATTGCGACAGCGATTGACGCTCTGCGTCACTTTTCCTAGAATCCGACAAAATCACTCAAGTATTTTCCACTGCGGAAGCTGATCTTCTAACCGTCAACGCCCTAGCGGGCTGGAGTCCATACACCATGAGCGCACAAGAGCACATCCACCAGACCGTCACCAACCACAAGGTGGTGCTGTACATGAAGGGCACCCCCACCTTCCCGCAATGCGGCTTCTCCTCTAATGCCGTGCAAATCCTCAAAGCCTGTGGCGTGGCCGATTTCAAGGCGGTGAACGTGCTGGAAGACCCGGAAATCCGCCAGGGCATCAAGGACTACGCCAACTGGCCCACCATCCCGCAGCTCTACGTCGGCGGTGAGTTTGTCGGCGGGTCAGACATCATGCGCGAGCTGTATGAGAGCGGCGAATTGCAAAAAATGTTGTCTGCATAAACACGCTGGCACGCATTGTGCATATAATGCCCACAAGGCCAAGCACAAGACTTGGCTTTGCCATCCTAGACAACCCTTACGGGAGAATCATATGAAACGCGTTCAACAAGGTTTTACCTTGATCGAACTGATGATCGTGGTTGCGATCATCGGTATTCTGGCCGCCATCGCCATTCCGCAGTACCAGGACTACGTGACCCGTAGCCGCTGGCAAGACAACATCTCCGGTGCAGCCGCGATCAAAACCGGCATTGCTGAGTGTGTGCAGGATAATGGTGGCAGCTTCACCAACTGTGCCACCTATACTGCCTTGACTAGCGCAAACTATGTTCCTCAAGCCACGGTTGCCGCCAATCACAGTGCTGGTGTGTGGGGTGTCAAGTTTGGCTTTGCGACTGTCGGCACCTCTGGGCGGATCGATATTGGCGGTGACGATCGGGTGGGTCGTTGCAGTGTTACTCTGACCCCGACCCTGACTGACAACCAGCTGCAATGGGTCTTTACGAACACCACCGCGACTGTACACACCGGGGGCGGTGGAACTGCGCCTTGCACCAAGCGTCGCACTGGCGTAGGTTCTTAATTCAGGGTAATTTATTCTGAATGAAGCAAGGGGGCATTCTGTGCCCCCTTTTTCTTTACAATGCTGTATGCAATTTTTGCAAAACATAATCCATGGATGACACCAAATTGCTGACAATGGCCGGGCAAGAAGCTCCTATTTCAATGCATCGTAAATTGGCCATCGGATTATGCGCTTTACTGCCATTTATTATTCCTGTCGCACTATTGCCTGATCCGGGTTGGGTGCCTTCTGTTAGTGGCTTTTTTGCCCCGCTGCTTTTGTTACTGAGCTGGGCATGCTGGTGCCACGGCCGGCTTGCTTTTTCGCTCTCCTCCCTCAGCTGGCTGGCGTTTGGGGCATTGCTCTTCTTGCAGCCCCGCTTTGTTGCCACCCCTTATCTCACCAACAACTGGGTGCCGGCGCTGATCATGCTGGTGGCCGCATTGCTGGCTTGGGCATTATTTGCATTGCATGACTACTATGGCTTAGCACGCTTGATGCGGCTTCTGGCTTGGGGATTGGTGATTGGCGGCCTCTGCAACGTGCTGGTCGTAACACTACAGTGGTATGACATTGCAAAGCGGGTACCGTGGCTAGCCCTGGGTGCCAACGCCAAAGTACACGGTGTCGTCGGCAATCTCGGCCAACGCAACTGGCTGACCGAATACCTGCTCTATGGCATGTTGGCCATTGCCTGGCTGCTGCCGCAGGTAGCACGCAGCAAGCAAAGGTTGCTGTGGCTGATTGCTGCCGCTTTTGCCTGGGTGGTTGCCATGACCGGCTCCCGCTCGCCAGTACTGATCGCCCCTGTTTTGGTACTGTGGGCTTTTTGGCAGCAGCGCGGCAACAAGAGCCTTTTCATGCGCAATGTGATGCTCATGGTGGGCTTGCTCGTCTTGGCGACCTTCCTGTTCTGGCTGCAACAGCAGCTCTGGGGAGGCGGAGAAAGTGCCATCACGTCAATTAGCCGTGGCGGCATGCGCCGCCTGGTAGAATGGCAAAAATGTATTGACTTGTTCCTGACCCACCCGTGGCTGGGAGTCGGCTGGGGCAACTATGCCTGGTACTCGTTCCAGTTACAGCAGATCCCGGCCTATGCCAAAGTGGTCGAATCTTCCATGTTTGACCATGCCCACAATGCCTTCTTCCAGATTCTGGCCGTTACTGGTCTCGCTGGGCTGGCCTGCATCGCCCCCTTGGTATGGATTGGTCTTCGGCAAATCTTCCGCCGTGAACAGGACAATCTGGTTGGCGCCTTGCTGATTGTGATTTTGATTCGTGCCCAAGTGGAATGGTCGCTTTGGATGCCCGGCTTCTTCTTTTTTTGTGTCATCCTGCTGGCACTGTGCCAACAGCCTGCTTGGGGACACCGTGCATGGAAACCCAGCTACCGGCTCTCGATTGGGGTCTTTGCCGCAAGCATGCTGCTGCTGAGCAGCCTCTCCCTATATCAGTACACTCGCCTGTCGCGCATCTTTGTAGGCGACAAGAATCTGAAAGGCGATGTGGCCATGATTGACCTGCTCAGCTACTCGCAGAATATCTGGCTAGCAGCCACCACGGACCGTATAGTCGCCGCCAGACTCAGTTATGATCGCAATCTGTTGCCCATGAAGCTTGAATTGCTGGAGCAGGTCAGCCGCAATACCCCATTTCCGGACGTACTCATTCGTGAAGCCTATTTCCTTGCCCTGAATGGACAGACGGCCTTGGCCCGTACTCGGGTTCAGCAGATTTTGGTCGCTTATCCGAGCTCTCGTGACAAATACATCATCACCTTGCTGAATGACCCCAGCCCGGAAGGCAAGATGATTCTGAATTTGCTGCTGGACCACGCCCGCCGCTATGGCCCTACCCGCTGATCAGGTTAATGATCCATGACCGAATCCGAATTCCTTACCCATACCGATCAGGTCTTCCGTGATCTACAGGACCAGCTGGATGCCAGCGCGCTGGACCTGGAAGTGCTGTGGAGTGGCAATGTGCTGGAGATCGAGTGTCCGGATGGCGGCAAGATTGTGGTCAATCGGCATGTTCCGAATCAGGAGTTGTGGATTGCGGCGCGCAGCGGGGGCTATCATTTTGCCTGGCGGCAGAATGAATGGCTCAACACCCGGGATGGGGGGGAGTTTTATGCCACCCTCTCGGAGTGTCTCTGCAATCAGACAGGCGAAGAATGCGGATTGCATAAATCTGTCTAAGTGGATCAGATTCTGGCTACAATAACGGGTGAGAAGATTTAAATATTGCGAAATGTCATCTCTTTCCCATCATCTGGGCCTACACTAGAGGCAAGGCGGGTGGAATGGAGAGCCCGCGCAAACCGGATGCCTTGATCCCGTGGCCATGTTTTCGTTTTTCAAAAAGAAGCCGGACGAGCCTGCCAGCCCGTCCGCCCCCAGCGTTGCGATCCCAAAGGGGCGCGAAGCCAGCCCGGCTGCGCCTGTCATTGTGCAGCCCGCAGGCAAGGTTGCACCTGCGCCCGAACCTGCGCCTCCTTTGGCCGAGCCCACAACGGCCCTGCCGGATACTTCCGCCTTTTTCCCGGTTGAGCTGGCACCCGCCGATGTGTCGGCCATGGAAGAGGCCGCCATTCTCTACGCCAATGAGCAATATGAGGCAGCGGTAGAGTTGCTGGAGGCTCAGGTCAATAGCGAGCCGCGTTGTGACGAAGAGCTTTGGTTGATGCTGCTGGAGCTGTATCAGGTACAGAACAACAAGGCGGCGTTTGATGAACTGGCCTTGCAGTTTGTGGTGGCGTTTGAGCGCACGGCCCCGATCTGGCAGCGTGCCAGCCGCAGTGCCGCCACTGGCAAAGAAAGCAGCAACGCGCTGACCCTGCTGCCGAGCCAGCTGAGCGAAGCGGGCATCAGCAAAGCCATCCAGCAACTACAGCAGCAAGCGCAGAAGCAGAAGCTGGTACAGCTGGACTGCAGCCGGGTGACCGACTTGGTGGCGACCGCCCTGCCCGCCATCACCGACGCACTACGCCTGCTGCGTCGCCAGCAAGTACGCGTGCAGCTGGCGCAGCCAGAAGCTTTGTTACAGCTGCTGCAAGACCGGATCGAGATGATGCGGCGTGATGAGGCTGATATTCCATGCTGGCTGTTCCTGCTGGAGTGTCTGCAATGGCAGGGGGATCAAGAGGCATTTGAAACCCTGGCGGTCGATTATGCCGTCACCTATGAAGTGTCGCCCCCATCCTGGGAGCCCTTGCCCAAAGCCCCCGCTGCCAAAGCGGGTTCATCTGAGGCACCGCTTGCGCCCTCCCAGACAGATGCCTTTGTGCTGCAAGGCCATTATGGTGCTGACAAAGTGGCGGAGCTGGACCCCCTGATGGAACATGCCGAAGCCCGTAGCGTGGTGAATATCGACTGCCTGGGGCTGGAGCGGATGGATTTTGTCTCTGCCGGCCACCTGCTCAACCTGCTGGTGCAGCTGCAGCAGCAGGGCAAGGAGCTGCACCTGCGCCAGGTCAGCCATCTGGTCGGTGCGCTGTTCCGCGTGCTCGGCATGCACGATTTCTGCAAGCTGCACTACCGCAAGTAAGCCCCTTGCGTTTTGCATATTCAGCCCCATCTGCTGAATACTACGCAACGGAAGCACAACCATGCAGCAATTCGACGGCACCACCATCCTGTCTGTCCGCCGGGGCAGGCAGGTTGCCCTCGGTGGCGATGGTCAGGTCACCCTCGGCAACATCGTCATCAAATCCACCGCGCGCAAGATTCGACGTCTGTATCGCGATGAGATCCTGGCCGGATTCGCTGGCGGTACGGCAGACGCCTTTACCCTGTTCGAGCGTTTTGAAGGCAAACTGGAAAAGCACCAGGGTCACCTTCTTCGCGCTGCCGTCGAACTGGCCAAAGACTGGCGTACCGACCGCATGCTGCGGCGTCTGGAAGCCATGCTGGCCGTCGCCAACCGCGACCATACCCTGATCATCACCGGCAATGGCGACGTGCTGGAGCCAGAAGATGGTATTGCGGCCATTGGGTCAGGGGGGGCTTACGCCCAGTCTGCGGCGCGCGCATTATGGGAAAATACCGAGCTGGCGCCGGTCGACATCGTCAAGAAGTCGCTGACCATCGCGGGCGACTTGTGCATCTACACCAACCAGAACCATTTGATCGAGTCGCTGGACTAATCCGCACCCGTGTCGCAGGAAGCCCTCATGAGCATGACCCCGCAGGAAATCGTCCATGAACTGGACAAGCACATCATCGGCCAGCAAGCCGCCAAGAAGGCGGTCGCCATTGCCTTGCGCAACCGCTGGCGTCGCCAGCAGGTGGCAGAGCCACTGCGGCAGGAAATCACCCCGAAAAACATCCTGATGATTGGCCCCACCGGCGTGGGCAAGACCGAGATCGCCCGCCGTCTGGCCCGGCTGGCTGATGCCCCCTTCATCAAGGTGGAAGCCACCAAGTTCACCGAAGTCGGCTATGTTGGCCGTGATGTCGACAGCATCATCCGCGATCTGCTGGAAACCGCCATCAAGCAAACTCGTGAACAGGAAGCCCACAAGCAGCGCCATCATGCCGAAGACCGCGCCGAGGATCGCGTGCTGGATGCCCTATTGCCGCCGCCGCGCCAGATGGGCTTCGGGCTGGCGGAAGACAAGCCGGACGATAGCGCCACCCGCCAGAAATTCCGCAAGATGCTGCGGGAAGGCCAGCTGGACGACAAGGAAATCGAAATCGAGCTGGAAGCCCCCAAAGCCAGCGTCGAGATTTTCTCGCCGCCCGGCATGGAGGAGCTGACCAGCCAGATTCAGGGCATGTTCCAGAACATGAGTGGCGGCAAGAAAAAGAGCCAGAAGCTGACGGTGAAAGAGGCCTACAAGCTGCTGGTGGAAGAAGAGGCCGCGCGTCTGGTCAATGACGAAGACGTCAAGGCCAAGGCGCTGCGCAATGTCGAGCAGAATGGCATTGTGTTCCTCGACGAGATCGACAAGATCACCAGCCGTTCTGACGGGCAAAGCAGTGGCGAAGTCTCACGCCAGGGCGTGCAGCGTGACCTGCTGCCACTGGTGGAAGGCACCACCATTTCCACCAAATACGGCATGGTGAAGACCGACCACATCCTGTTCATCGCCAGCGGCGCCTTTCATCTGGCCAAACCGTCCGACCTGATCCCTGAGCTGCAAGGCCGTTTCCCGATCCGGGTGGAGCTGGAATCACTGTCGGTTACCGACTTTGAGAGCATCCTCACCCGTACCGATGCCTGCCTGATTCGCCAGTACCAGGCCCTGCTGGCCACTGAGGGCGTCACGCTGGAGTTCACCCCGGATGCCATCCATCGCATGGCCGAGATTGCCTGGCGTGTGAACGAAAAGACAGAGAACATCGGCGCACGCCGTCTGTACACCGTGATGGAGCGCCTGCTGGAGCTGATCTCCTTCCAGAGTGCCAATGAGCAGGGCAAGACCATCACCCTGGATGCGGCAGCGGTAGACCAGCAACTGGGCGAACTGGCGGTCAATGAAGACCTCGCCCGTTACGTGCTTTAACGCTTTGCGCAGAACCCACCACAGACCCGCCTCGGCGGGTCTGTTTTATTGCAGGGGCAATAACCCTGATCACAACAAGGAGAAACCGATGATTGAAGCTGGTCAGCACCTGCCCGCCGGGCAACTGAGCGAATACCTGACCGAGCCGGGCGAGGGCTGCAGCATCGGCCCCAACCGCTTTGAGGTGCAGGAACGCCTGAAGGGCAAAAAGGTGGTGATTTTCGGCCTGCCCGGCGCCTTCACCCCCACCTGCTCGGCCAAGCACCTGCCGGGTTATCTTGCCGAGATCGAACAGTTTCGCGCCAAAGGCGTGGACGAAGTGTGGTGCTTTGCAGTCAACGATGCCTTTGTGATGCACGCCTGGGGCGAGCAGCAAGGTGCCAGTGGCAAGGTGGCCATGATTGCCGATGGTAGCGCCGACTACACCCGTGCCCTCGGTCTAGAGCTGGACCTGAACGCCCACGGCATGGGTCTGCGCTGCAAGCGCTTCGCCATGATCGTTGAAGATGGCGTGGTGCGCTCTGTGGACGTGGAAGCCCCTGGCCAGTTCACGGTCAGTGACGCTACCAGCCAATTGGCCCGTCTCGGCTAAGCGGGTACGGAACCATTGACGCCCCCGGGCGCAGCCCCTATGCTGCGCCCACCCGCCACCGGAGCCCTCCCATGCGCATTGCCACCTGGAACGTCAACTCGCTCAATGTCCGGCTGCCCCACGTGCTGCAATGGCTACAGCAAGCGGCGCCGGATGTGCTGTGCCTACAAGAGCTGAAGCTGGAGGACCACAAGTTCCCGCGTGCCGAGCTGGAAGCCGCAGGCTATCAGGTGGCGTTTACCGGCCAGAAAACCTACAACGGTGTGGCCATCCTCTCGCGCCAGCCGCTGGAAGACATCCAGTACAACCTGCCCAACCTGCCCGATGAGCAACGCCGACTGGTCGCCGCGACGGTGGGTGGCCTGCGGATCGTGTGCGGCTACTTTCCCAATGGCCAAGCGCTGGGTTCCGAGAAGTACCCCTACAAGCTGGGCTGGCTGAATGCGCTACACGACTGGCTGCAGGGCGAGCTGCAACGCTATCCCGCGCTGGCGCTGCTGGGCGACTACAACATCGCCCCCGCCGACCTCGACGTGCACGACCCCAAGGCGTGGGAAGGGCAAGTGCTGGTCAGCCCGCCCGAGCGCGAAGCGTACCAACGCCTGCTGGCACTGGGCCTGACCGACGCCTACCGTCACCTGCAGCCTGATACCGAGAAAGCCTTCACCTGGTGGGATTACCGCATGAACGGTTTCCGCCGCAACCTCGGCCTGCGCATCGACCATATCCTGCTGTCTGCCCCGGCACTGGACAAGCTCACCGCCTGCGACATCGACCGCGAACCCCGCACTTGGGAACGCCCCAGTGACCACACCCCGGTGTGGGCTGAGCTTCAGGCATAAATCAGCCGGACAAAAGTGCGACCTTCAAGCTGGCTTGCCGCTCCTCAAGGGGGCCGGAGAGTAACTGATAGGGGATGCCACGCTGGTTCAGCGTATCGACATACCATTGATGCTGGCGCAGACGGAATGCTTCGTCTTGCCGAGTGCCATCCTGCACCATGGGAAAGTCTGGCGCGGACAGGAATACCTTGTGATACGCTCGCTGAGACAAGTGATGTAAGGCCGGTGCGGCTTGAGCAAACAGGGCCAGACTGTAGAAGAGTGTGGTCAACGGTGAGGTATCACAAATAACCCAATGCCGCGCCCGGCATGCGGCCTCCTGCTCCCGGCGTACTTGCTCTTCCGCGATCATCAACAGGTCATCATAGATCAACTTACCCTGTCGTTGCTCCCATAGCTCGCGCCCATACTCCGCAACACAAGGCTCATCCAGCCAGGCGGCCAGCCAGGCCGTCAGGGTACTCTTGCCCGTAGATTCCGCACCAAGCAGGCACAGCCTGGGCATCCAGTCATCCAGCACGGGCAAGGCCAGATGCTGCCGGGCCGTACGCCAGTGCTGACGCAACTGTGTGCCGGATACCGGCATCCGGGACCGCTGCGGGTCATAACTGACGTGCATCACCTGCTCGCCAAAGTGCGCGGACAATGCAGCCGCAAAGCCCTCACCGTATGCCTCGCTGGTAAATACCGCCTGCACATTGACTTCCAGCACCCGCTGCAGCCAGGCTGCCATGAACTGGCGTTGCGCATTATCGCTGGCATCATTGGCAGGCATATCCGGCACCGCCATACCGGCCTGCTGTAGCTGTGTTACCTTTTCAGGCGTAATGACACTGATCACACTCTCAGGGGCGCACGCTCTCAACCAGCGTTCGCGTTGCTCTGCTGCGCACCCAGGATATTCAGGCGAAGAGTAGCTCACAATCACCAGCCGTTTGCACTTTGCGGCCGCAAACTGGATCAGCCCCAAATGCCCACGGTGCAATGGGGAGAACTTGCCGACCACCAGCCCGGTGTCAAACCGGGCGCTCACCGCTCAGCCTGCCGATGCCAGCGCCAGCCGCCATACCATGCATTGAACCAGAAGAGGACATACACAGCGGCAGTCAACTGCAAACCCCGTGACGCATAAACCGGGATCGCGATGGTATTCACCAGAATCCAGCATAACCAGCTTTCCACCCGCCGAGCCATCAGCAAGAACTGACCCAGGACACTCAGCGCCAGGATGGCTGAGTCCCAAAATGGGGCATAGGCATTGGTATAGCGGTGCAAAATCATGCCATATCCATAGGTGACCCCCCCGGCAAACACGGCCAGCATCAGCATCATCCGGATCGGTACTCGACGTATTGGCGGTTCGACGCGCTGGATCCCACCGCGCCACTGCCACCAGCCCCACAGACTGGTGACAATGAAGAACCCTTGCAATACAACATCTGCATAAAGCTGGCTTTGATAGAACAGGGTGGCAAACAGGGCACAGGCGATAATGCCCGTCCACCAGGTATGCACCCGGTTTTGGGCCGCCAGCCACACGGAGACCAGATATAAAAGATTAGCGGCTATTTCGAGAGGTGACATGGGTTTTCCAGAGGTGTCAGCTGCTGGTGCTGAAAAGCGCACAGTTTAGCAGGGTAAAGCTCGGTAGCCAGCCTATCGGAGGTGCTTGGCCTTGGCAAAGCGCCGGGTGGGCGTACCTTGGTGGAAGCGCATCTGCCAACCCGCAGCCGTGTGCTGCCAGAGTGAGCTGCGCAGGGTGAAGCGGCTGAGGCGGCCAGATGCATCCAGGTTGGCGGAACGGTAGGTCAACTGCGCTAACGCATCGCCCAGTGGGGTCAGTGCATAGTCTTGCGACCAGATGGCAGGGCCTTCGCTTTCCGCCAGCAAGGCGGCGACGATGCTGTCGCGGCTGTACACGGTGCCAGACCGGCCAAACTCCTCAAACGCCGGGTGTAGCAGCGCTTGTAGCCGTGCCGGGTCATGGCGAACCGCCGCTTGATGTAGTTCTATTTCCTGAGCACGTAGCAGTTCGAGAAGCATGGTATGGCCTTAAGCAATGAGGATTAGTGGCAAAGTTTAACCCTGCTGAAAGGCCATCTTGCATGAGCGCCCACAGCAGGACAAGACTCATTCCTTGAAGCATGCTTGATGCTGCTTCCAGTCATGGTGCCTGATCGGCTAGCTACTGGCTGCCCGCATTACCCCTCAGACCACAGCGGCGTAAACGCAGCTATTGCGCAGTTGACCATCCGGCGTGATGCGCTCGTGGCGCAGTATGCCTTCGAGCTGCATGCCGATGGCCTCGCACAGACGGCGACTGGCGACATTCGCCTCATCAACCCAGGCGCACACCCGGCGCGCACCCAGCTGTTCAAAGGCATAGCGTACTAAAGCCCCGACCGCTTCACGCATCAAGCCCTGCCCCTGATAGCCTTTTCGGCCCCAATAGCCAATCTCAAAGCTGGGAACGGCCCAGTCAATATCATGCAGGCCGATGCTGGCCACCAGTTCACCGGCGGTGTCGAAAACCAGATAATTCAGCGTGGTACGTTGCATGAACCAGGCCGCGCTCAAACGGCACCAGCTCTCAGACACCGCGACCGAGGGCTCAGCCTGCGCCCACGGCAGGGAGGCGGGCCATTGCCGCAGCAGGTCCAGCGTCTCCACCACGGCCGCATGGACCATGGCACCATCGCCAGCACGAGGCACCCGCAACCGCAGGCGAGGGGTGGTCAGTTCCGTGTGTATGTCTCGCAGTATGAAGCTCATCATCTCCCGCTTTATTCACAATTGAAAACGTAATACTGGGAGCTGGCGGGCCTCACCGCAAACTGGCCGATCAGCCCAATGATCCAACACCGCGCCGAGCTTTTCATAAAAAGCCTGTGCATTCGGGTCTGATTCCACCCAGACCACTTTCAGTCCCATGCTGGTTGCAACCATGAGGGCGTGTTGAACCAATCGCTTGCCGTGACCACCACCATGGTAAGCGGGGTCAACCCAACAGTGTTCGATATACCATCGCCCTTCAAAGGTCTCCAAACCGGTGAACGCAATAATTTCGCTACCCACATCCACCTGCCGCTCCAGGACAAAGTAGTTTGCCGCAATCTGCTCGGGTCGCAGCGTCAATGCTTCATCCCAAGCCGCCAGCCAATGCGTAGGGTAGGGCCAATGCGCCTTGCCTTTCTTGGCTAGCCTTGTCAAAGCATCCGCATCATTTTGCTGTGCCTGGCGCAGTATTGCTGTCATCATCGCTTGTCACTTCGTCGGAATGAGCGGGTCTGGCAAAGCCTGGTAGGGGCCTTCTTCCTGCACCGGTCACAACAGGCGCGATGCACTCGTTGGATGGGAAGAGGGGTATCGGAGTAGGGTGCTGCCAGCAAAGCTGAAACAGTAGTCAAACACGTCTGGGGTTGCAATACGCTCACCTTAACAGCCTGACGCGTCCAGCGTCGTCAGGTAGCTGAAGTAATCCTGCAGCGTTCGCCCTTCCTGCTGTGGATACACTTCCTCCAACACCCGCCACTGCTGCAGACGGTCGATACGGAAATGCCGCATGGCCTGGCGCAGCTCGCACCAGGCCGCCAGCGTCCAGCGGTCGCCCCAGAAGAACAGGCCCAGCGGCCACACCACCCGCTCGGTCAGCAGGCCATCCTCACGCACATAGCTAAGCAGCAGTTTGTGACGCTGCAAGATGGCTTCCCGCACCGGGGCCAGCCGCTCCAGCGGATAGGGGCGCTGGCCGGCCACATAGGAGGGGTTGGCCTGCAGCGTTTGCACCAGTGCAGTGGGCAAGGTGGTTTCCAGCTTGGTCATCGCCGCCTGGGCCGCCTGCCGGGCCTCCCGGTCCGCCCAGCCCGCCACCATGCGCGCGCCGAGGTGCAAGGCGCGTACTTCGTCCGGGGTGAACAGCAGTGGCGGCAATTCAAACCCCTTGCGCAGCCGGTAGCCCACCCCGGCTTCGCCATCAATCGGTGCGCCACTGCTCATCAGGTCACGGATATCGCGGTAGATGGTGCGGTCGGACACCTCCAGCCATTCCGCCAGCTGCTGCGCGGTGGTACAGCGCCGCCCGCGCAGCAGCAGCAAAATCTGCATCAGCCGGTCAGCCCGCCTCATCGGCGCTTCCTGGCCTGTCCGATGGCTACCGCCTCGGCCAGCCAGCCCAGCAGCTCATCGCCTGCGACATCGTCCGTCGTCTCAAAGCGCAAGTGGCGACAACGCTTACCGTCTCCCAGCAAGCGTTGCTGCGGATCATGCAGCTCAACCCCATGCTCGAACAGCAGGTGAACCGCACCGTCCCGTTGCGGGAACAGGCCGCAGACATAGCCTGCGGTGGCATGATGAAAAGCCAGCCCTTGCCAGCCCAGATTCAGGCGCTCCTGCAAAGGCTGGGCGTCAAGCAACTGCACCCGCAGCTGCAGCAGCAGTGTCGCGCACGGCTCCGGCCAGCGTGCCAGCCAGTCCAGCACGGCGGCGGACGGTGGGGTGATCACAGTGGGTGGCTCTGTAAATGCTGCATGTCGATACTGTCTGCCTCGATCAGTGCAAAAAATGCACCACAACTGGGTAGTTGCATCACCGCCTGCATGGCAGCCTGCGCGCTGGCAGCATCCTGCCACAGAATCGAATCCAGCCAGCGGCCATCCTCCGCGCGGGCCAGCTGGCGATGGCGAAAGCCCGGCAGGCGGGCGACATCGGCTTGCATGGCATGTACGGCAGCGAGCACAGTGTCGGCGTCAACGTCGGGGTGGGTACGAAACCACACTTGCTCAAGGCAGGCGGCAGTGGCAGCGGTCATATCAGGGCTCCTGTCAGTCGTCACCGGCGCGAATCGCCAGCTGGAACTGCAGTGTACGCCCGGCTCCTGACAGGCCACTGTCAGGAGCCTTGCCGGTCAAACGATGTCGAGGTGATCCAGCCCGGAGAGAATGTCCCGGCTCTTGGCTTCCTGCCCGTGCAGCTTGATGCGCAGACGCAGGTCGTTCACTGAGTCGGCATTACGCAAGGCATCCTCGTAGCTGATATAGCCACCTTCGTAGAGATCGAACAGCGCCTGGTCGAAGGTCTGCATGCCCAGCTCGCGGCTCTTGGACATGATTTCCTTGATCTCGTGCACATCGCCCTTGAAGATCAGGTCCGCAATCAGCGGCGAATTGAGCATGATTTCTACCGCAGGCACCCGCCCCTTGGTGCCCTTGATCGGCAACAGACGCTGCGACACAAAGGCTTTCAGGTTCAGCGACAAGTCCATCAGCAGCTGGGCACGCCGCTCTTCCGGGAAGAAGTTGATCACCCGGTCCAGCGCCTGGTTGGCCGAGTTGGCGTGCAGGGTGGCCATGCACAAGTGACCGGTTTCGGCAAAGGCAATGGCGTAATCCATGGTGTCGCGGTCACGAATTTCCCCGATCAGGATCACGTCCGGCGCCTGCCGCAGGGTGTTCTTCAGCGCGGCACCCCAGCTGTCGGTATCGACCCCGACTTCTCGCTGGGTAATGATGCAGCTCCGGTGCTCGTGCACGTACTCGATCGGGTCTTCGATGGTGATGATGTGGCCGAAAGAGTTTTCATTGCGGAAGCCGATCATCGCCGCCAGCGAAGTCGATTTGCCGGAACCGGTACCGCCGACAAAGATCACCAGACCGCGCTTGGTCATGGCAATGTCTTTCAGCACGGTAGGCAGCTTCAGCTCATCCAGCGACGGGATCTTGGTATTGATGGTCCGGAACACCAGCCCGACCTTGGCCTGCTGCACAAAGGCGTTCACCCGGAAGCGGCCAATCTGCGGCGGGCTGATGGCGAAATTACACTCGTTGGATGCTTCAAACTCTTCGGCCTGACGGTCATTCATCACCGCCCGCGCCAATTCCTTGGTGTGCTGCTGCGACAGCGCCTGATTCGAGACTGGCGTCACCTTGCCGTCGATCTTCAGCGCCGGGGGGAAGTCTGTCGTAATGAACAAATCAGATGCATTCTTGGCGACCATCAGCTTGAGCAGGTCGTGCATGAATTTGGTAGCCTGATCGCGCTCCATGGCAATCTCCTTGAATCAGGTCAGCGCTGCTGCACCGGGTTACTGGAACAGATCCTTGTTGGCGGCGCGCACCTTGGCTTCGGCACTGCTCACGATATTGCGACGCACCAGCTCCTGCAGACACTGATCCAGCGTCTGCATGCCGACGCCCTGGCCGGTCTGGATGGAGGAGTACATCTGGGCAATCTTGTTCTCACGGATCAGGTTCCGGATCGCCGGGGTACCGATCATGATTTCGTGCGCCGCCACCCGGCCCGTGCCGTCCTTGGTCTTGAGCAGGGTCTGCGAAATCACCGCCCGCAGCGATTCGGACAACATGGCACGCACCATGTCCTTTTCTGCTGCCGGGAACACGTCAACAATCCGGTCGATGGTCTTGGCCGCCGAGCTGGTGTGCAGGGTACCAAATACCAGGTGACCGGTTTCGGCGGCGGTCAACGCCAGCCGGATGGTTTCCAGGTCACGCATTTCGCCCACCAGAATCACATCCGGGTCTTCCCGCAGCGCCGAACGCAGCGCGTTGTTGAAGGAGAGCGTATGCGGCCCGACTTCACGCTGGTTGATCAGGCACTTCTTCGATTCGTGCACGAATTCGATCGGGTCTTCCACCGTCAGGATGTGGCCGTACTCGTTTTCGTTGATATGGTTGACCATGCCGGCCAGCGTGGTGGACTTGCCGGAACCGGTCGGCCCGGTGACCAGCACAATGCCGCGCGGCTGATTGGAGATTTCCTTGAAGATCACCGGCGCATTCAGCTCCTCCAGCGTCAGCACCTTACTGGGAATGGTACGGAACACGGCGGCAGCGCCCCGGTTCTGCACAAAGGCATTCACCCGGAAACGCGCCAGATTGGGGATTTCAAACGAGAAGTCGCACTCCAGCGTTTCTTCATACACCTTGCGCTGGCCATCATTCATGATGTCGTACACCATGTCGTGTACGTCTTTGTGCTCCAGCGGCGGCAGGTTGATACGCCGTACGTCACCATGCACCCGGATCATTGGCGGCAGCCCGGAGGACAAGTGCAAATCGGACGCCTTGTTCTTTACTGAAAACGCCAGCAGCTCAGCGATTTCCATTTATACTATCCTTTCGCGCAGATGCAACGGCAAACAACGGCAGGAAGCGCCTTCACAGGCGGCAACAGTCCATTATGAGTTCAATATCCAGCGCCTTGCAAGGCGTGCTCCAGCAGATCCGGCAAACGGCGCTTGCCGCCGGGCGTGAGCCTGACAGCGTGCAATTGCTGGCCGTCAGCAAAACCTTTCCGGCCGAAGCGATCCGGGAAGCCTGGGCCGCCGGGCAAACGGCGTTTGGCGAAAACTATGTGCAGGAACTTCTGGACAAGGCCCATATTCTAACGGATTTGCCAGTACAATGGCATTTCATCGGGCCGTTACAGAGCAACAAGACGCGCCCCGTTGCCGAAATTGCACACTGGGTTCATAGCGTAGACCGGCTGAAGATTGCCGAGCGCCTGTCCGCCCAACGGCCCGCACAGATGCCGCCCTTGAATATCTGCCTGCAGGTCAACATCAGCGGGGAGGACAGCAAGAGCGGCGTGACGCCGTCGGAGCTGCCCGCGCTGGCCGCAGCGGTGGCGCGCTTGCCACGTCTGGTCTTGCGTGGGCTGATGTGTATTCCAGCCCCGACGACGGACCCGCTACAGCAGCAGGCCGCGTTTGCTGCCCTGCGAGAGCTTTATGAGCAGCTGCTGGTGGACGGGCTGGCGCTGGACACCCTGTCGATGGGCATGTCTGCCGACATGGTGGCCGCAATTCGGGAAGGGGCGACCATGGTGCGCGTCGGAACGGCCATTTTCGGTCACCGTCATTACCCGGGGAATCCTGCATGAACCTGTCGTTCCGTCCGTTACCACAGCTGCTGTTGCTGTCCGCCCTGAGCCTGCTGCTCAGTGCCTGCCCTTCCCATCAGCAACCCGCCAACCGGGGAACGCCGACGCCGGTCATCAGCAGCGGCAACACCACGCCCACCTCCCCGTCGCCTGCAAACACCAAGCCGGTGGTCCCGGCCAGCGGACCGCAGGTCAGCTTGCCCGGCAACAACAGCAAACAGGCTTTTGACCGACTGGCAGACATGCGCGCCAAGAAGGACATGAAGACCAAGACCCGCAGCAAAACCCAGCTGACCGTGGCCCGCCTGCTGCCGCAAGTGAAGGGCAAGCCGCTTGAAGAAGTGCGCATCAGCTACCAGATTAACCAGCAAGGCAACACCATGCTGCTGACCGCCCGCGCGTATCAGGTCCAGCAGCCAGATACCTTTACCGAACGCGTGACCGACATTACCCCCCAGCTGGCGGAGAGAATCCAGGCCGAGCTGGACGAACTCGCTGCCGGTATCAGCCGCTGACCCCACCCGGGCCACGCCGATACCGGTTGATGAACATGGAGCCTGCACAACATGCGCATTACCTTTATCGGCGGCGGCAATATGGCCGCAGCCCTGATTGCCGGCCTGCACCAGCAGGGCCATCCTGACCTGCAACTGCATGTGGTCGATCGAAATGAAGACAAATGCCGCCGCTTTGCTGAACAGCACGGTGCCAGCTGGTCGCTGAGTGTCAGTGAGGCCGACCTGCAGGCCGATGTGGTGGTACTGGCCATCAAACCGCAAGGCATGGCGGCACTCGCCGAGCAGATTCGCCCCTGGCTGCATCAGCAGCTGCTGATCTCGGTGGCGGCGGGCATCCGTACCAGCACACTCAGCCAATGGTTGGGCGACTACCGCCAGCTGGTGTGGGTGATGCCGAACACGCCAGCCCAGATTCAACGTGGGGTTTCCGGTGTATACGCCATGCCGGAAGTACAGCAGACACAACGCACCCTGGTGGATCAACTCCTCGCTGCCGTAGGAACGACCGTGTGGCTGGATGACGAAAACCGCATGGATGCCCTGACCGCCATTTCCGGCTGCGGCCCAGCTTATGTGTTCCTGATGGTGGAGGCGCTGGCGGAAGCCGCCCGTAAGCTGGGCTTCTCGGATGCCGACGCCAGCCAGCTGGCGGGCCGTACTTTTGAAGGTGCCATTGCACTGCTGGCCCACAGCGGTGAAGATCCGGCCAGCCTGCGACAGAAAGTCACCTCCAAAAAGGGCGTGACCGAGCAAGGCATCCTCAGCCTGCAGGCAGACGGCCTGGCAGAGATTGTCTGCCGCGCCGCCGAGCGGGCCCAAGCGCGCTCGGTGGAGATGGGCGCACTGCTGTCGCAAGGGGCGCAAGCATGAGCAAAGATGCACTGTGGCTCAGCATACGGGATGAGGTCAGCCGTACCGCTGCCGAAGAGCCCATGCTGGCCTCTTTCCTGCACATGACCGTGTTGCGGCACAAGACGCTGGACGATGTGGTGGCCTTTCACCTCTCCAGCAAGCTGGCCAGTCCAACCATGGATGCACGGGTGCTGATGGAGTTGATCAGTGAAGCGCTGGCCGCAGACCCGGTGATCATGCAGTCCATCCGGGCTGACATTGAAGCCGTACGCAGCCGTGACCCGGCTTGCAAGGATTTCTCCACGCCGCTGCTGTTCTTCAAGGGTTTCCAGGCCTTGCAGTGCTACCGCATTGGCAACTGGCTGTGGCGGCAGGGGCGGCACGCGCTGGCCATGCACATCCAGAACCGCATTTCGGAAGTGTTTGCGGTGGAAATCCACCCGGCGGCACGCATCGGTAAAGGCATACTGCTCGATCATGGTACCGGCTTCGTGGTCGGCGAAACGGCAGTAATCGAAGACGACGTGTCCATCTTGCAGGAAGTGACACTTGGCGGCACCGGCAAGGAATCCGGTGACCGCCACCCCAAGATTCGGCAGGGGGTGCTGATCGGGGCTGGCGCCAAAATTCTTGGCAATATCGAAGTGGGCAAAGGTGCCAAGGTCGGAGCCGGCAGCGTGGTGCTGAAAGCTGTGCCGCCGCACGTTACCGTGGCAGGGGTACCGGCACGGGTGGTGGGTGTCTGTGAAAACGACAGCCCGGCTGAGCAAATGGATCACCGCATTCAGGAACCGCTGGCATGATGCAGGCTTTGGGATTCATCCTCGATACCATTATTGGCTTTTTCATTCTGGTGCTGCTGCTGCGGTTTTCACTGCAGTGCGCCCGCGCCTCGTTCAATAACCCGCTGTCGCAGTTCTGCATCAGCTTCACCAACTGGCTGGTACGCCCGCTGCGGCGAGTCATCCCCGGCCTGTTCGGGCTGGATCTGGCCACGCTGGTGGCCGCCTTGCTGGTGGCCTGGGTGCTGAGTCTGCTCAGTGCCTGGATTCTGCAAAGCACAGGCTTTACCTTGCCCTTGAGTGTGTTGCTGCCCTTTACGCTGGGACTGGCAGTCATCAAGGTCATGCAGGTCGAGCTGTATCTGCTGATCGGCAGCGCCTTTGTATTGTGCATCCTCAGCTGGACCCGGGCCTACCATCACCCGATGGCCGGTTTGCTTAACGCTTTGGTCGCCCCGTTGTTGCGCCCGTTGCAACGGGTGATCCCACCAGTGTCCGGCTTTGACCTCTCCCCGCTGGTGCTGATCCTGGTCCTGCAAGTGATCCTGTATTTTGCGCTGCCCTCCTTGCAGCAAAGCCTGCTGCGAGCCGTGCTGCTTTGAACGCCAGCTGGCTGCGACAGGCCGCCCCGGGGGAATGGATACTCACCCTGCACATCCAGCCCGGCGCCAAACGCAGTGAGGTGGTTGGGGTGCATGGCGAGGCGCTGAAAATCCGCCTCGCCGCCCCACCGGTTGACGGCAAGGCCAATGCGGCCCTGTTGGCCTTTCTGGCGACGCAACTGAACATCCCGCAACGCCAGCTTGAACTGCTCAGCGGTGAGACCAGCCGCAGCAAGCGGGTGAAGGTATCCGGCCCGGACGAGACGCTCCGCCCTCGTCTGCAGGCCTTGGTGGCCGCCCTGGGCTGATTGCCCTTAATCCATGCGGCGAAACTCGCCTTCCAGCACATCCGGGTCAGCAGGCTGAGCGGCGGGCCCCTGCGAGGGGCTGACACTGGCTTGCCAGCGCTGCGGCATCGGCCACGGCAACAGCAGCAGCAAGGCCAGTACATCGGTGAACATGCCGGGGATGATCAGCAGCACCCCGGCCAGACCCTGCCGCAAGGCATACAGCAAGCCCCATACCGGCAATTGTTGCTGACGTGCAGACTGCAACATGACCCAGGCTGCCGTCAGGCGTACACTCTTCAGCAAGCCCCACCCCAGCAGCATAGCAACCAGCATATACAGCCAGACCCAGCTACCGATCTGCTGACCCAGCCAGACCAGACCCAAGACTTCCAGTACCGGCAGGGCCAGCACACATAACAGGGCAATACGCAACATGACAACACTTTCGACTGAAGGACTTCTGGTCCTGTGCAATATTCCGGCCAATGCCGACCCGGCAGGCATAGCCCAGCTTCTGGTGGAAGAGCAACTGGCGGCCTGCATCAACCTGCTGCCACCCGTTCGCTCGGTCTACCGCTGGCAAGCACAGGTGGTGCAGGATGAAGAAACGCCCTTGCTGATCAAAACCACCCACCAGGCCTACCCGGCGCTGGAAAAACGCTTGCAGGCCTTGCATCCGTATGAACTTCCGGAGATCATCGCAGTCCCTATATGCAAAGGGCTGCCGACTTACCTTGCTTGGATGGTCGATAGTGTCAAAGCGTTCCCTGAATAAAGTGAAACATGATAGCGCGTCTTTGCCTGTTACTGCTGATGCTGTCCTGCCTGCTGCGGCCGGCACAGGCCGAATTGCGGCCACCGGAGCAGGTATTCATTCCGCAGCTGCGCTTTGAACACCCGCAGCAACTGCGGCTGCAGATCCGCATCGAACCCGGCTATTACCTGTACCGCGACCGCTTCGCGGCCACGCTGGATGGGCAACCCGTCAGCCTGACCCTGCCCGCTGGCGAAACCAAGGATGATCCCAGCTTTGGACGGGTGCAGGTCTATCACAAGTCGGTCGACATCCTGCTGCCCCTGAGCCAGCCACTCACCGGTCCTGCCCAGTTGCAGATTCGTTCACAGGGCTGCTCGGAAACCTACAAGGTCTGCTTCCCGCCACACACCCGGAAATGGCAGCTTCGCCCCGGCGGCATCGTCCAGCCACTGGACAGCAAACTGCCCGGCCTGCTGGGGGCCCATACCAACGCCGCGCCCAGCGCGGCGTTGTCTTTCCCGAGCGCACAACATCCGGTGAGCCTGTGGCTAACCCTGGGCGGCTTCTTCCTGGCCGGGTTGCTGATGGCGGCCACCGTCTGCATGTACCCGCTGATTCCCATTGTTTCGGCCCTCATCATCGGCCAGCATGGGGAAACCACACGCCGCGCCCGCAGCTTCTGGCTCAGCATGGCCTATGTACAGGGCTTGGCCATCAGTTACACGCTGGCAGGGCTTGCCGCAGGCTCACTGGGGCTGCCGCTGACGCTGTGGCTGCAGCAGCCGTGGGTCATTGCCAGCTTTGCGCTGCTGATGGTGTTGCTGGCGTTGTCCCTGTTCGGCTTGTATGAATTGCAGCTGCCGTCGGGCTGGCAAACGCGATTCAATGCCTGGAGCAACCGCATGCCGGGCGGGCGTTTCCTGCCGGTACTGGTGATGGGGGCCTTGTCGGCCCTGATTGTCGGCCCTTGCGCCACGCCGGCGCTGGCGGCGGCCTTACTGTTCATCGCCAAGAGCGGCGATTTGTGGCTGGGCGGTCTGGCCTTGTATGCCATGGCGCTCGGCGTCGGCACGCCGCTGTTGCTGATCGGCGTATTTGGTGGCCATATTTTGCCGAAGACCGGGGCATGGATGCTGGCGGTGAAGCAGCTGTTCGGTACCCTGATGCTGCTGGTGGCCCTGTGGATGGCGTCGCCCATCCTGCCCCCCCGGCTGCTGATGCTGCTGCTGGCCACCTTGCTGATCGTATCCGCCATCTACCTGTCCGCGCTCGACCCCCTGCCCACGCACAACGCTTCAGGCTGGCGCAAGCTGTGGAAAGGCCTGGGGGTGGTGCTGCTGGTGATCGGCATCACGCAGCTGCTGGGAGCAGCCAATGGCGCCGATGATTTCCGCAAGCCACTGGGGGGGCTGTTCCGCAGTGCGCAGGCCGCGCCCGCGCCGACCTTGAGCTTCCGCCAGGTGCAATCCCCGGCGGAACTGGACCAGCTGCGACAGCAGCACCCCGGGCAGCCCGTACTGCTGGATTTCTATGCCGACTGGTGCAGCAGCTGCATCGAAATGGAGCATGAGACCTTCTCTGATCCGGCGGTGCAAAGGAAACTGCAAGGCGTGTTGCTGGTACGTGCCGATGTCACCGCCAACCTGCCGGGACACCGCGCGCTACTGGCCCGTTTCGGTCTGTTCGGTCCGCCCGGCATCATTCTGTATGACCGCAGCGGGCAGGCTCAGCCGCCCTTGATCGGCTTCATGCCGCCGGAAGTCTTCATTGCGGCACTCCGCCCGCTGGAGGCGTGATGCAGGCCAGCCGACGACAATGGTTGTGGGGTATCGGGGTGGGCATGGTCGCTGCCGGTGCGGGTTTCGCCCTGCGTCTGTGGCAAACCTCGCCGCATGTCCCGGCCGCATCCACTGCAAGCACGCCCCTCCCGGCCCCCACCCCGGCGGCCGGTCCTGGGCAGCAATTGTGGCAACGGCGCTGGCCCGACTTGCAAGGGGTAGTGCAGCCTTTGTCGCAATGGCGTGGCAAGGTGCTGGTGGTGAATTTCTGGGCCACCTGGTGCGCGCCGTGTCGTGAGGAAATACCCGCCTTCGTCCGCATCCAGAGCGATTTTGCGCTGCAAGGGGTGCAATTTGTCGGCATCGCGCTGGATCAGGCGGATCTGGTCGAATCGTTTGCGCATGAGCTGAACATCAACTACCCCTTGCTGCTGACCGGCGAAGAAGGGCTGAAACTGCTGCCTGAGCTCGGCAACCCGACCGGCGGTTTACCGTTTACCCTGGTCTATGACACGGATGGCCGCCTGCTGCACACCCATCTTGGCCCGATTGCCGAGGATGTGCTGCGTCAGGTGCTGGAACCGCTGTTGCCACGACCTTGAGGCCAACGGCACCCATCTTGCAGCAAACGCCGGTGTTTGCTGGCTCCATAAGGTAAACATACGTTCACTTGCCGCAAACTTGCGCGAATTGCTGGACAATTTCCGACATCTTGCGGCAAACTTGCGCCCATGCAAAAAACGACCCGTCCTGCAGATGAGGCCCGGTTGCCGACACACAGCGCCCGTATTCTGGTGCTGCATGGCCCGAACCTCAATCTGCTTGGTACCCGTGAACCGCAGCATTATGGCCATGCCACGCTGGCGGACATCAACGCCAGGCTGGCGGCCCGTGCCGCACAGGCTGGTGTGGTACTGGATGCCTTGCAGAGCAATGCCGAGCATGTGCTGATCGAGCGCATTCATCAGGCCCGCGAGGACGGGACCCGTTTCATCATCATCAACCCGGCAGCCTTCACCCATACCAGCGTCGCCCTGCGTGACGCCCTGTCTGCGGTGGACCTGCCCTTCATCGAAGTACATCTGTCCAACGTCCACGCCCGCGAACCGTTCCGCCAGCACTCGTATTTTTCCGACAAGGCGGTCGGCGTCATTTGCGGGTTGGGGCCGGATGGCTACCTGTACGCGCTGGATCAGGCGCTGACGCGCGTCACGTCCTGACCAGCTGCCCATACGGAGAACAAGACCCATGGATCTGCGCAAGCTGAAAAAGCTGATTGACCTCGTTCAGGAATCGGGTATCGCCGAACTGGAAGTGACCGAAGGCGAAGAAAAAGTCCGCATCACCCGCACTGTGAATGCCCCGGTCAACTACGTGCAGGCCCCAGCCTACGCAGCCGCACCGGCTGCTGCACCGGCACCGGCTGCTGCACCGGCGGTCGCCGCCGCCAGCGAAACCAGCGCCGCCCCGCAATGGGCAGACAGCAGCCTGGTGAAGTCACCCATGGTGGGCACCTTCTACCGCGCGGGTGCACCGGGTGCCAAGCCGTTTGTGGAAGTAGGCAGCAGTGTCGCCGTCGGCGACCGTCTGTGCATCATCGAAGCCATGAAGCTGATGAACGAAATCGAAGCCGACCGCGCAGGCGTGGTCAAGGCCATCCTGATGGAAAATGGTCAGCCGGTAGAATACGGCGAACCGCTGTTCGTGATCGAGTGAGGCCGGCCCTGCCGCGCAGGGCTGACTCGACGCCCATCATTCAGTCACAGGTGTCCTGACCATGTTTGAAAAAATCCTCATCGCCAACCGTGGCGAAATTGCCCTGCGTATCCAGCGCGCTTGCCGCGAAATGGGCATCAAGACGGTGGTGGTCCACTCCGAAGTGGACCGCGAGGCCAAGTACGTCAAGCTGGCCGATGAATCGGTCTGCATTGGCCCGGCCCCCAGCAACCAGAGCTATCTGAACGTCCCCGCCATCATTTCCGCGGCGGAAGTCACCGACGCGCAGGCCATTCACCCAGGTTACGGCTTCCTGTCCGAAAACGCGGACTTCGCCGAACGGGTGGAGCAAAGTGGTTTTGTGTTCATCGGCCCGCGCCCGGACACCATTCGCCTGATGGGCGACAAGGTGTCCGCCAAGCAGGCGATGATCGAAGCCGGGGTACCGTGCGTACCGGGTTCCGGCGGTGCTTTGCCGGACGACCCGAAAGAGATCGCCAAAATTGCCAAGCAGATTGGCTACCCGGTGATCATCAAGGCTGCCGGTGGCGGCGGTGGCCGTGGCATGCGGGTGGTACACACCGAAGGTGCGCTGATCAACTCGGTGCAGATGACACGTACCGAAGCCGGTGCCGCTTTTGGCAACCCGACCGTCTACATGGAGAAGTTCCTCGAGAACCCTCGCCACATTGAAATCCAGGTGATGGCCGACGAATACGGCAATGCCATCTATCTGGGCGAGCGGGATTGCTCCATGCAGCGCCGCCACCAGAAGGTGGTGGAAGAGGCTCCGGCTCCGGGCATCACCCCGGCACAGCGCAAGAAGATTGGTGAAGCATGTACCGCGGCCTGCCGTCGCATCGGCTACCGTGGGGCAGGCACCTTTGAATTCCTGTTTGAAAACGGCGAGTTCTACTTCATCGAGATGAACACCCGTGTGCAGGTGGAGCATCCGGTGACCGAGATGATCACTGGTATCGACATCGTGCAGGAGCAGATCCGGGTGGCGGCAGGCGAAAAACTGCGGCACCAGCAAAAGGATGTGCATCTGGTCGGCCATGCCATGGAGTGCCGCATCAACGCCGAGGACCCGTTCAACTTCATCCCGTCACCCGGCCTGATCACCAGCTACCATGCACCGGGCGGCCCTGGCATCCGGGTGGATTCGCACATCTATCAGGGCTACCGCGTGCCGTCGAACTACGACTCGATGATCGCCAAGCTGATTGCCTACGGTAAAACCCGTGAGCAGGCGATGGCCAAGATGCGCATTGCCCTGTCAGAAATGTCGATTGGCGGCATCAAGACCAATATCCCGCTGCATCAGGAGCTGATGCTGGACGCCGCCTTCGGCAAAGGCGGCACCAGCATCCACTATCTGGAGCACCGACTGGAAGAGCTGAAAAAGGGCAGCTAAGCCCGCAGCAGCAAACCGTACTGGCCGCAACCGGCACAACTGTGCCTGTTGCGGCTTTGCTTTGTCGGTTACGCTGCAACCATTCTACTGTCGGGCCCGACCATGACGCAGCGCCACCCGTTTACCTTGCCGGTTCTGCTGGCCCTGTTTGCCGTCTACATCATCTGGGGCTCCACTTACCTCGGCATTGCGCTGGCCATTGATGGCATCCCGCCCTTGCTGATGGCAGGCACCCGCTTCTGGAGCGCCGGGCTGTTGATGCTGCTGTGGCTGAAGTACCGTGGCCACGCCATGCCTACCTTGCGCCAGTGGGGCAATGCCTTGCTGATCGGCAGCTTGATGCTGGGGGTGGGCAATGGTGCGGTCACCATTGCCGAGCAGTGGGTCGCAACGGGTCTGGCGGCCGTCATGATTGCCACGGTGCCGCTGTTTTCCATCCTGTGCGCCCATTGGCTGCTGGGCCAGCGCGCCCATGGCGTGGAATGGCTGGGGCTGGCGGTGGGATTTGGCGGCATCCTGCTGCTCAACAGTGATCAGCGCCTGTCAGGTCAACCCTTGGGCGCCTTCCTGCTACTGGCAGCAGCGTTCTGCTGGGCACTGGGTTCGGCCCTCAGCCGGCGTATCAATATGCCCACCGGCCCCATGTCCACTGCTGCGCAGATGCTGTGTGCCGGGGTGTGCATGAGCCTGGCCGGCTTGCTGCATGGCGAGCGCATCCACCACATCCCGCCCACTAAAGCCATGCTGGCAACAGCCTATCTGGCCGTGTTTGGCTCGCTGATAGCCTATTCAGCCTACCAGTACCTGCTGAAGACCGTGCGGCCTGCCCTGGCCACCAGCTACGCGTATGTCAATCCACTGGTGGCAGTGGGCCTGGGTACCCTGTTCCTGAGCGAACCGGTGACCCCGCGCATGGTGCTGGCGATGACCATCATCCTCAGCGCCGTCCTGTTGGTGATGCTGGCACAGTGGCAACGGAGCCGTCAGCAGCGCTGACATGCCTTCCGCTTCCTGCCGGTGCATGGCATGATGTCGCCTGCATGGGGTGACCCCCTTTGGAATCACTGGAACAGGATGTGGCATGAGCTGGATTTCGCTGGCCCTGATGTCGTCAAGTCAGGAAGCTGAGGCGCTGTCGGATGCGCTGTTTGAACTGGGTGCCTTGTCGGTGTCGATCGAGGACGCCCACGCCGGCACCGACAAGGAACAACCCTTGTTCAACGAACCGGGTGAGGCGGTAGACAGCCTGTGGCATGATAGCCGGGTGCTGGCACTGCTCGGTGAAGACAGCGATGTTGAGGCGCTGCTGGCCCAGCTGCAGGCCCATTTCGATTGGCCCAAGCTGCCGCCCTATGAGGCCATTGAAGTCGCCGAGCAGGACTGGGTGCGGCTGACGCAAAGCCAGTTCGACCCGATCCGTATCTCCGACCGCCTGTGGATCACCCCCACCTGGCACGAAGCCCCACAGGATGGCAGCATCAACCTGTGGCTGGACCCGGGCCTGGCCTTTGGTACCGGCAGCCACCCGACCACGCGCCTGTGCCTGGAGTGGCTGGATCGCCACCTGCCGGTCGGCAGCAGCGTACTGGATTATGGTTGCGGCTCCGGCATTCTGGCGCTGGCCGCTCGCAAGCTGGGTGCTGCCCACGTGGTGGGCGTCGACATCGACCCGCAAGCGATCCAGGCCAGCCATGACAATGCCAGCCAGAATCAGGTCAGCATCGACTTCTACCTGCCGGATGCGTCACCCAACGGGCAGTACGACGTGGTGGTGGCCAACATCCTGACCAATCCCTTGCGTACACTGGCCCCGCTGCTGGCTGGCCATGTCCGCAGCGGCGGCCAACTGGTGCTGTCCGGCATTCTGGTCGAACAGGTGGCGCTGGTGCAAGAAGCCTACGCGCCATGGTTTGCGCTGCAACTGGCTGACCAGCGTGAAGGCTGGGCCTGCCTGTCCGGCGTCAAGCAAGGCTGAGCCGTGCGCTACGCCACCCGCTGCCCCAATTGCCGCACCGCCTTCCGCGTCCACAGCGACCAGCTGGCGGCGGTGAACGGCAAAGTGCGCTGCGGGCGCTGCGCGCATGTTTTCAATGCACTGGATCACCTGCTCCCTGAGCCTGAATCTGTAGCTGCACCTGCACCTGCACCTGCACCTGCACCTGCACCTGCACCTGCACCTGCACCTGCACCTGCACCTGCACCTGCACCTGCACCTGCACCTGCACCTGCACCTGCACCTGCACCTGCACCTGCACCTGCAGAAGAGGATAGCCCGGTGCCTGACGAGGTCAAGGCTGAACCTGAACCACATGAGGCACCTGAATCCGTGGCGGAGACCCACCCGGAGGACGAAGCGCCAACGGCTGAAGCCGAGGCCGAGGTTGTCCCTGAAGCCGTGGTCACCACGCCGCCGGTGGACTTGTTGAACCTGCTGGACCCGCAGCGCCCGCGTGACCGCTGGCGACCACTGTGGGCCTTGCTCAGCCTGTTGGCCTTAACGGGGCTGATCGGTCAGGCAGGATGGCTGTACCGCGAGCCGTTGTACAAGGCACTGCCGTTCACCCGCAGCATCTGGCCGCCGCTGTGCGCGCAATTGGGCTGCAAACCGCCCCTGCTGCGGGACGCCGACGTCCTGCGCATCGACAATGTGGTGCTGGAGGCACAACCCGGCCGGCCGGATCTGGTGCATTGGTCGCTGGAGCTCTCCAACAAGGCGGATTACCCGGTCGCCATGCCGTTGCTGGAGCTGAGCTTGACCAATACGCAGAATGAAGTGGTGGCGCGCCGTGTCCTCACGCCACAGCAGTACGCACCACAGCTGCCGGGGCATGCCACCCTGTCAGCGGGCAGCGCCATGGCCATTCAGCAGTGGCTGAAGCTCGATGGGGTAACCGCAACCGGTTACAAGGTGGATGTGGCCTACCAGCAGCCATGACATCGGGCTTGCCAAGGGACGTTTTCTGTCCCATCCTTACAAGATATGACCCCGCTGCCTGGCAAGCAGCCCGACTGAGGAGAGACGGACCATGGCAACCGTGATGCTGAAAGGCGAACCGGTCAATGTAGGCGGCACCTTCCCCCGTGAAGGCGACACCGCCAAGAGCTTCATGCTGGTGGACAAGAACCTGAACGATGTCTCTCTGTCGATGTATTACGGCAAGCGCAAGGTACTGAACATTGTGCCCAGCCTGGATACGTCGACCTGCATCGCCTCGGCGCGCCGCTTCAATGAGTTGGCTTCCAGCCTGCCCAACACCGTGGTGCTGGTGATTTCGGCGGACACCCCCTTTGCCCAGGCGCGTGCCTGCGCCACCGAGGGGCTGGACAACGTGGTCACCCTCTCCTCCATGCGGGGTCGCGATTTCTTCAAGGACTACGGTGTGATGATCACCGATGTACCCTTGTCGGGCCTGATGGCGCGTGCGGTGGTCGTGCTGGATGAAGAGGACAAGGTGCTGCACGCCGAACTGGTGAGCGACATCACCAGCGAACCCAACTACGCCGCCGCACTGCAGGTGCTGCTCCCCAAAGCTGAAGCCTGAGCCCACCTCCGGCCCGCCATGGCGGGCCGACCTGCTGTTTACCGCACCTTGGTCTACGCCCTTGTCCGCTTGGCAAGGCAGTGTGTCACGCTGCCAAGACTGGCCGGGGCTGGACTGGCTCAACCATCACGCCATGCTGCAAGACTTGCGTAATCAGCGTGGCATTCCACTGCGCTTTGTACAGCAAGATGCGCCACTGTCCGCGCTGGCCTTCGAGCAGCAGATCAACCAGTGCGGTACCATCCCTTGCCGCACCCGCCACTGGCATGACTGGTTCAATGCCCTGATCTGGCTACGCTTCCCACTGAGCAAAGCCATACTGAACCAGCTGCACATCCAGGCGGGAGATAGCGCCCGGCAGCGAGGCCGCCTGCGTGATGCGCTGACCCTGTTTGACGAATGTGGCATCATCATCCGCTACCGTGACCCGATCCTGGCCCGGGCGCTGCAACAACATCAATGGCATGAAGTGTGGTGGCAGCAACGCCAACAGGCGTCCACCCAGCTGGACTACACCCTGTTCGGTCACGCCGAATACGAGAAAGGGCTGGCCCCGTTCCGGGGCTGGACGGCCAAGGCACTCTACCTGCCAGACAGTCCGCTTCCGCTGGATCAGCAGCTTGCCGCAGCCTTGCGCGACGGCGCACTAAGCTCCCCGCGTGATCTGAAACCCTTGCCGGTCCTCGGGGTGCCGGGCTGGCACGCAGGGCAAGATGAGGCTTTTTACCAAGACCAAGACTACTTCCGGCCACTGCGCCAGCCACATCCTGCACCCGATGCTCGTCTTGGTCTGAAAACGAAACAGGCGGCCACAGCCGCCTGAATGTGCCAATCGACTTATTGTGGTGAACCCGGTGCCGGTGGCTGTACTGGCGCAGGTGTCCCGGAGCTTCCCGACTTAGCCGGCGTACCCGAACCGCCTCCCGCGGGCGCATTGCCGCCACTGCTTGAGGAGCCGCCTCCGGTTCCGCCTGCAGCCGGGGTTCCCGCCTTGCCCGGCTGCGGTGCCGCGGCGGGAGGGGGTGTTGCAGCCTTGGGCTGAGTACCCGGCAGACCCTTCATGCTGGTGCGGGGATAGCCCGCAGCATCCAGCGCCGCATTCCAGGATGCTTCATCAAAACCCTTGAGCACTTTCTCGCCCACCAGCAATACCGGCACCTCTTGCGAACCGATGCGCTTCTTCAGTTCAGCCGAGGCTGCTGCGTCACTCTCCGGATTCTTGCGGCTGTGCGGGATGCCTCGCTTTTCCAGCAATTGCTGGCCCTGCTTGCAGATATCGCAAGCATTGGCATACAGCGTGACCGGGTTACGCTTGACGGCATCCTGCACCGAAAATGGCAGCTCGCTGGTGGACACCACATTGGGCTTGTAGTCCTTGCTGGTTGCATTTTTGACATTCGGCGGCGGCGGCTGATCGGAATAGATCTTCTTGCCCGTCGCCGGGTCAATCCAGGAATACACCTGGGCCTGGGCCAGTCCACCGCATAGCAGGGCCAAAAGGCCAGCGGCAATATGTTTGCGACTAAATGCGTAAACCATGCAATTTCTTTCTGTAACGATGTTCCAGCCAGAGGATACCCAATAGCACCCCCAGCACGAATGCGCCCAATACCAGCACCAGCCAGACAATCGGGTTCAGTTGCACGGGCAACGGGTCCATCACCAGCGTCGACGCCGGTTTGGCCGGCGTCTGGCTGGCTTGCACCTGCAATCGCCGTATCTCCTGCTGCGCAAGCTTCAGTTGCTGCTGTACCGTCTGCAGCTCGGTCACCGTCGTCGGGGGCGCCACACTTGCCACCACCGGCGCAGATGCCGCGCTGGTCGGGGCGGCCGCATCAAGCTTCAGCAGGCGGTTCAACACCCAGCCCGTGGTACCATCCGGGGCCTTGATCTGGGTAAAACTGTCGCCCGTTTGCAACACTTCCAGCACGGTACCTGGCGGCAAGGACCGGATAATGCGGGCATGCTCGGAACTACCACTCCGGACATTGGCATTCACCGCCCCTTGCACCACTGCGCCTGCAGCCGCGGCTGCGCCACACAGGCAGGCCATGAGCAGGCTCATGCCAACGTACCATACGCGCTTGCTTGCTCGCATGCGTTCCTTCCACGCTGTCCGGAAATGCCGTTGTAATACAGGCAGGGGGGGCTTGGCAAGCGCTGTGTCAGTGCGGCTGCAGGCCGTTGTGCCTGAGCAAGGCATCCACTTGCGGCGCCCGCCCCCGAAAGGCCACGAACGACGCCATCGCCGGGCGACTGCCGCCCACCGCCAGAATCTGGTCACGGAAACGCTGCCCGGTCACCGGGTTGAGCACCCCCTCCTCCTCAAAGGCCGCAAATGCATCAGCAGACAGCACCTCGGCCCATTTATAACTGTAATACCCCGCCGCATATCCGCCACCAAAAATGTGGGAAAAGCTGTTGGGGAAGCGGTTATAAGCCGGCGGGATGGCAACCGCCACTTCCTGCCGCACCTGATCCAGCAGCGATTGTACCGACTGGCCAGCGCTGGGCAGAAAGCCTTCATGGATGGCCATGTCAAACAGCGAAAACTCCAGCTGCCGCACCATCTGCATGCCGCTCTGGAAATTGCGTGCGGCCACCATGCGGTCAAACAAGGCACGCGGCAGCGATTCGCCAGTGTCAACGTGACGGGTCATCGGCTGCAATACCTGCCATTCCCAACAAAAGTTTTCCATGAACTGGCTGGGCAACTCCACCGCATCCCACTCCACACCATGGATGCCGGACACCCCACGCACCGACACCTGCGTGAGCAGGTGATGCAAGCCGTGGCCGCACTCATGGAACAGGGTGGTCACTTCATCAAAGCTGAAGCAGGCGGGCTCATCCCCCACCGGCGCCGGGAAATTGCACACCAGATACGCTACTGGCGTCTGCAGTTTGCCGTCACGCTCGCTACGGCTACGGGCATCGTCCATCCACGCGCCACCTTGCTTGGCATTGCGGGCATACAGGTCCAGGTAGAACTGCCCCACCTGCTCGCCAGCATGGTTGCGCAAGGTAAAGAAACGGACGCTGGGGTGCCAGACCTCGGCCTCGGCAGGCTCTACCCGAATGGCGAACAGGCGGTCGATCAAGCCAAACAGCCCCTCCAGCACATTGTGCTCGGGCAGGTAGCGGCGCACCTCTTGCTCGGAGAAGGCATAGCGGTCCTGCCGCAGCTTTTCCGACACATAGGGCACATCCCACATCTGCAGGTCATGCAGATCCAGGCGCTCGGCAGCAAACTGGCGCAGCTCCACCATGTCCTGCGCGGCGAATGGCTTGGCGCGCTGTGCCAGATCACGCAGGAAATGCGCCACTTCCGCCGGGCTCTCGGCCATCTTGGTGGCCAGCGACAACTCGGCATAGTGCGCAAACCCCAGCAGCTGGGCCTCTTCTTGCCGCAACTGCAGCAAGCGGTCGATCAGCGGCTGGTTATCCCATTCGGCCGGGCCGAATTCCGAGGCACGGGTGACATAGGCTTGGTAGACCGACTCACGCAACGCACGATTATCGGCATACTGCATCACCGGCAGGTAGAACGGCATCTGCAAGGTCAGCCGGTAGCCGGTCTGCCCTTCGGCTTCCGCCGCGTGCTGAAACATGGCCAGCACCTCAGGCGGAATCCCGGCCAGTTCCTCCACATCGGTAATCAGGCGGCTCCAGGCGTCGGTAGCGTCCAGCAGGTGGTTGGAAAACTGGTTGGAGAGTTCGGCCAGTTCTTCCTGAATGGCCGCAAAGCGTTGCTTCTCCGTGTCCGGCAGCTCGGCCCCGGACAAGCGGAAATCCCGCAGCTCGTGCTCAATCAGGCGCTGCTGGGCCGGGCTCAGGCTGGCGTACTCATCAGACGTCGCCAGCGCCTTGTAGCGCTCGAACAGTGCCAGATTCTGCCCCAAAGCGGTATAGAACTGGGTCAGCCGTGGCAGGTTATGCTCATAGACCTCACGCAACTCCGGTGTATTCATCACACTGTTCAGGTGGCCGACCACGCCCCAAGCGCGCGACAGCGGCTCCAGTGCGGCGTCGAGCGGCTCGACGAAGGCCTGCCAGCCCTGGGCCTGCGGGTCTGCCAGCAGCTGGTCCACCGTGCGCTGGGCATCCGCCAGCAAGGTATCCATGGCGGGCGTCACGTGCTCGGGGCGAATGGCGGTAAAACGGGGCAGGTCGGCAAAATCCAGCAAGGGGTTCATCTCGGCTCTCATAGGCGATTCACAATAAAGACGATTATACTGCGGCACCCGTACTCTGCCCGGAAACCTGTCATGCCGATCGCCCCTTTTCAGCAACACTTGCCGCAACTGGCCGAGGGCTGTTACCTGCACGACAGCAGTCAGCTGATCGGTGATGTCCAGCTGGGCGAGCACAGCTCAGTCTGGTGCAACGCGGTACTGCGTGGCGACGTGAACCGGATCCGCGTCGGCCGCAACAGCAATATCCAGGACCTGGCCATGTGCCATGTCTCTCATAAGACGCCGGACAAGCCCGAGGGTTCACCGCTGGTCATTGGCGACCATGTCACCGTGGGCCACAGTGTCATCCTGCATGGCTGCCGCATTGGCAACGATGTACTGGTGGGGATGGGCAGCATCGTGATGGACGATGCGGTGGTGGAAGATCAAGTGATGATTGGCGCCGGCAGCCTGGTACCGCCGGGCAAGACCTTGCGCAGCGGCTGGCTGTATATCGGACGCCCGGTGCAGGCGGTACGCGAGCTGACCACGCAGGAGATCGCCTACCTGCGTTATTCGGCCGAACACTATGTGCGTGTGAAAAATCAGTATCTGGCGCAGGCGGAACAGCCGAAATAAAAAACCCCGGCCAGTGGCCGGGGTAAAAAGACCTTGATTGAGCAAGGTACCCGCTCAGGGAGGGAAGCGGGGAGCGCCGCAGCACTCACAAACTGAGAGTGGGGCTGTCACTAAAAAGTTCACGCCTCCGCTGAATTTTCCATCTCGTCGTCATACAACCAGCTCAGGATCTGCTTCTCCGCCTCGTCCACCCCCAGCTTTTTCAAGCTGGAGAACAGCTGCACACTGATCATGGGGCGGTCTTCCACCGCGGCCTTGACCATGGCCAATTGCTTGGCGGCTTCCAGCTTGGTGAGCTTGTCGTACTTGGTGAGCAGGATATGGATCGGCTTGCCGGTCACCGCAAACCAGTCCAGCATCTGCCAGTCCAGCTCCTTCAGCGGGTGGCGCGAATCCATGATCACCACCAGCCCGCGCAGAGTCTCCCGCGTCTGCAGATACTGGCTGAGCAGCACCTCCCAGTGCCGCCGCACGGCGGTTGGCACCTGCGCATAGCCATATCCGGGCAAATCCACTACAAATCGGTTGTCACTCACCTCAAAATAGTTGATATGCTGCGTACGGCCTGGCGTTTTACTGGTAAAGGCCAGCCGGGTATGCCGCGCCAGCGTGTTGATGGCGCTGGATTTACCCGCGTTGGATCGGCCGGCAAAGGCAACCTCGGCCACGGTTTGTGGCAAAGAGCGCAAATCATTGACGGTGGTGAAGAAATGGAGTTGTTGCAAACTGGGCATGGCCGTGGCGCCGCGAGGAAAAGGCGTTTAGAATAACGGGTTTAGAATAGAGGCGGAAGCCCGCAGCCTTCCGCAACCTGCCGATTGTCCGTTTTTTGTGTGCGAATCGCACCGGTCACGGCAGGCGCAGCATGACAAAACCACAAGGAGTTTCTGCATGAAACACACTCGTCTCGTGGCGCTTCTGTTGGCCACTGTGCTGGCTACCGCCGCCAGCGCCGAAGCCAGCAAGGCAGATCCGGCCAAAGGCCAGAAGATCGCCAGCACCGTCTGTGCCGCCTGTCATGCGGCAGACGGCAACAGCACCGTGCCGGCCAACCCGCGTCTGGCCGGGCAACCTGCTGATTATCTGGTCAAGCAGCTGCAAGCCTTCAAGGCACCGGTAGACCCGAAGAAGCCGGAAAGCTACCGCGACAATGCCACCATGCGTGGCATGGTGGCCAACCTGTCCGAAGAAGACATGCGCAATGTGGCCGCCTACTTCGAGTCACAGAAAGCCAAGTTTGGTGTGACCGATACCAAGCTGCGCGCGCAGGGCGAGAAAATTTACCGGGGTGGCATCGCCAGCAAGGGCGTACCGGCCTGTATGGCCTGTCATGGCCCGACCGGTGCCGGCATGCCGTCGCAGTTCCCGCGTCTGGGTGGTCAGCACCCGGCCTATGTGGAAGCGCAAATGAAGGCCTTCCGTGACGGCAAACGCGCCAACGACCCGGCCAAGATGATGCGCAGCGTGGCTGCCAAGCTGTCGGACGATGACATCAAGGCAGTAGCCGCCTTCGTGGCAGGCCTGCACTAAGCGCCTCACCGTACCGCCAGGTCGGTACGGACAGGCTGATGCAAGAGGCGGGCGTCCCGATGGGTCGCCCGTTTTGCTGTACGGGGCCAGGCTGCGACAAAAGGTCGCAGCAGCCCCGGTTGATTTGCAACAAGGTGAGCATCTGCGGCTTGCGGCATGCTGCAACCTGCCCGATGTTTGCCCTGAAATGAGTATTGCCCGTGCGTAAACCCTCCCTGTTGCGTGACGCCTATGACACCCTGAGCTCGATGCGTTTTGCCATCAGCCTGCTGGTGATCCTGGCGCTGGCAGCCATCATCGGCACGGTACTCAAGCAGAACGAATCCTATACCGGCTATCTGGTTGAGCTTGGCCCTTACTGGTTTGAGGCCTTCCGCCGCCTGGGCCTGTACGATGTCTATGGCAGTGGCTGGTTCATGACCATCCTCGGCTTTCTGGTGGTATCGACCACCCTGTGCATCTATCGTCATACCCCGCAATTTGTGCAGGACATGCGCAGCTTCCGCGAACACACCACCCTGAAGTCGTTACGCCTGTTCAAGCACCACACCCCACTGGACACGCCGCTGACCGAGGCCGAGCAGCAGCCGCTGCTGCAGCGCTACCTGCAAGGCAAGGGCTACCGCTTCAGGGTGGCCGACAACCGCCACACCCAGGAACCGCATACCCTGCTGGCTGCCAAGACGGGCACCTGGCAACGCGCAGGCTATTTTGCGGCGCATCTGGCCATTGTGATGATCTGTCTGGCCGCGCTGATGGACGGCAGCCTGTCGCTGCGACTGCAGCAATGGTTTAACGGCAAACAAGCGGAAACCCGTGATTTGCCGGTCAGCCAATTGTCTGCCGCCAGCCGCCTGGATGACAGTAACCGCTCCTTCCGCGGCAATGTCAGTATCGCGGAAGGCGAACAAACCGACGTGGTGTTCCTCACCCAGGACAACGGCTTCTATGCCCAGACCCTGCCGTTCACGCTGGAGCTGAAGCGCTTTCAGGTCGAGCATTACCCCACCGGGCAGCCCAAGTTGTTTGCCAGCGATATCGTGGTGACCCGCAAGGACACCGGCGAAAAAATCATCGGCCGCACCGAAGTAAACAAGCCGGTGATCGTGGATGGTGTGGCCATCTATCAGGCCAGCTTCAGCGACGGTGGCTCGGCACTGGACTTCCAGCTGTGGCCGCTGGCGCAGCCCGGCGCACCGGTCCTCAAAGGCAAGGGCACCTCCTTGCGCAGCCAGCAGCTGACCATCGCCGGCAAGCCCTATACGCTGGAATTCCAGGAATTCCGCCTGTTCAACATCGAGGATTTCAGCAACAGCCAGACCAAGCCCAAAGCCAAAACCACGGCAGACCAGCTGCAGGCCGAGATGGCCGATGCCCTGAAGGAAACCCGCGACCGTGCCTTGCGCAACGTGGGGCCCAGCATCACCTTCCGCCTGCGAGATGCCGCCGGCCAGGCGCGGGAATTCCAGAACTACATGCAGCCGATCCAGCTCGAAGGCGCCAGTTACTTCATCAGCGCCATGCGTACGGATGTCGGCGGTGCCCAGCAGTTTTTCCGCTTCCCGGCCGATACCGACGGCACGCTCACCGGCTATATGACACTGCGGCAGCGCCTGCTGGACCCGGCCAACCGTGATGCCCTGACCGAGCGGGTAGCGCGTGCCACGCTGGGCAATGGCGTACAGACCAGCCCGGCTCAGCAGCAATTTCAGGCCGCGACCCAGCGCATGCTGGAGAGCTTTGCCCGTAGCGGCTTTGCCGGTATGGATGAGCAGCTGCGCAAGAGCGTGCCGGAAGCCAAGCGAAGCGAAGTGGCCCAGCTTTATCTGCGCATCATGCGGGCTGCCGCCATGGAGGCCTTCTTGCAGGACAAACCGGAAGGCTACACCCCCACAGAGACCGATGGCCGCTTTGTCATCGACAGCATGGTGTCCATCAGCATCAGCAAGGACTACGGCATGCCCTACCTGCTGCAGCTGGAAGGCTTCCAGCAGCGGCAGGCCAGTGGTTTCCAGATTGCACGCGCGCCATTCCGCCCATTGGTGTATCTGGGCTGCCTGCTGCTGGTACTGGGCGTATTCGCCATGTTCTACCTGAGCGAGCGCCGCATCTGGCTGGTGTGTCGGGATGGCAAGGTAGAATTCAGCATGGCGGGCAATCGCCAGACCCTGCAGTTTGAAGCAGAATATCGGCAACACCAGACTGCGCTTGCCACCCTGTTGCGCAGCCCTACGCAAGGAGCCTGAACATGGAACTCAGCCGTGAACTGCCGCTGACGCCTCCCAGCCGCTGGCTGGACTGGAGCGGCATTGTATTTGCCCTGCTGGTGCTGGCAGGGGCAGGCTTGGTGTGGGCACGCTTTCCGATGGACAACTACGATCTGGGCATCCTGCTGCTGGTCACGCCGCTGTTGATGGCGTTTGGCCTGTACTGGCGTGCCATGCGCTGGGTGCTGCCGCTGGTGGGCGCGCTGAGCATGCTGTCGATCAGCCTGTATCAAGGCCAGGTGGCGCGGGCCGAAAACGTCTTCCTGCTCAAATACGTCCTGGCCAGCCAGAGCGGCATCATGTGGATGTGCACGCTGTTCATGTTCGCGCTGGTCATCGGTCTGGCCAGCCTGCCCTTGCGCTCGGCCTTTGCTGCCTCCTTCGCGCGCGGCCTGACCTGGGCTGCCGTGGTGATGGGCTTGACCGGCCTCTTGGTGCGCTGGCATGTCAGCTACCTGCTGCTGCCGGGCAATGGGCATATCCCGGTCAGCAACCTGTATGAAGTCTTCGTGCTGTTCTGCCTGATCGCGGCACTGGTGGCCTTGTTCTACTGCGAACGCTACCGCAGCCCGCAACTGCTGCCGCTCGCCTTGCTGGTGGTCAATGCCGCTGTGGCCTTCATCTTCTGGTACATCTTCAGCCGTGGTGCGCATGACATCCAGCCGCTGATCCCGGCCTTGCAGTCCTACTGGATGAAAATCCACGTCCCGGCCAACTTCATTGGCTATGGCGCCTTCTCGCTGGCCGCCATGTGCGGGCTGGCCATCTTGCTGAAAGAGCCCACCCAAACCAACGCCTGGCTGCCGGATGCCGAGGTGCTGGACGAAATCATGTACAAGGCCAACGCCATCGGCTTCTTCTTCTTCACCATCGCCACCATTTTGGGCGCGCTGTGGGCGGCAGAAGCCTGGGGTGGCTACTGGTCGTGGGACCCGAAGGAAACCTGGGCACTGATCGTATGGCTGAATTACGCCGCCTGGCTGCACATGCGGCTGGTGAAAGGCCTGCGTGGCCCAATCCTGGCCTGGTGGTCTTTGGTCGGTTTGCTGGTGGTGACCTTTGCCTTTGTCGGCGTCAACACCTACCTGAGCGGCCTGCATTCTTACGGCAAGCTGTAGCCGCCTGCAGAATACCTGTGCAGCAGCTACACTGTCTGATGAAGCAACTGTTTTCTGTTCACCCTGGAGTGTTGTCATGAAACGTTTTGCACTGCTGTTGGCGTCCTGTCTGGCCTTGAGCGCACTGAACGCGCAAGCCAGCATGGATCTGGCCAAGAAGCATAACTGCATGGCCTGTCACGCGATCGACAAGAAAGTGGTCGGTCCGGCATTCAAGGATGTGGCTGCCAAGTACAAGGGTGTCAAGGACGCGGAAACCACCCTGATCAACAAGGTGAAGAAGGGCGGCTCCGGCGTCTGGGGTCCGGTACCGATGCCGGCCAATTCGCCGCAGGTGTCGGATGCCGACATCAAGGCCCTGGTCAAATGGGTACTGACCCAGAAATAAGTCCAGCACACGGGCTGCCACTTGGCGGCCCGTGTACTTTCGGACCCTGTACCTTCGCGCTGCCAACAGATTGTCATGTTGGTCTTGCATCATCCGTGGCTTGTCCGTTACCCTCTCTTATTCACTTCGTTGCCAACCGACGGTAAAAGATCATGGAAAACCGCGCTCTGACTGAAGAAGACATCCGCAACGACAATGGCGACGACTACATGAACGCGCGCCATCTCGAGTTCTTTAAAGGCTACCTGCAGAAAATGAAACAGCAGCTGCTGGAAAATGCCAACGCCACCAGCCAGCACCTGCAGGAGCAGGAAGCCACGCCCGATCCGGCAGACCGCGCCACACTGGAAGAAGAGTACGCACTGGAGCTGCGCACCCGTGACCGTGAGCGCAAGTTGCTGATCAAGATCGACCAGGCGATTGCCCGCATTGATGCCAATGATTACGGCTATTGTGAAGACACCGGCGAGCCCATCGGCCTCAAGCGCCTGCTGGCCCGGCCGACCGCCACGCTGTCGATCGAGGCGCAAGAGCGCCGCGAGCGGATGAAGAAACAATACGCAGACTGATCCGCGTGTCTGCTGATCTGGATGCCGAGTCCCTGCTGCGGCGAACCGGGGAGCGGGTTACCCCCGCCCGACGCCGCATTCTGGCCTTGCTGCTGGCCTCGCCCACAGCGTTAAGTCAGCAGGAATTGTTGCATGCCCTGGCGGATGGCCCCGCCATTGACCGGGTCACCGTCTATCGTGTGCTGGAGTGGTTATCCGAAAAGGGGCTGGCCCACAAGATCGCTGGTGAAGACCGCATCTGGCGCTTCAATGCCGCCAGCCACCGCATTCACCAGCACGCCCACTTCCAGTGCCAGCGCTGCCAGCGCGTCTATTGCCTGGAGCATATCCAGATTGACTGGCAGCCCCAGCTGCCAGATGGCTTCCGCCTGCATCATGCCGACATCACCCTGAAAGGCGATTGTCCGTCCTGCTCTCGCTGATTCTTTTCGACTGAATCCGGAAATCATGCGCTTTAATGCAATCCGGTTGCATTTGAAAGGACTCGCATGATTTAATGCAACAAAGTTGCATAAGGATAGACCATGCCCATTCCTGTTACCGTGCTGTCCGGTTTTCTGGGGGCCGGCAAAACCACCCTGCTCAACCACATCCTCTCCAACACCCAGGGGATGCGCGTCGCCGTTATCGTCAACGACATGTCGCAGGTCAATATCGACGCCGCGCTGGTGGCCCAGCACCCGGACATGGTGACCCGCACCGATGCCCGCATGGTCGAGCTCAGCAATGGCTGCATCTGCTGCACCCTGCGTGAGGACCTGCTGATTGAAGTCCGCAAGCTGGCCGAAACCGGTCGCTTCGATTATCTGGTGATAGAGTCAACCGGCATTGCAGAACCCTTGCCGATTGCTGAGACCTTCACCTTTACCGATGAAGATGGTTGCAGCCTGTCGCAGTTTGCCCGGCTGGATACCCTGGTCACCGTGGTGGATGGCTTCAATTTCCTGCGTGACTATGCCGACGATGCGCTGTTGCGGGAGCGTCTGGATACCCCCGAGGACGATGATCGGGCGCTGGTCGAACTGCTGATTGAGCAGATCGAATTCTGCGATGTCCTGGTACTCAACAAGACGGACCTGATCAGCGAGGACGAACTGGCGCGCCTGCACCACATCCTGCAGCGCCTCAACCCGCGCGCGCAGCTGATCACCTCCCGCTTTGGGCGCATCCCGCTGGATACCATCCTCAATACCGGCCGCTTTGATTTTGACGCCGCTGCTGAAGCACCAGGGTGGATGGCCACCTTGCGCGGCGAGCTGCACCCGGAAACCGAGCGTTACGCGATCGGCAGCTTTGTATGGCAGGCACGGCGGCCGCTGCATCCACAACGCTTCTGGAACCTGCTGCATGGCGAATGGGCGGGTGTACTGCGCTCCAAAGGCTTCTTCTGGCTGGCCAGCCGTCCGCACCTGGCTGGTAGCTGGTCACAAGCTGGCGGGGCATGCCGCCATGGACCCGCTGGCTACTGGTGGGCTGATGTGCCTGAAGACCACTGGCCACAGGATGATTCTGCACGTGCCCACATTGCAGCCCGCATGGAAGCGGAAACCGGCGACCGGCGGCAGGAGCTGGTCTTTATCGGCATGGACATGGACGAAGCAGCCATCCGCACGGCACTGGACGACTGCCTGCTGACCGAGCCGGAATGGCAGGCCGGACCAGCGGCATGGCGCAGCTTGCCTGACCCGTTCCCGGTCTGGGAGCAGGATCTCACCCCTGAGGAAAGTCATGCTTGAGATTCGACAACTGCGTTACGCTTATCCAGGCCGGCCTGTGCTGCAGTGGCCCGACTTCGCTCTGGCCCGCGGTGAACAAGCCTTGCTGCTGGGCCCCAGCGGCAGCGGTAAAACCACCTTGCTGCATTTGCTGGCCGGCATGCTGACCCCGAGCGGGGGTGACATCCGTGTGGCAGACACCCTGCTCAACACCTTGTCCGGTTCAGCGCTGGATACCTTCCGGGGTCAACGCATTGGCGTGCTGCCCCAGCGGGTGAGCATGCTGGATAGCCTCAGCGTGCTGGATAATCTGCTGTTTGCACAATACTTTGCCGGTCAGCGTACGCAACCTTCACGCGCCCTGCACCTGCTGGAACAGCTGGACTTGCCCGAAGTGGCACCGCGCCTGCCAGCCCAGCTGAGCCAAGGCCAGCTGCAACGCGTGGCGCTGGCACGGGCGCTGATCAACCAACCCGCTGTACTGCTGGCGGATGAGCCTACCGCCAGCCTGGACGACACACGCGCAGCGCAGGTGGCCAACCTGCTGGCTGAGCATGGCCAGCAGCAAGGCTGCAGCTTGCTGATTGCCACACACGATGCCCGCCTTAAAGCCCGCTTCACGCGCCACCTGACACTGACAGAACCCATCCGGGGGCAAGCATGAAGCTGCTACATCTGAGCTGGCGCAATCTGTGGCACCGCCCCTTGCCCACCTTGTTGAGCCTGTTCTTGCTGGCCAGCGGTATCGCCACCCTGGTCGTGCTCTGGCTGGCCAGCCAGCAGCTAGGGGCGCGGCTGCAGCAAGAAGCCAAAGGCATTGATCTGGTGGTGGGGGCCAAGGGCAGCCCGCTGCAACTGGTACTCTCCAGTGTTTACCATCTGGATATTCCGACCGGCAATATCAGCCAGCAGGATGCTCAGCGCTGGATGCATCATCCCATGGTGGCACGCGCCATTCCGCTGGCACTGGGGGACAATCTGGGCGGCTTCCGCATTGTCGGCACCGACCCCGGCTATCTCGCTCTGTATCAAGGCCAGCTGGCCGCCGGACGACACTGGCAGCAGCCCATGGAGGTGGTGGTAGGGGCCGAAGTGGCCCGTGTCAAGCATATCCAGCTGGGCGATACCCTGGTGGGTAGCCACGGGCTGGAAGCCGGTGGTGAACTGCACAGCCATTCACCGTATCGGGTCGTCGGCATCCTGCAAGCCAATGGCAGCGTGCTGGATCGACTGATCCTGACGCCTGTTGCCAGCGTCTGGCAAGTGCACGCTCACGAGGCGGAAGAAGAGCGCGAACATGAGGCGGACGGGGAGCACGAGCATGAGGCGGAGGCTTCCCATGCCCAGGAGGCCGAAGCCAGCCATGCTGATGAACACCATCAGGAGACCCATACCCCGGCAGCTTCGCCCGCTTCCGAGCGAGAATTGACCGCACTGCTGCTGCAATTCCGCAGCCCGCTGGCGGTCGCCACCCTGCCGCGGGAGATCAACCGGCAGTCTGCGCTACAAGCGGCCTCCCCGGTCATGGAGGCTGCACGCCTGCAGCAACTGACCGCGCAGCTGTTGCAAGCGGTGCAGGCCATTGCCGGCTTGCTGGTGGTGGCCGCCCTGCTGAGCCTGTTTGCGACCTTGTATCAAGCCCTGGAGCAACGCCGTGGCCAATGGGCGCTGATGCGCATGCTGGGTGCCAGCCGCAGCAAACTGTTTGGCAGCATGGTGCTGGAAGGGGCTTTGCTGTCGACCTTGGGGACACTGCTGGGCCTGCTGCTGGCGCACGGTTTGCTGTGGGGGCTGTCGCTGTGGCTGGCAAGTACGCGCCATGTGCCGCTGCCCCTGTCAGCGTTTCATCCCGCCGAGCTATACTTGCTGGCATTGGCGCCTGCTGCGGGCATAGTGACAGCCCTGCTCCCGGCGTGGCGCGCCAGCCGTACGTCGGTGGCGCTGACCCTGACACAAGGATAAACCGTATGCGCATCCTGGTCTTGACGCTACTGATGCTGGGTCTGGCAGCACAAGCCGCCCCCGCCAGCAAACCGGCCCCCGCGTCCCCGCCTGCCCAGTCGGCCGTGGACCCCGGCCCCACCTTGCCAGCGCGCAGTGATGTGGTGTCGTGGTCCATCCTGAAGCGTATACAGGTGGTACAGCAAAACCGGGTGATGGTGCCTCGTTTTGACCCGGTGATCCTGGCGCTGGAGGGCAAGGTGGTCAAGGTGCAGGGCTTCATGCTGCCGCTGGACATGACCGAGCAGCAAAAACACTTCATTCTGTCTTCCGTCTCCCCCAGCTGCCCATACTGCCTGCCCGCCGGGCCGGAAGGGTTGATGGAGGTGGTCAGCCCCAGTGCGATCCGCTTCAGCCAGGATCCCGTGGTGGTAGAAGGCAAGCTGGTGCTGTTGCACAAGAATGAAAACGGCCTGCTGTACAAGCTGGTGGATGGCAAAGCGACGCGCTGAACCTAGCCCTTGGCCAGCTGCTTCAGTGCCAGACGGATACCATCCTCCACCTTGCAATCCGTTGGCAAGGCTTTGACCGCCAGTGCGGCCTCCTTCTCGCTATAACCCAGTGCCAGCAACGCTTGCAGCACATCATCACCGGTCGAGGCGGGCGGGGCAAACAGGCCGCCCACCGCGACACCGCCCGGGTTGAACTTGCCGCCCAGCTCCAGCAGCAGACGTTCGGCCGTCTTCTTGCCAATGCCTGGCGTCTTGGCCAGCCGTGCCGCGTCTCCATTGGCAATCACCAGCGTCAGCTCGTTCACCGACAAACCCGACAACACCGCCAGCGCCAGCTTGGGGCCTACACCGCTGACCTTGACCAACTGACGAAAGGCATCGCGTTCTGCCCGCGTCAGAAAACCATACAGCTGCTGCGCATCCTCACGCACCACCAGATGGGTAAACAGGCGAACTTCGCCACCGGTCGGCGGCAGGTCGTAGAAGGTGCTCATCGGCACATCCAGTTCATAACCCACTTGCCCTGCCAGCAGCAGGACGGCAGGCGGGGTCTTTTCCAGCACGGTGCCTTGTAGCAGACCAATCATGACGGTGACTTCCTTTCAGCAGTAAATACGGGGTTCATACCAGCCGACCACCGCGCACGCGGAAGCCTTGGGTGGAGAGGCGGCCCAGATGCCCGGCGTGGGCATGGCAGATGGCAGCGGCCAGCGCATCCGCCGCATCGGCTTGTGGACTGGCGGGCAGGCTCAGCAGACGCTTCACCATCTCCTGTACCTGCTCCTTGGCGGCGTGGCCATTGCCCACCACCGACTGCTTGACCTGCAGCGCAGTATATTCGGCCACCGTGATGTTCTGCGACACCAGCGCGCTGATGGCGGCGCCGCGCGCCTGCCCCAGCAGCAGGGTGGACTGCGGGTTAACGTTGACGAAAACCTTTTCCACCACCGCCACGTCCGGGCGCACCTGCTGCACAATCTGCACAATGCTGTCGAACAGTACCTTCAACCGTGCGGGCAGCAGCCCCTCGCCACTCTTGATGCAGCCACTGGTCACGTAGCTCAGCTGTTGCCCCTGCTGGTCCAGCACGCCAAAGCCGGTTACCCGCAGGCCAGGGTCGATACCGAGGATACGCATTACCAGCCCACCTGGGCGACCCAATCACGCGCGGCTTCCAGCCGCTCCGGCGTGCCGACATCCAGCCACTGCCCGGTATGCACCTCACCGCCCAACTGACCCGCATCCGCCGCCGCATGCAGCAGCGGCGCCAGTTTGGCCACTTGATGAGGGGGCGTGTCACGGAACATCGCCGGGTGATACACGCCGATCCCGGCATAGGTGTGGCGGTTCACCTCAGCCCGCCCCAGCAGGCCGTCCACCAGCGAGAAATCGCCGCTGGGGTGATGCGGCGGATTCGGCACCATCACCAGCCAGGCCAGCCGCTGCGCCAGCTGGGCCTGCGCCCGTTGCAGCAAGGCGGGTAAATGGATATCGGTCAGCACATCACCATTGAGCAGCAGGAAGGGCTGCTCACCCAGCAAGGGCAGGGCGGTGGCAATGCCGCCCGCGGTTTCCAGCGCGGTCCCCTCGTGCGAATAACGGATACGTACCCCATACACCGCCCCCTCGCCCAGCGCCGCTTCAATCTGTGCGCCCAGATGCGCCAGATTGATGACCACCTCGCGAATGCCCGCTGCCGCCAGATGACGCAGGTGCCAGCCGATCAGCGGCTCGCGTCCAACCTGCAGCAGCGGTTTCGGGGTATGGTCGGTCAGGGGACGCATGCGTTCGCCGCGCCCAGCAGCCAGGATCATGGCGCGGGTGATCAAAAGGTGTACCCCACTTGTTCCTGTTTGCCCTGCAGCTCATCGAGCAGGCGAGCGAGCGGCGTCAGCGCGGCATAGCGGCGGCAGGCACGCCCCAGGTAATCCAGTACCCGCGGCAGGTCATTCAGGTAAGCCGACTTGCCATCACGATGGTGCAGGCGAGCAAACAGGCCCACCACCTTGAGGTGACGCTGCACCCCGGCCCACTCGACATCCCGATAGAAGGTGTCGATATCGTCCGGCACCGCTACCCCGGCCTTGCGGGCGGCACTCCAGTAACGCACCACCCAGTCCAGCACCGCCTCTTCCGGCCAGTCGATGTACGCATCTTTCAGCAAGGAGGCGAGATCGTAAGCGACCGGCCCCCGCATGGCGCCCTGAAAGTCGATGATGCCCAAGCTACCATCGGCCAGCAGCATCAGGTTGCGGCAATGATAATCCCGGTGCATGAAGCATTGTGTCTGCGCGGTGAGGTTGTCCACCAGCGCCTGCTTGCACACCTGCAGCCGTTCCTGCCAGCGTGCATCCAGCGTCGCCCGCAGATGCTGGCCCAGATACCACTCGTCAAAAATGGCCATCTCGCGCAGCATCATGGCGGCATCAAACGGCGGCAAGCTGACAGGGTCTACCTGCTGCTGCATGCGGACCAGGCTGTCCATCGCCATGCGGTACAAGGCTGGGGCCTGCTCCGGCGTCAAGACATCCTGATAATGGGTACTGCCAAAATCCTCCAGCAGCATGAAGCCCTGCTCAAGGTCTACCTGATGGCGTAGCGGTACCCGTACCCCCGCCTGCTGCAGCAAGTCTGCCACCTGCACGAAGGGACGGCTGTCTTCCAGCTCAGGCGGCGCGTCCATGGCGACATAATGGCGGCCATCGCTCAACGTCAGCCGGAAGTAGCGGCGGAAGCTGGCATCACTGGAGGCAGGTGCCCAGTCAAATGAGGTGCCTGGCAAACAATGCTGCAGCCAGCTTTTCAAAGCCTGTTCGCGTATCGTATTGGACAAGATCCATCCCGTCTTCAGGGGCTGACATGTTGTCGACCCCCTAATCATGTTAAAGTGCTGCGATTCTACATCAGGTCGCCCTGCGGTTTTCATGCTACGCCTCACACCCATCGCCTGTGCCTTGTTGACGCTGTATGCCAGCCCACTGTGGGCTGCAGGTTCCGTGACGCCACAACCCGCCTCCAGTCAGGATGAGGGGCCGACGACCATCCAGGCAGGCCAGGTCAATGGCGTCTATGGGCAAACGCTGGAAGCGGATGGCCAGGTCGAGATGAAGCGCCCCGGCCAGACCATCGTGGCAGACTGGCTGCGCTACCAGCAAGTGACCGAGGACCTGTACGCCAAAGGCCACATCCGCTTGCTGCAGCATGGCGACGATGTACGAGGCGACGAACTCAAGCTCAACCTGAATAGCCGCATCGGCAACATCACCCAGACCGAGTACACCCTGGCCAACGGCAGTGCCCGGGGCAGGGCGGATGTGCTGGAGTTTGCCGGGCGTGACCGTTACCGCCTGAAGAATGCCACTTATACCTCCTGCGTCAACCCGGAGGCCGGTTGGTATCTGATCGCCAGCGACCTGTCGCTGGACTATACCCGCAACCTGGGCGAAGCCGAATCTGCCCGGCTGGTGTTCCAAGGGGTGCCGCTGGCTTATTTACCCTGGATTGATTTTTCACTCAATGGCGAGCGCAAGAGTGGCTGGCTGACCCCATCTATCGGTTCCAGCAACAAAGGCGGCGCCGAGCTGTCCACGCCCTACTACTGGAACATTGCCCCCAACCGCGACGCCACCTTCACACCACGCCTGATGGTGAAACGTGGCTTGCAATTGAAGGGCGAGTTCCGCTATCTGGAGCCTAGCTATGCCGGCGAGGTAACAGCCGAATGGCTGTCGGACCGCAAGAGTGACCGTAACCGCTCCGGCCTGAAATGGCTGCACCAGCAACGCTTTGGTGCCTGGAACAGCGGTGTACGCATTGAGCGGGTGTCGGATGACACTTACTTTGAGGATCTGGGCGACAAACTGGCGGTCAGCTCCACCGTCAACCTGCCACGCGAAGCCTGGATCTCGCGCAGTGAAAACGGCCTGTCTTTCTCGGCCCGTTTCCTCAAATACCAGACCCTGCAGCCTAACCCCAACAGCCTGGTAGATACGCCATACGCCAAGCTGCCGCAGCTGACATTGAACTGGCTGAAACCCAATCTGGGCGGTGGCAACCTCGATCTTGACCTGCAGAGTGAATTCACCGCCTTCCGCCACCCGACCAAGGTAGACGGGACCCGGCTGGTGACTTACCCCAGCGTCAGCTGGTTGCTCAGCAGCCAGTCTGCCTACTTCAAGCCGAAAGTCGGCGTGCACGTCACCCACTACAACATCAATGCGGGCAACAACCGTACGGGCTTGACCAGCTCGACCCGCACCTTGCCCATTCTCAGTGTGGATAGCGGCCTGTTCTTCGACCGCGAAACCACCCTGGGCGGACAAAACTACACACAGACGCTGGAGCCGCGTCTTTACTACGTCAATATCCCCTACCGCGACCAAAGCAAGCTGCCGAACTTCGACAGCGGCCTGGCCGACTTCAGCTTCTCCCAACTGTTCAGCGAGAACCGCTATACCGGCAGTGATCGTATCAATGAAGCCAATCAGATCACGGCCGCGGTCACCAGCCGGTTGATTGACGATGATACCGGGGTGGAACGTTTGCGGGGCAGTATTGGTCAACGCTATTACCTGCGCAAAACCCAGCGGGTGGCACTGGATGGCAGTACCACGCCACGCAATGAGCGGAGCTCGGACATTCTGGCCAGCCTGGAAGGCCAGTTGGGGAAGAACTGGCATTTGAGCAGCAGCTGGCAGTTCAACACCAGCAGCCCACGTTCGCAGAAAGCGTCGCTGGACCTGCAATACAGCCCAGCCCCCGGCAAAGTGCTGAACTTTGGCTACCGCATGGACCGCACACCTGCAGCGGACAAGGATAGACTCAAGCAATTCGACATCTCCGGCCAGTGGCCGATTGCTCCGGGGTGGTACGGCGTTGCCCGCTGGAACTACTCGATCAAGGACAAAAAACCACTGGAAGTACTGGCCGGTGTGGAATACAACGCAGGCTGCTGGCAATTGCGCATGGTGGCGCAACGTTACGTCACTTCCGGCGGCAACAAGTCCACCAATGTTTTCCTGTTGTTGCAGATGTCTGATGTGGCCAGCTTCGGCAGTAACCCGAGCGACACCCTCAAGCGTGGGGTCAAAGGCTATGCCGAACCAGAACGGCTGGAAAGCGCCAACCCGACTGAAGTCAAACCCTAAGCCTATGAACGAGAACCAACCATGGCTCTGATCTCCCGACTCTCCCTGACCGGCCTGTGCGCCGCCCTGATGTTGTCGCAACCGGCCTTTGCCGCCAAGGTGATTACAGTCGACCGCATCGTTGCCGTCATCAACAAGAATGTCATCACCGCCCGCGAGCTGGACGAGCGCCTGCGGCTGACCCAGGCCAACCTGAAGCGTCAGAATGTCACCCCACCCGCTGAGGACGTCTTGCGCGCCCAGTTGCTGGACCGGATGATCAATGACGAAGTGCAGCTGCAGTTTGCCAGCGATAACGGCATCCGGGTCGATGATGCTCAGCTGGACGCGGCCCTGAACCGTATCGCCGAGCAAAACCAGCTGACCCTGCCGCAGCTGAAGGAAGCACTGGCCAAGGATGGCATTCCGTTTGATCGTTTCCGTGACGACATCCGCCGTGAAATCCTGATGAACCGGGTCAAAGAGCGTGAAGTGGAAGACCGCATCTTCATCAGCGATGCCGAGGTCGACAGTTTCCTCAAGCAGCAAGCCGCTGAACAAGGCCATGGTAGCGAGTTCCTGCTGCAGAACATTGTGGTGACCGTCCCCGAGCAGGCCAGCCCGGAAGTGGTGCGCGAGCGCGAACAACGCGCCCAGGCCGCGCTGGCTGAACTGAAAGCGGGCAAGCCGTTTGCCGAAGTCGCCGCCGCTTACTCCAATGCCGGCAATGCCATGCAGGGTGGGCAGCTGGGCTGGCGCCCGGGCAATCGCCTGCCGGACATCTATGTGGAAGTGGCCAGCAAACTGGACAAGGGTCAGTTGTCCACGCTGGTGAAAACCGCCAACGGCTTTCACATCATCCAGTTGCTGGACAAACGCCAGAGCAATGATGCGCTGGTGGTGGAACAGGTACATGCCCGCCACATCCTGATCAAGACCAATGAAGCGGTGTCGGAAGGCGATGCCAAGGCCCGCCTCGTCGCCATCAAGGAGCGGCTGGACAACGGTGGCAAGTTTGAAGAACTGGCCCGCCTGCACTCAGAGGACAGCAGCGCCAGCAAGGGCGGTGACCTCGGCTGGCTGAACCCGGGCGATACCGTGCCGGAATTTGAAAAGGCCATGAACACGCTGAGCCTGAACCAGGTCAGTGGTCCGGTACGCAGTCAGTTCGGCTGGCACCTGATCCAGGTGCTGGAGCGCCGCAAGCAGGATGTCTCGGGCGACCGTGCCCGGCTGGAAGCTCGCCAGGCCCTGAAAGAACGCAAGGCGGATGAGCAGTATGAGGAATGGGTGCGCCAGCAACGCGACAGCGCCTTTGTCGAAGTCAAGCTGCAGGACGAGTAATCCCGGTGCAGCAGCGCCCCCTCCTGATCAGCAGCGGCGAGCCAGCAGGCATTGGTCCCGACCTCTGCCTGCAGCTACTGGACAGGACGCCGCCACGGCCCGTGGTGATTGCCGGTGACCGGCACCTGCTGACGCAGCGTGCCCGGCAGCTGGGGCTCACCGTGACGCTGCCGGATTACGATCCGGCCTTTGACGTGCCTTGGTCGCTGCTGCCAATCGCCACGGCCACCACGGTTGATGCCGGGCTGCTGGATGCTCGCAATGCCCGTTATGTCCTGCAGCTGCTGGATGCCGGCATAGACGGCTGCATGCAAGACCGCTTCGCCGCACTGGTCACCGCACCCGTGCACAAAGGCATCATCAATGATGCCGGAATCGCCTTTACCGGTCACACCGAGTATCTGGCCCAGCGCACGGCCACGCCCCGGGTGGTGATGATGCTGGCAGGTGGCGGCATGCGGGTGGCGCTGGCCACCACCCATCTGCCGCTCGCTGCGGTCAGCACGGCGCTGACAGCCGAGGTCTTGCAGGAAACCCTGACCATCCTGCACCACGCCTTGCAGCAACAGTTTGGCCTGCCGCAGCCCCGCATTCTGGTGGCGGGATTGAACCCGCATGCTGGCGAAGGGGGCCATATGGGCCGCGAGGAGATCGAGGTGATCGAGCCGGTGCTGCACACCTTGCGCGCCCAAGGCATGCAATTGCAAGGCCCGTTGCCTGCCGATACCCTGTTTCAGCTCAAGTATCTGGCAAACGCGGACGCCGTACTGGCGATGTACCACGACCAAGGCCTGCCAGTGCTGAAATACGCCAGCTTTGGTGAGGGCATCAACATTACCCTCGGTTTGCCAATGATCCGCACCTCGGTTGACCATGGCACCGCACTGGATCTGGCCGGGACCGGGCACGCCCGGGCAGAGAGCCTGTGGGCCGCCCTGCTGGAGGCCGACCAGCTGGCACGCCACAGGTATTCACCCGCTGATTGATGTATCGGTTTGCCCGATCGGGTGAAGTTTCGCATAATTGAAAACGCAATGACATGAGGTCGTCACACGACCCGCAGCTTCAGGGAAACCATGCACACCCCGCGCAAACGATTTGGCCAGCACTTTCTGGTCGACCACAGCATCATCGACGCCATTGTGCGTGACATTTACCCCCGCCCTGGCGAGCGGGTGGTGGAAATCGGGCCGGGTCTGGCAGCCTTGACGCAGCCTTTGCTGGCCCGTCTGCATCACCTGGATGTGGTGGAGATTGACCGTGACATCGTCGCCCGCCTGCAAAAACAGTATTCACCGGACCAGCTGACCATTCACGCCACCGACGCGCTGCGCTTTGACTTTTCCAGCATCGGTAGCGACCTGCGGGTGGTCGGCAACCTGCCCTACAACATTTCCTCGCCGCTGCTGTTCCATCTGGCTCAGTATCGTCACGCCATTCGTGACATGCATTTCATGCTGCAAAAGGAAGTGGTGGACCGTATGGTGGCCGAGCCCGGCAGCAGTGATTACGGGCGGCTGTCTGTCATGCTGCAGTACCAGTTTCATCTGGAGTGGCTGCTGGATGTGCCACCAGAATCGTTCGACCCGCCACCCAAGGTCGATTCTGCTGTGGTGCGCCTGATTCCCAAAACAGACACCGGGCTGGATGCCGCCAGCGAAGCGCGCCTCGGTCCACTGGTCACCGCCGCCTTCGCGCAACGCCGCAAGACCGTCCGCAACACCCTGTCGCAGTGGTTTGATGAAGCCACGCTACGCGACTTGGGCGTCGATCCGGGCGCCCGTGCCGAAACCCTGAGCGTGGCCACCTTCTGCCGGCTGGCCCAAGCCGCCACCTAGCGCCTGCCACCATGACCACGCCCCACGCGATCCAGACCGACCCCGACAGCGCCCTGAGCCTGTATCAGGTCTATCTGGAATTGCTGGATGCGGTCGCCAGCCTGCTGCTGGCGGATGCCTCCGCCGAGGGGCTGCAAGAAGTATTGGCCGAGATCGGCCAGCGCTGCAATGCTTCGGTCTGTGTGCTCTACCAGCACTGCAGCCCTAGCGAAGAGGCCGAGCTGGTCGCGGCCAAGGCGGCCTGGGTCACGGAATCCCTGCTGCCACGTTATAACGAGCTGCAGGTGTTACGGCATCTTCGCTATGACAGCTTCCCCGATCTGGCCGACCCGCTGCATGCCGGCATGGTGGCGCGTACACCGCTGAGCACGCTGCCACAGCTGGCTTCGGCCTATCAGATTCTGGGCGATAGCCAGCTGATGCTGATCCCGCTGCTGCCGCGTGGCGAGCTGTATGGTTTTGTCGCCCTGGTGCGGCCTACCCAGCTGCCGTGGCACAAGATCGAGATCAACATCCTGTGTGCCGTGGTCAATGATCTGGCGCTGGCGCTGGACCGTGACCATACGGCGCAGGATTTGGCCGTCAACCAGCAGCGTCTGCAAGCGCTGGTGGGCGCCACCGAAGACATTGTGGTGGAGTGTGATCTGCAGGGCCGAGTACTCAATCTGTGGTCCGATCACCCGCAATACCAGAAGCTGGATTACCGCCGTCTGATGCTGGAGGCCGTGCTCCCCGCCGGCATCGCCAATCCGCTACGCGACCTGCTGCCCCATCTGCTGCGCCACAAAGGCAGCCGGGTGCTACGCTGCATTGACAACGGCAGCTACCCGCCCAGCCACTACAATGTACGCCTGCAGGCGGTGCCGGATGCGGGGGGGCTGCAGCACAATCTGGTGGCCCTGATCCGCGATGTCACGCCGCTGGTACAGGAAGAGCAGCGCTGGCAAACCATGCTGCAAACGCTGGACCTGCTGGATGAAGCCGTGCTGGAACTCACCGCCTCCGGCATTCTGCGCCATGCCAGTACCGCTTGGGCGCGCCTGCGTGGCACCCCCGAGGAGTGGATCGGTGACGACTATGGTTACCCGTTAAGCCGTTGGGTACACCCGCAGGACCATGCCGAGCTGGCCCGTGCGCTGAATCAGCTCAGCCATGGTGAACGCAAGCAGACGGAGCTGCGCTTCCGCCTGCTGCATCCTAGCGAACCCTTGCTGTGGGTTGAAGCTCGCCTGCTGGCGCAGCGCCCACACCCAAGTGCACCCCTGGAGGTACATGGGGTGCTGCGCGACGTCACCACTGCGTACCAGAATGAACGACGCATCATGCAGATGGCCTTGTATGATGCCTTGACCGAATTACCCAACCGGTTGCTGCTGGATGACCGCTTGCACGAGGCCATCCATTACGCCAAGCGGCACAAATGCAAGGTGGCGCTGGGCTTCATCGACCTGGATCATTTCAAGCTGATCAACGATAGTCTGGGCCACAAGGCGGGCGATGAGGTGCTGGTATCCCTGGCGCAGCGGCTGAAAGCGGTGCTGCGAGAAGAAGATACGCTGGCACGCTGGGGTGGCGATGAATTTGTGGTGCTGCTGCCCGCACTGACCGACTTGTCCACCCTGGCCGCCATCAGTGAGCGCCTGCGTGAAGTCGCCCGGCAAGGTGTCACGGTGGACGGGTTGGAAACCAAACCCTCCATCAGTATCGGCATGGCGGTGTTTCCTGACGATGCTGACAGCGCACAAGGGCTGCTGTCGCTGGCGGACCACACCCTGTTCCACGCCAAGGCTTCCGGGCGCAACAACGTCCAGTTCTACCGCGACATTGCGGATCGTCAGGCGCTGGACCGCAATCATGTGGTGTTGCAAGGCTGGTTCGCTGATGCCGTACAAAAGCGGGATCTGCAGGTGTTCTATCAACCGGTGGTGGATGTAGCCAGTGGCCAGATCACCAGCTTTGAGGCGCTGGCACGCTGGTACGATGACCAGCTGGGCTGGGTCAGCCCCTCGGTGTTCATCCCGCTTGCCGAAAAAACCGGGCTGATTCGTGAGCTGGGTGAGGTGGTACTGGATACCGTGCTGCAACGTCTGGTGCAGTGGCGCCAGCGGGGCATCCTGCAACCGGTGGCGATCAATGTTGCCCGTGCCCAGCTGTTCACCGCCGGTTTCGTCGCCATGCTGCAGGACAAGGTGGCGCAACATCAGCTGCAGCCCGCTGACCTGATCATCGAAATCACCGAGAGCACGGCCCTGGCCGATGTCTCCCGCCAGACCCATTTCCTCAACCAGCTGGAATCCTCCGGCTTCATCATCGCGCTGGATGACTTCGGCACCGGCTATTCCTCGCTGTCACAACTGCACGAGATGCCGGTCAACGTACTGAAGATCGACCCCAGCTTTACCGCCAAACTGCATACCGAACGCGGACGACGCATCGTGCAGGCGGTGGTGCAGATGGGGCATGCGCTGGGCTTGCGCATCATTGCCGAGGGCGTGGAAGACGAAGCCACCTTGCGCCAGCTGGTGACACTGGGCGTCGCCCACATTCAGGGCCACTGGTTCAGCGAAGCTGTGCCCGCCGGGCTGGTGGATTCGCTGTTGAGCCAGCCCTTGCGGCTGGACCTGGTCTAGCCTACAGCAGCGAGCTGGCCATCTTGATGGCTCCCAGCAGCAGCAGCAGGGCAAATCCCCGCTTCAGGGCCGCTACCGGTGCCTTGAGTGCCCAATGCGCTCCCAGTGGCGCGCACAGCACGCTGGTCAGCACAATACCGGCCAGTGCAGGCAGATACACCAGCCCCAGGCTCGCGGCAGGCAGGCCTGGCTTGCCCCAGCCCGCCAGCACGTAACCCACGGCCCCCGCCAGTGCAATCGGCAGGCCAATCGCCGATGAGGTGCCAATGGCCCGCTTCAACGGTACCTGGCACCAGCTGAGGAAGGGCACCGACAGCGAACCGCCGCCAATCCCCACCCAGGACGACACCGCACCAATCACCCCGCCGGCCAGCCCCATGCCCGGCCAGCCCGGCAAGGCACCACGCGCGGGAGGACGTAAGCCAAAGCCCATCTGGATGGACACCAGCGTGGCGAACACCACAAAAAACACCTTGAGGAACACTGGCGACAACTGTGCCGCCAGCAGACTGCCACACAAGGTACCCAGCACAATGCCGGGACTGATGTGCCGTACCACACCCCAGTCCACATTTTGAGCGCGGTGGTGGGCGCGGCAGCTGGAGAGTGAGGTGAACACGATGCTGGCCAGCGAAGTGCCCAGTGCCAGATGCGGCACCCAGTCCGCAGGCAAGCCCTGCTGGTGAAACACGAACACCAGCGCCGGTACAATCACCAATCCGCCCCCCACACCCAGCAGCCCCGCCAGCACGCCTGCAACCGCACCAATCGCCAGATACCAACCCCAGGCCGTCATCATCATGCAGCGCCCTCCAGCAACGTCAAGACTGCTTGCCAATGTTGCGGGTCGACCGGAGTGATGGAAAGACGATTCCCCCGCTGCAGCACCCGCATGTCTGCCAGTTCCGGTCGCTCGCGCATCTCCTGCAAGGACAGCAAGCGGGTCTTGCGCACCAGCTTGACATCCACATTCAGCCAGCGTGGGTGTTGCAGGTCAGATTGCGGATCGTGATAGGGACTCGCTGGGTCGAACTGGGTAGCATCCGGGTAAGCCGCGCTGGCCACCTCGGCCAGACCCGCGATGCCGGGTTCGGCACAGCTGGAGTGATAAAACAACACCCCGTCGCCCAGCTGCATCTGGTCCCGCATGAAGTTGCGCGCCTGATAATTGCGCACGCCAAACCACGCTACCGTCTGTTGGGGCAAGGCAGCCAGATGGTCAATGCTGACTTCGTCTGGTTCCGACTTCATCAACCAGAATCGCATGGCAGGCCCCTGCAAGGACGAGGGCTTGATGATGGCGCAAGGTGACGGGCAGGGCAAGGCTTAGCGAGCGGGGAAACGCTGCCAGCCCTGCTCGGTGAGCAACGCGTCCAGCCGAATGTCCCATGAATCGACAGGCAAGGCCTCCACCTGCTGGCACGCATAGGCCAGCCCAACCAGCCAGGGACCGGCGGCACGCCGTCCACGCAGGGAGGCGAGGGTGGCATCGTAGAAGCCGCCGCCCATGCCCAACCGGTAACCCTGTCGGTCAACCCCCACCAGTGGCAGCAGCAGCAGGTCCAGCTTTTCGGCACGCCGCCGGTCCGGGTGACGGCACTCCGGTATCTGGTAACGATTGTGGTACCAGCGCGAGCGGGCATCACAGCGGGTGAACCAGAGCCTGCGCCCGTGCAGCGGCAACGCTGGCAGATAGCAGGCCACGCCGCGCTGCACCAAGGCCTGCAGCAGGGGGCGTGGGTCGATTTCATCCGGCATGGGCCAGAACAAGCCAACACGGCGCGCCTTGCCAGCACGGGCCTGCTGGGCAAAACGGGTGGGGAGCGCGCGGGCAATCCGCTGGCGTTGCGACGGGGACAAGGCCCGCCGCCGGGCTTTCAAACGTTTGCGCCAGGCCGACTTCTCAATCATGCCTTCATCCACAACGTTGCAAGTGGGCGAGATGCCCAAGGAGGTACCCCCGCAGGTGCCGTCCGATGCTAGTCTTGAACCTAAGGTTCAAGGGGCCACCTGGGCAAAGTTTCAGGCAATTTCGCATTGGAATTGCACACCACTTCGCGAGTCTGGCAGCCGGGGTGTTTATATTGGTTCAAAGATATCGCACCAAAACGAACACCGCAGGGATAAACCGGAAAATTCCGTGATGACAGCCGGATTGAAGGGCTCAGAACAGCGAGGTTTGCTGCTCTGACAACACCTCATCCATCACTGACTGCATGCGCGCCATTCTACGCTTAAAGTCGCCGATGTCAAAATCAGGCGAGACCTTGAGATGCAGGAATTCATGGGTAATATTGAGGGCCGCCATGATGGCAATGCGGTCGATACCGATGATCTTGCCGCCATCGCGGATCTCGCGCATGCGGGCATCCAGATAATGAACCGCTTCGAGCAGGCCCGCTTCTTCATCCGCCGGGCAGGCCACGCGAAACTCGCGGCCCATGATGTTCACGTCCAGCCCCTTCAGCTCGCTGCTCATGCGTCCTCCGGCAACTGTTCGATCAACTGCTCCAGCCTTTGGCTGGCCGTACTGATTTTCTGCAGCAACTGGCTGTTGTCCTGCTGTACGGAAGCCAGCTCCGTCCGCAGCTGCCGGTTTTCTTCCCGCAGTTGCTGACTCAGGCGCGCCAATGCGATGATGCGCTCTTCCAGTTGGTTCAGTTCGGCTTCCATCGGACCACTATAATCGGCAAAATCCTGCGTCGTCAAGGCTTAAGCTGCGATAGTGCAAGTATTACCGCAACACGGATTGATGCGCCTCATGACCCGATCGCTGCACCCACCGCCCCCCTTGCTGCGGCTGGCCCTGCTGGCTGGCCTCTTGCTGCTGGCCATGGTGCTGGCGCTGCTGCTGGGCAGCCTGCCACTGAGTCTGGCAGAGCTATGGGCGGTACTGCGCGGCCAGGGTAGCCCGCTGGCGCACAGCATTGTGTTTGAACTGCGGCTGCCACGCATGCTGCAGGCCATGCTGGTGGGCGGGCTGCTCAGCCTGGCTGGCTGGCAGATGCAGCTGCTGCTGCGTAACCCTCTGGCCGATCCGTATATTCTGGGCATCTCCAGTGGCGCAGCCTTGGCCGGTCTGCTGGGCCTGCTGCTGGGGGTCAGTGGGCTGTGGCTCAATCTGTGGTCGGGATTAGGCGCTGGTGTCAGTCTGCTGCTGCTGCTGTTGTTGGCCGGTCGCAGCAGCAGCGAGCGGCTGTTGCTCACCGGCGTGATGCTGTCCAGCCTGTGTGTCTCCGGGGTCAGCCTGATTTTGTCATTGGCACCCGGTGAACGCTTGCGCGGCATGCTGTTCTGGCTGATGGGCGACCTCAGCCAGCCCGTCCCATACTGGCCGCTGCTGCTGATCTTGCTGGTCAGCACCTTGCTCAGCGTCATTCTGCACCTGCCACTGGCGATCCTGTCACAGGGTGAAACCCTGGCTTATAGCCTGGGCGTGGCCATCCGCCCCTTGCGATTGCTGCTGTTACTGCTGGCCAGCCTGCTGACGGCCAGTGCGGTGATGACGGCAGGCAGCATCGGCTTTATCGGCATGGCGGTTCCGCATCTGGCCCGGCTGCTGTGTGGCACAGCCCTGCCCGCGCAACTGGCAGGTTCCCTGCTACTGGGCCCCACCTTGTTACTGTTGGCAGATACCGCATCCCGTACCTTGTTTGCCCCGCTGCAGATTCCGGTCGGGGTCTGTACCGCGCTGTTTGGCGCACCCGTCTTCTTGTGGCTACTGTACCGTCATGGCACCACTGCGCGTTGAACATCTGAGGTTACAGGCAGGCGGTCAGTGCTTACTGGCCGACTTGTCGCTGACCTTTCCGGCGGGAAGCTGCTGGGCCATCCTGGGCCGCAACGGTGCCGGCAAGACCAGTCTGCTGCGGGCATTGAGTGGTTTGCACGTCGCCACGCACGGTCAGGTGTGGCTGGCGGAACGGCCGATTGCGCAATGGCCTGCCCGCGAGCGGGCACAGCGACTGGGGCTGCTACCGCAACACCCGGACATGGCACGGGACGTGCGCGTGCTGGAATACCTGGCCCTGGGTGACTTCCTGCGCAGCCCGATGCCCGCCGCGCGGGCTGAGCTGCTGCTACAACAGTTTGAACTGACGAAGCTGATCGAGCGGCAGCTGCACCAGCTTTCCGGTGGCGAGCGGCAGCGGCTGGCGCTGGCCACGCTGGCAGCACAGGCGCCAGCAGTGATGCTGCTGGACGAGCCCCTGAACCATCTGGACCTGCCCCACCAGCTCCGTACGCTACACTGGTTGCAGCAGCGCGCCGGGTTGGGTGATCTGGTCTTGCTGACCTTGCACGATGTGAACTGGGCGCGTCGTTATTGCAGCCATGCGCTGCTGCTGGATGGCGCAGGCGGCTGGGCCGCGGGTACGGTCAGCGAGATGCTGACCCCGGAACATCTGTCACAGTTGCTGGGTCATCCGCTGCACGTAGCACAAGGTGACGAGGGCTGGCTGATTCCAGCCGCGACTTGAGACATCCTCAGATAAAACGGGCCTGCCACTGCCCCGCCTGCGCGTGTAACTGGAAGACCGGCTCGGGCCGGTTGGCATTCAGTAAATGACCATACTGGGCCACCGCCACCTTGGGGTTGGCGGCATAGGCGCGCTGGAAAGCCGCGGTTTCGTCCGCCGCACGCATAAATGCCTGCCCGCTGGCGACATCGGCAAACTGCTGTTGCAAGGCGCTATCGGCATCCAGTGCTTGCTGCACGGCATCCCCTTCCTGCGCGCCCGATAGCTGCAGTCGCCCATCGGCCCCCAGCTGCAGACGGGCGCCATCACTCGCCGCCACTCCTTGCTGCTGGAAGACATTGCCGATCGCTTGCTGCAAGGCGGCAAGTTTTGCCGCCGCCTGCTCGCGCACGCCATCCACCGGCACCGGTGCTGAGACGGGACTGGTGCTTGGTCGTGGCGCCAGCGGCGTGCCAGTGGCCGTGGGTCGCTGCAAGGCGCCCAGCAAAGCCTGCTGCCAGCCCTGCGCATCACTGCTGCTGGCGCGCGGCTGATCAGTCTGCGGTAGACCCTGACCGGGAAGAAGGGGGCGAATACTCATGCGCGTACATTAGTCCTGAGCGGTGGTCGGCCTTGTGCCAAGCCAATACAGCCACAGTACAGCAAATTCCGCGCCAGCCGCCAGATACTATTCCGGCTTGCGCTTGGCGCGGGGATGGGCGGCGTCATACACCGCCGCCAGTCGCTGAAAATCGAGATGGGTATACACCTGCGTACTGCTGATGCTGGCATGCCCCAGCAGCTCCTGCACCGCACGCAGATCACCCGAAGATTGCAGCACATGGCTGGCGCAGGAGTGTCGCAGCAAATGGGGGTATACCCCTTGTGGCACCCCTTGCTGTATCCCATGCTGGCGCAGCCGCTGCTGGATGCTGCGTACCCCCAGCCGCTGGCCCCGCGCGCTGGTGAACAAGGCGACCTCACCCGCTTGTGCATGACGCACCTGCAGCCACTGCTGCAAGGCCAGGGTAGCGGGTTTGCCGACCGGCACCACCCGCGATTTCCGCCCTTTGGCGAAGCGGACGTGCAATTCCTGTTCGTCCGCGCGCCAGTCCTGCAGATCCAGCGCCACCAGCTCGGAGACGCGCAGGCCACTGGAATACAGCAGCTCGTAGACGGCCTGATCCCGTTGCAGCAACGGGTCGTCTGTGGCTTCTGCCAGCGGTTGCAGCAGCTGGCTGGCCCGGTCCGGCGTCAACACTTCCGGCAAGGCGCGTTGTCGGCGCGGTGGGCGCACGCCGAGGCAGGGATTGCTCGACCAGCCCTGATGCAAGACCTGATACTGGTAGAAGCGCCGCCAGGCGGACAACATGCGTGCCAGACTGCGGGCGGACAGCCCTTGCCGAGCCCGATCGGCCAGCAGGCGACGAATCTGCAGCGGGGAAGCTTCTTGCAGGGGCCAGCCCGCGTCTTGCAACACCCGCAGGTCACGCTGGTACGCGGTCAGGGTGTGCGGGCTGGCTTGCCGGGCCTGGGCCATCCAGCCCAGAAAGGGCTGCAGCTCGGCCAGGTCCGGCGAGGTGCTCATGCCTCGGGCAGCGGTTCGGCCTCGTTGCGCTGGATGGCAGACGCCAGCAGCTCACCGAGGCGGCTGAGGTAGAGGGTACCCATGTCCGGGTAGAAGCGCTGCGCATCTTCGCTGCCCATCACCAGCAGGCCCAAGGTTTCACCATGCCGCAACGGGACTTGTGCGTAGGACTTGAGGGTGGCCGCCGCCTCACCAAACCAGCCTGCCACTTCCGGGCTGACGTGGGGGCCACAGTAGGGGTGTTGCAGGTCAAGGGCAAACGCTTTCAGCTCATCACTCACCGGCTCGCTGCCGGGTTGGTCATGGCCCCATCCGGGCACCCACAGGCGTACCGTCGCCTGCGGCACATTGAAGTTCTCGGTGATGTGAAACAGGAAGGTATGCAGCGTGGCTTCCACCGTCGGCGTGCGCAGCAAAGCCACCCCAATGCGGTGCACCTTGTCGCTGATGCCATCGTTTTCCTCACCAAACTGCAACAGTTCGCCCAGCTTGCCTTCCAGCAGGCGGTTTTTCTCGCGTAGCGTCAGCATCTGCCGCTCCGCCAGCGAGATGGCGTGCCCCCCATGCGGGTGCGGCACAAAAATCTCGGCCAGCAAGTCCGCATAGTGCTCAAAGAATTCCGGGTGATCTTTCAGGTACTGTGCCACATCATCCGCTTGCATCGGCGGTTCTCCTTGTTGCCCTGTACAGGGCGTGTCTCGCTCAGTCCAGCGACAGCTGGCCTTCGAATACGGTTACAGTGGGGCCGGTCATCCATACGGGTTGGCCGGGGCCCTCCCAGCGGATGCGCAGCTCGCCGCCACGGGTTTGCACCGTGACCGCGGCGTCCAGCCAGCCCTGGCGAATGCCCGCCACCACCGCAGCGCAAGCGCCGGTGCCACAGGCCAGGGTTTCACCTGCGGCACGCTCGTACACCCGCAAGCGGATATGCTGCCGATCCACCACCTGCAGAAACCCGGCGTTGACCTTTTGCGGGAAGCGCGGGTGCTGCTCGATCTGTGGGCCTTGCACGCTGACTGGCGCGGTATCGACATCGTCGACCCGTTGTACCGCATGCGGATTACCCATCGACACGATACTGACCTGCACCGTCTGGCCGTCTGCCAGGGCAAGCGGGTAGGTCAGGCTTTCCGCATCCGCCACAAAAGGCAGATTGGCTGGCGCAAAGACAGGGACACCCATGTCCACCGTGACCATGCCATCGGCTTCCAGCTGCGGCCGAATCAGGCCGCGCGCCGTCTCCACCCGCAGCGCGCGCTTCTCGGTCAGGCCGTGATCGTACACATAGCGGGCAAAGCAGCGTGCGCCGTTGCCGCACTGCTCCACCTCGCTGCCATCGCAATTGAAGATGCGATATTTGAAATCATTGTCCGGGTGGTCCGCGGGCTCCACCAGCAACAGCTGGTCAAAGCCGACGCCCAGCCGCCAGTCGCCCCACAAGCGCAGTTGCTCAGGGTTCAGCTGTATCGGCTGGCGCACCCCATCGAGCACCATGAAGTTGTTGCCCAGGCCGTGCATCTTGGTAAATGGTAAGGTCTTCATTGACCACTCACTTCATAGTCCACCAGTTGCCGGGTCAGGCGCACCTTGCCGACAAACTCGCCCGCCAGATGGTGGGCAGGGTGCTGCTGATAGGCGTCCAGCGAGGCCTGGTCGTCGAACTCGGAGTAGAGCACCACATCCGCGCTGGCCTCGGTACGCGAGGTGTCGATCCCCACTTCCAGCAGCCGCATGCCGGGTATTTGCCCGTTGAGGGCTTCGAGCACTTGCTTGACCTTGCGGGCATTGCTCGCCTTGTCGGCGCCTTCAGCCTCGTCCTTCAGAGTCCACATTACAATATGACGAATCATGCCTGATCCCGAAACAGCCTGACGTAATCCTTGTAAATGCAGCGATCCATCACCACCCAGATCCCCGCTGCCCGTGCCCGCTCTGCGGCCGCTTCGTTAATGATGCCTTCCTGTATCCACAACGCAGGCGCGCCGGTTTCGATGCAGGCATCCACAATCGGCTCCAGCAGGCTGGCATTGCGAAACACATTGACGATATCGACCCGTCCCGGCACCGCTTGCAGCGTCGGGTAGGCCGTTTCGCCCAGCACCTCGCTCACCGCAGGGCGTACCGGCACGATGCTGTAACCGAAGGCGCGCATGATCTTGGCCACGCCAAAGCTGGGACGCGCCGGGTTGGGCGACATGCCGACCACGGCAATGCGGCGGCTCTGCTTCAGGCGCTGACGGATATCGTCATCGGAAGGGTTGTTGAACATGCAGCAGTCCTGCTCGGGTCATGCGCAAAGTATCGCCGAAGCCGGGCGGCAATGCCAGCCCCGGCGCGGCTTCAGTCGTCCTGGTAAGGGTTGCGCTCCCCTGCTGGGCGGGTCTTGTATCGTTTGTGCAGCCAGAAATACTGGGCGGGATACTGCCGGATCATGTCCTCCAGCCAGGCATTCATGCGCCGCACATCCGCCTTAACGTCCTCGGTCGGGTAGTCGCTCCAGCCCGGGTGAAAGCGAATGGTATAACCGTGCGGCTCCATGGTGGTTACCATCGGCACCACCCTGGCGCGGGTGATTTTGGCCAGCCGCGGCAAGGCGGTTACCGTGGCCGCCAGCTGGCCGAAGAACGGTACGAACACAGCATCACGTGCACCATAGTCGAGATCAGGCGAATAGTGCAGCTGGAACCCATCCTTATAGGCCTGCAGGATGGCGCGCACCCCGGCCTGGCGTGACAGCATGCGGCAGTTGCCAAACCGCTCGCGGCGCTCTTGCATGAACCAGTCCAGCACCGGGTTTTTCTGCTGCACATACACTGCAGAGCAGGCCCGCTCCAGCACGATACGCTGCCCACCGGCGGCCAGACCGTTAAAGTGGGGGGCCAGCCACAGCTGCGGCCCCTCTGGCAGGGCGTCCAGCCCTTCAATACGGATCAGCTTGCGCAAGCGCGCCGGTGAGCCATACCAGAGATAGGCGTGATCCAGCAGCCCCAGCATGAACAGCTGGTAGTGCTGTCGTAACAGGCGGTTGCGCGCCCGCTCGTCCAGCTCGGGAAAAGCCTGACGCAGGTTGTAGCGCCCCACACGGCGGCGGGCGGGGGACAGCAGATACAACAGATTACCCAGCCCCCAGGCCAGCCCCTTGAACAGCCAGCGCGGCAGAAAGTGCAGCAGGTAGAACACGCCCAGTACGACGCGCATCAGGGCCTCCGTGCAGGCTTGTAGCGATTGGGGGTGCCGGGGGGGGAGGTACCAAAGCGACGGTGCACCCAGAAGTACTGCTCTGGCATCTCACGCACCCGTGCTTCCACAAACTGGTTCATGTAGACCGCGTCCGCCACCTCGTCGCCCGAAGGGAAGGCGTCCCAACCCGGATAGAAACGGGCTTCATAGCCTTTCCACCAGCCCAGTTGCCGCACCACCAGCGGCACCACCACCGCATCGGCGGCCTTGGCGATACGCGATACCGCCGTGATGGTGGCCGCCGGATGACCGAAGAAGGGAACGAACACCGAATCACGCGCCCCAAAATCCATATCCGGCAGGTAATACAGTGGCTTGCCTGCGCGCAGTGCTTTCAGGATCGGGCGCAGGCCCTGCTGGCGGCTGATCAGGCCCGGCGCACCAAAACGCGAGCGGGCTTTGAGCAGCAATTCATTGAAGGCAACATCTTTGTTGGCACTGTACATGGCCACCAGCGGTACCACCTCCGCCACCGCCGAACCGGCAAAGTTCATGCCGACAAAATGCGGGGTCAACAGGATGACCGGCTTGCCCTGCTGCGCACGCAGGTGCTCCATGCCGACAATCGTCACCGCATTCAGCAGGCGACGTTTGGGCTGAAACACCTGCACCCCCAGCTCCAGCAGGCTGCGTGCCAGCACCATATAGTGCTGCCGCGCTACCTTGCGCCGGGTGGCCTTGTCCCACTCCGGAAAGCACATCTGCAGGTTGATGTCGACCGCGCCACCGCGCCGGAACAGATGCACCAGCGCCCCCAGCGTGTAGGCAAGGGCCCACAGCAAGGGGAAGGGCAGCCAGGCCAGGCCGCGCAGCAGCAGGATCAGCGCGCGGCTGAGTCGCTGTCGCCGGTAGCGGGGATGGACTGGCCGGTCGGGTTCTTGTATCGGTTGTAACTCCACAAATACTGTTCCGGGCATTGGCGGACGAGGGCTTCGACCGCCTGGTTCAACACATGGGCATCTTGCTGCCGCTCACCGGTAAACGGCTGCGGCAGCGGGGACAAATGCAGGCGGTAGCCCCGCCCCCACGGCAGACGCTCACCATACAGCATCACCACCGTGGCACCGGTACTGCTGGCCAGCCGTGGCAGCAGGGTCATGGTGTAGGCGGGCTGTCCAAAAAACGGCGCCCACTCCCCGTCACCTTGCCCCGGCACCTGGTCGGGTAGCACAAAAATGGCCCGTCCGGTCTTGAGTGCCTTGAGCAGGGTACGCACCCCGGCCGTATCGGTGGCTGCCATATCGGTATTGGAACGCGCCCGACCCGCATTCATCAGGGGTTCCAGCCAGCGCAACTTGGGCGGGCGATACAGCGCGGCGAGCGGCATGCGGGTGGAGAGGTAACGCCCAGCAATGTCGTAACACCCCAGGTGCGGCGTAACGAAAATGATGCCACGGCCCGCCTGCTGCGCGGCTTCAACATGCTGCCAGCCCACCACCTCGCGCACCCAGCTGGCCACCACCTGCGGTGAGCGCACCCAGGCCGCCAGCAATTCGGTGACCGCTTTGCCGGATTCTCGCGCATTACGCCAGCACAACCGGCTATAATCACGGGGTGTTGTAGCCAGTTGTGTCGTCAGCAAGTTTGCCCGCTGCCGCTTGCGGTAGCGCGGGGCCAGCAGATAGGCCAGCAGGCCGAGCCCGCTGCCCGCCAGATGCAGCACCGGCAAAGGCAGATGCCCAACCAGTTGCAACAGGCGTAGCGCAATGGACAGTCTTGGTGTGGGTGCGGACATTCCGCCCGGCTCCCTGAGGCTCAAAATGGCGCATTTTACACGTGCCCGTCGTCGATACCCAGCCCATCTGAACAAGGCAGGTAGGCGGACGATCCGGCATACCCCATGAGGAACGATAATGAGTGAATATCTGTTTACCTCGGAATCCGTGTCGGAAGGTCATCCGGACAAAGTCGCTGACCAGATTTCCGATGCCATTCTGGACGCCATTCTGGCGGAAGACAAACATGCCCGGGTGGCCGCAGAAACGCTGGTGAATACCGGCTTGTGCGTGCTGGCGGGTGAGATTACCACCCACGCCAACGTGGATTACATCGAGATCGCCCGCAGCACCATCCGCCGCATCGGCTACGATCACTCCGATCTGGGCTTTGATGCCAAGGGTTGCGCGGTGCTGGTGGCCTACGACAAGCAGAGTCCGGACATTGCGCAAGGCGTGAACGAAGGCCAGGGGCTGGATCTGGACCAGGGCGCCGGTGACCAGGGCCTGATGTTTGGCTACGCGTGCGACGAAACGCCGAGCCTGATGCCCTTCCCGATCTACTACGCCCACCGTCTGGTACAGCGCCAGGCCGAACTGCGCAAGGATGGCCGACTGCCCTGGCTGCGCCCGGATGCCAAGAGCCAGGTGACCGTACGCTATAACGAACAGACCGGCCTGCCGGTCGCGATCGACACCATTGTGCTGTCGACCCAGCATCACCCGGACATCAGCTACGAGACGCTACGGGAAGCGGTGATCGAGGACATCATCAAGCCGGTGATGCCAGGCAATATGCTGACCGAAGACACCCGCTACCTGATCAACCCGACCGGACGCTTTGTGATTGGCGGCCCGATGGGGGATTGCGGCCTGACCGGTCGCAAGATCATCGTCGACACCTATGGTGGTGCCGCTCCGCACGGCGGGGGGGCCTTCTCCGGCAAGGACCCGTCCAAGGTAGACCGTTCCGCCGCCTATGCCGGCCGCTACGTCGCCAAGAACATTGTCGCCGCCGGGCTGGCCCGCGAGTGCCAGATCCAGGTGAGCTACGCCATTGGTGTGTCACAACCGACCAGCGTGATGGTGTTCACCAATGGTACCGGCAAGCTGCCGGACGACAAGATTGCCGAACTGGTGCGCCGCCACTTTGACCTGCGGCCCAAGGGCATCGTGCAGATGCTGGACCTGCTGCGCCCGATCTACGGCAAGACCGCCGCTTACGGCCACTTTGGCCGCGAAGAGCCGGAGTTCAGCTGGGAGCGGACTGACAAGGCCGAAGCGCTGCGTGCAGATGCAGGCCTGTAAGCTATAATGTTCACCGGGGCGCCTGCGGGCGCCCACCTGCCCACCGAGGGGCGCTGCGACGGATCCTTCCGCCAGGCTCGGCTGGGTGCAGCCTGATTCAACGGCGCCCGTTCCTGCAAAGACAAGGAGTTTACGCATGAACGCGCCGCGTTTTACCGATTTTCACGTTGCCGACCTGAGCCTGGCCGATTGGGGCCGCAAGGAAATCCGCATCGCCGAGACCGAAATGCCGGGCCTGATGGCGATCCGCGAAGAGTATGCCCACAGTCAGCCGCTGCGCGGTGCCCGCGTGGCCGGCTCGCTGCACATGACCATCCAGACCGCCGTGCTGATTGAAACCCTGCAAGCGCTGGGTGCGGAAGTGCGCTGGGCCTCCTGCAACATCTACTCCACGCAAGATCATGCTGCAGCCGCGATTGCGGCCAACGGTGCCAATGGCGTCGGCACCCCGGTGTTCGCCTACAAGGGCGAATCGCTGACGGATTATTGGGATTACACCCATCGCATCTTTGAGTGGCCGAACGACAACCACGCCAACATGATCCTGGATGATGGCGGCGATGCGACCCTGTTGCTGCATCTGGGAAGCAGGGCCGAGCAGGATTTGTCGGTGCTGAATCACCCGTCCAGCGAAGAAGAAACCGTGCTGTTTGCCGCCATTCGCGCCAAGCTGGCGACCTCACCGGGCTGGTACTCTGCCCGCCTGGCGCAGATCAAGGGGGTGACCGAAGAAACCACCACCGGCGTCAAGCGGCTGTACCAGATGCACAAGGAGGGCCGCCTGGCGTTCCCGGCCATCAACGTCAACGACTCGGTCACCAAGTCCAAGTTTGACAATCTGTATGGCTGCCGTGAATCGCTGGTCGACGGCATCAAGCGTGCCACCGACGTGATGATTGCGGGCAAGGTGGCGCTGGTGGCCGGCTATGGCGATGTGGGCAAGGGCTCGGCCCAGGCCCTGCGTGCGCTGTCGGCCCAGGTGTGGGTGACCGAGATCGACCCAATCTGCGCCTTGCAGGCGGCGATGGAAGGCTACCGCGTGGTGACCATGGAATACGCCGCCGACAAGGCGGACATCTTCGTCACCACCACCGGCAACTTCAATGTGATCACCCACGACCACATGAAGGCGATGAAGGATCAGGCGATTGTCTGCAACATCGGCCACTTCGACAATGAAATCGATGTGGCCTCGCTCAAGCAGTACGTCTGGGAAAACATCAAGCCGCAAGTCGACCATGTGATCTTCCCGGACGGCAAGCGCATCATCCTGCTGGCGGAAGGCCGCCTGGTCAATCTGGGGTGCGGTACTGGCCACCCGAGCTATGTGATGAGCTCCTCGTTTGCCAACCAGACCATTGCCCAGATCGAGCTGTTCACCCGTACGGCTGACTATCCGGTCGGGGTGTATGTGCTGCCCAAGCATCTGGACGAGAAAGTGGCCCGCCTGCAGCTGAAGAAGCTGGGGGTACAGCTGACCGAGCTGACCGATGCGCAAGCGCAGTATATTGGCGTGAGCAAGGCCGGCCCGTACAAGCCGGATCACTACCGCTACTGATCAGCATGCGGACACCAGAGGGTGTCCGCTTTTTTTGTGGAAAGGCATGGCGTGCGTTTACTGAGCGGCTGGTTGATCAACTCTCTGAGCCTGATTGTGATATCCCTGCTGCTGCCCTTCATTCACCTGTCGCATCCTTTGGCGGCCTTCAAGGTCACCTTGATGCTGGGCCTGCTGTACCACGTGGCCAAGCCCGTTGTGATGGTGTTGATTGCGCCCGCCATTGTCCTGTCCCTGGGCCTGCTGATCCCGGTGCTGGATGTGATCATTTTCCAGGCTGCCGGGCAAAGCAATTTCGGCATGGAGATCGGCACCTTCTGGCAAGCGCTGGCCGGCTATGCGGCTTACCGGCTGCTGGCGCGCGCGACCTCGGTCACCGTTCTCGGCATCCGTCCCTGAATCGAGAATCCCATGAGTCCTTCCCGTACATTCAGTTTTGAATTCTTCCCGCCCAAAACCGCAGAAGGCATGGACAAGCTGCGGGTCACCCGCCGCCAACTGGCGCAGTACCAGCCGCACTTCTTTTCGGTGACCTATGGTGCGGGTGGCTCTACCCAGGAAGGCACCTTGCGCACCGTGCGCGAGATCAAGGCCGATGGCTACAATGTGGCGCCGCACCTGTCCTGCATCGGCAGTACCCGCGACGGTATTCGCGGGCTACTGCAGGGTTTTCAGCAAGAAGGCATACGCCATATCGTCGCGCTGCGCGGTGATTTGCCGTCCGGCATGGCGGTGGCCGGTGAGTTTCGCTACGCCAACGAGCTGGTCAGCTTCATCCGTGAATGCTGCGGTGACCACTTCCACATTGAAGTGGCGGCCTACCCGGAATACCACCCGCAAGCCCGCAGCGCACAGGACGATCTGAACAACTTTGTGCGCAAGGTACAGGCCGGGGCCAACTCGGCCATTACCCAGTATTTCTACAATGCCGATGCCTATTTTGCCTTTGTGGATGCGGTGCAGGCACAAGGGGTCAGTATTCCCATCGTGCCGGGCATCATGCCGATCAGCAACTTCAGTCAGCTGGCTCGCTTTTCCGATGTCTGCGGTGCCGAAATTCCACGCTGGCTGCGCCTGAAACTGCAAGGCTACGGTGATGATGTGGCTTCCATTCGCTCCTTTGGGCTGGATGTCGTCACCGAACTGAGTGATCGGCTGCTGGCGGGCGGCGCACCCGGCCTGCACTTCTACACCCTGAATCAGGCAGGGCTCGTCTCCACCGTCTGGCAGCGGCTGGGCCTGTAAACCCTGTTGCTACTCAAGCGCTGACCACCCGGTTACGCCCCAGCGCTTTGGCCTCGTACAGCGCCCGGTCTGCGGCAGTATAGAGGGTATCGACATCCGGGTGCCGCTCCGGGTCCAGCGTCACCAGCCCCGCGCTCACCGTCAGGCTATCGGCGACCGGTGAGTTGGGGTGGTGGACCTGACGCGCCTGCAAGGTGGCACGTAGGCGCTCCGCCAAAGCCACCCCCTGCGGGGTGGCGGTGGCGGGCAGCAGCACGGCAAACTCTTCGCCGCCCACCCGCGCCACCAGATCGGTGCCGCGCTCGAAGGTCTGTTTCAGGCAGTCGGCAAACACCTTGAGCGCATCGTCGCCCGCCGCATGGCCAAGGCTATCGTTGTAAGCCTTGAAGTAATCCAGATCGAACAACAGCAGGGTCAAGGGCAGGTTATCGCGGAGTGCCCGCCGAAACTCCTGCGCCCGCACTTCGTTGAAGTGCCTCCGGTTGGCGAGGCCCGTCAGTTCATCGCTACGTGACAACATCTCCAGCTTGCGGTTGTATTGTTCCAGGCTGCGCCGGGCGGCTTCCAGCTGCAGTTCACGGCGCTGGTAGAGCAAGATACTGAGGAACAAGGTATTGGTGATGCCCAGCAGGGTCAGCTCTTCTTGAGACCAGCGACGGGGCTGACGCAAGGCATCATAGGTAATGTAGCCCATCAAACCCTCGCTGCTCAGCAGCGGCATGCAGATCAGGCTACGTACCCCGTGTGCCATCAAGGTATCCCGCTCGGCCCGAGCTTCAGGCGGCAACTGCAGCGGGTCATCCACCTGCAGGACTCGGCCTTGCTGCAACTGCGCCATCCACCATGGAAAATTACGGGTATTGACCTCGTCCAGCAATTCAATGGTGGGCAAGAAGCCTTCTTCCACCCACTCATGGGTGTAGCGCATGTGGCTCAGCTCCGGGTCATGCTGGAACAGCGAGACCCGTTCTACACAGAGAAAGCGGCCTACTTCAGCCAGCGCCTGCTGCAACCCGGCCTCAACCGCCGACATCGGCATCACGGCAAAGCGTTGAAACAGGTTGCCAATCAAGCGCTGGAAACGGCTCAGGTAATCCAGCTCATGCGTACGCGCCACCACCTGGCTGCGCAAACGATCCCGCTCTTCGGCCAGCACACTCTGGCCCATCTTTTCCTGCTGCACATGCTGATAGGCGGTCTGCTTCAGGGCCACCAGCTCTCGCGCCAGCACATCCAGCTCATCCTCACTGCTGCCACCATGCCGCTGCCAACTGAACGGCTCCGGCTTATCCTGCAGCCCGCCTTTTTCCACATACCGTGACAACTGCAACAGGGGTTGGCACACCCAGCTGCGAAAGCGCCAGTTCAGCACGATCAGCAGCACCAACCAGGTTGCAACAATCCACACCACCCCTTCCCGCAGCTCCCGCCACGGATTCTGCGGCATCGCTGCAAGATCGGTGTAAATGTCGATCCGGCCGATTTGCTCGCCCTGCTCATTGAGCAACGCTTCCTGATGAGCCGCCTTGTCGGGGACGACAAACCCGGCACGCTGTATGACCCCGCGCTGCTGTTCCCGGTCCAGCCACGACACCGCCACCACCCCATCCACCAGCAGGATACGGTCAATCTGGTCGTGCAGGGCTGCCACATCATTCAGCCTCCAGGCCTTCTGCATCATCGGCACCAGCTGTTTGGCTTTATGCAGCTGACGTTCCAGTGCCTCCTTGCTTTCCACATACCAGAAGGAGCCATAGGCCAGCATGACCAGCAGGAGCGGCAACACGCTGATCATGGTCACAGACAAGATGAAACGACGGGCAAACTGACCGTGCCGCAAGCCACACTCCTGCAAGGGTTAAGCCCCCGTCCATTCACACGCTGCTCGGGCTATGTGGTGAATTTGTTTTTTCGGGGATGCTTGCACTATAGTCAAGACTGTCCGTTATTGCCGAGCCTTGCCATGCCTTTGCAGGACTACCAGGCCTTTGCTGCCACATTGGGGTTGCCGGAGGACATGCTGCCGGACATGGCCGGCATCCTGCTGGAGCAGCTCCCCGAGCAGTGGCGACTGCTGCAACACAGTGTGTCGTCGCATGATCATGTCGGCACCTTCCAGCATGCGCATAGCTACAAGGGTAGCGTGGGCAGCTTGACGGATGGCCCGCTGTGGCAACTGGCGAGGACGCTGGAAAGCACCGGTCGGCAGCAGGGAGAATGGCCTGAGATTGAGGCGCTGCTGGCGCAGATGGTGCTGCTGCACCAGCAGTTTATGGCGGAGATGCGGCAACTGGCAGACGGCACGCTGCGCTGAGCGCGCCGTCTATCCTGCTCAGCCGTTCAGGCGCTGCCGTGCGCGGCCAATCGCCAAACGCACCTGCTGCGGCGCGGTACCGCCAATGTGGTTACGGCTGGCGAGCGCTCCTTCCGGGGTCAGCACCTGATACACCGTATCGTCGATCAGCGCCGAGAAGCTTTGCAGCACCGGCAGCGACAAATCGGCCAGATCACAACCCTGCTTTTCGGCGTGCCGCACCGCCAGTGCCACCGCTTCGTGTGCATCGCGGAACGGCAGGCCACGCTTGACCAGATAGTCGGCCAGGTCGGTTGCCGTGGCAAAGCCTTGCAACACCGCCGCTCGCATCGCTTCCGGCTTGACCACCACCCCGCGCATCATGTCGGCATAGATGGTCAGGGTCATCGACAGGGTGTCTGCGGTATCAAACAGCGGCTCCTTGTCTTCCTGATTGTCCTTGTTGTACGCCAGCGGCTGACCTTTCATCAGGGTCAGCAGGCCCATCAGGTGACCATTAACCCGCCCGGTCTTGCCACGCACCAGCTCCGGCACATCCGGGTTTTTCTTTTGCGGCATGATGGAGCTACCGGTACAGAAGCGATCAGCCAGGTCAATAAAACCAAAGCGCGGGCTCATCCACAGGATCAACTCTTCGGACAGGCGTGACAGGTGGGTCATGATCAGGGCGGCAGCGGCCGTGTACTCAATGGCAAAATCGCGGTCCGACACCGAGTCCAGCGAATTCTCGGTGACGCCATCAAAGCCCAGTTGCTCGGCCACAAAATGGCGGTCGATCGGGTAGCTGGTACCGGCCAGTGCAGCCGCCCCCAGTGGCAACCGGTTCACCCGACGGCGGCAATCCTGCATCCGCTCCAGGTCCCGCTGCAACATTTCCACATAGGCCAGCAAGTGGTGGCCAAAGGTCACCGGCTGGGCCACCTGCAGATGGGTAAAGCCCGGCATCACCGTGTCCGCATGGGCTTCTGCCAGGTCCAGCAACGCGGTTTGCAGTGCACGAATTTCCTGCAGGTGCTGGTCGATGCTGTGACGCAGCCACAGGCGGATGTCGGTCGCGACCTGATCATTGCGTGAACGCCCGGTGTGCAGGCGCTTGCCTGCGTCGCCGATCTTCTCGGTCAGGCGACGCTCGATGTTCATGTGCACGTCTTCCAGATCCAGCGACCAGACAAACTGGCCTTCCTCGATCTCCGCCAGAATGTCACTCATGCCCTGCTGAATGGCCTGAAGGTCGGCAGGCGTCAGGATACCGGCACGTTGCAGCATGGCGGCGTGCGCCAGTGAGCCCTGAATGTCGAAACGCGCCATGCGTTGATCAAAGGTCACGGAAGCGGTGTAGCGTTTGACCAGCTCGGTCACCGGCTCGTTGAAGCGGCCAGACCACAATTTGTCGGTCGCAGATTGCATGTCATTGTCCTTCAATACACAATGCGCGAAAACACGCGGGGAGGCAAAACGCCTGATATGCTGAAACAACCATGGCAAGTATAAAGCAAAACCTGCACCCAGCCAGCTTGCCCGGCTTTGACCAGCTGGGGGTCTTGCTGCGCATCCTGACCCTGTGCAACGGCTTTGCCCTGGTGTATGCCCTGATGCAAAGTGAGCGCTGGCGTGAACTGGGTGGACGCATGAGCAGTGTCGCCGCCCAGCTGGAACCGCCTTTGCTATGCACCCTGTTACTGCTGTCACTGTTGCACCGCTGGTTGCGGCGGCTACCCTATATGCACGGCGCGCTGCTGGTGGTGGTGATCAGCGTCGGCAGCAGTGGCTTGTTCAGCTTGCTGAACCATGCTTCCGGCTTCACCTTGCAACGCAACGTGCTGGTCAGCTTGCTGGGTAGCAGTGCCATGCTGGGCTACTTCCTGCTGCGCCAGCAGGCCCTGTCTCCCGCCGTCAGCGAAGCCCGGCTGCAAGCGCTACAAGCGCGTATCCGCCCGCACTTCCTGTTCAACAGCCTGAATGCCGTGCTGAGCCTGATCCGCCCTGAGCCCAAGCGCGCCGAGCGGGTGCTGGAAAATCTGGCTGAGTTGTTCCGTGTGTTGATGGCGGACAATCGGCAGCTGGTGCCCCTCAGCCGGGAAATTGAACTGGCGCAGCAGTATCTGGAAATCGAGCAGGTGCGGCTGGGGGAGCGCCTGCGGCTGGACTGGCATATCGACCGCATGCCTGCAGACGCACTGATTCCCCCACTGGTATTGCAGCCCCTGCTGGAAAACGCGGTCTACCATGGCATCGAACAAAGCATCCGCCCCGGCACCATCACCATCAATGCCTACAGCCGTCGCCACGAAGTCTTTGTGGTAATACGCAACCCGTATAACGGGCAAGGCACCCACCATGCAGGCAACAAGATGGCGCTGTCCAACATCAAGGAGCGTCTGCTGCTGCACTTCGATGTTGATGCCGAACTTAGCACAAATGTCGGTAACGACTATTATCAAGTGATGATACGCATGCCATATCAACGGGGGCCGCAATGACGCATCCCTTGCGAATTTTTCTAGTGGACGATGAGGCACCGGCGCGCACCCGGTTGCGCACCCTGCTGGAAGACTGCGCAGCCAGTCTGAGTCTGACCTGCCTGGGCGAGGCCGAGAATGGCTTTGCGGCACTGGAGGCCTTGCAACACCATCACGCCGATGTGGTGTTGCTCGATATCCGCATGCCGGAAATGGACGGGCTGGAGCTGGCGCAGCACCTGCAGCAGCTCAGCCACCCTCCGATGATCATCTTCACCACCGCCTACGACGAATACGCCGTACAAGCATTTGAACTGGCCGCGATTGATTATCTGCTGAAACCGGTCCGGCAAGAGCGCCTGCTGGCGGCGCTACAGCGTGCACAGGAACGGCAGGGGCGGCCACAGAACCTGCCCGCGGCGCCAGAGCGGCGCTTCCTCTCGGTCACCGAACGCGGCAAGGTGCGCCTGATCCCGCTGGACCAGATCCGCTATATGAAAGCGGAGCTGAAATACATCACCATCGTCACCAGTGACAAGGAATACCTGCTGGAGGGTGCGCTGACCCAGCTGGAGCAGGAGTTTACCAGCCGCTTTGTCCGTATCCACCGCAATTGTCTGGTGGCCACCAAGGAGCTGGCAGGCTTTGAGAAGGGCACCGATGAAGAAGGCGAAACCCACTGGCTTGCCGTGTTACAGCCCGGCGACCGCCTGCCGGTCAGTCGTCGGCAGTGGCATGTCCTGCGCGATCGCTTTCGCCACCTGTGAAGGCATTGTGTTGGCATATTTGCCGATTTTTGAATCGCACTTCGCAATGCAACATGCATGAGGCTTTACCGGCGCTGGTTTATTTCTCTACAATTTCTTACAATCCTGGACGAATGGGCCTGATCCGCCTCAGACTTCGACGCATCCAGACCAATTTCTGACAAGGGGACAATGTGGAAGGGGGACGCAGCCTAACCGGGGTAAAGGTCATGGTTATTGACGACAGCAACACCATCCGTCGCAGTGCCGAGATCTTCCTCAAGCAGGCCGGCTGTGATGTGATCCTTGCCGAGGATGGCTTTGATGCCTTGGCCAAGATCACCGACCACTTGCCGGACATTATTTTTGTCGATGTCATGATGCCCAGGCTGGACGGCTACCAGACCTGCTCGCTCATCAAGAAAAATCCGCGTTTCCACGGTACGCCCGTGGTCATGCTGTCTTCCAAGGACGGTTTGTTTGATCGCGCACGTGGGCGCATGGTCGGCTCTGACGAATACCTGACCAAGCCTTTTACCAAAGACAGCCTGTTATCGGTTGTTGGCAGCCATGCTGTCAGTCTGACCAGCCATCACCAGCAAGGGTAGGAAACCATGCCAATCAAAAAAATCCTGATCGTTGACGACTCCCCCACCGAGCGCCATTTTCTGGGCGAAATCCTCACCAAGAACGGCTTTCAGGTGGTGATGCTGGAAAGTGGCGAGCAGGCCGTGCAACAGGCCAAGGACATCCAGCCGGATCTGATCCTGATGGATGTGGTGATGCCGGGGCTCAATGGCTTCCAGGCCACCCGCACCATCAGCCGTGAAGAAGCCACCAAGCACATCCCGATCTTCATGTGTACCAGCAAGGGCCAGGAAACCGACAAGATCTGGGGCCTGCGCCAAGGTGCGCGTGACTATCTGGTCAAGCCGGTTGATCAGGCGGAGCTGCTCTCCAAGATCGCGGCGCTCGGCTAATGGCAAAACGGATCAGCCTGCGCGAATTCCAGGAACGCGTATCCCAGCGCCTGCAATCCGCCACCAGCGGGCAGGCGGGCTTGTCGCGCCTGGGGGTACGGATTGGTGACCAGCACTGTCTGCTGGAGCTGACCCAGGTCAGTGAAGTGGTGTCGGTTCCGCCCATTCTGGAAGTGCCGCTTACCCGCGAATGGTTCCGCGGTGTCAGCAACATCCGGGGGACGCTGTACAGCGTCACGGACCTGTCCCATTTTCTGTTCCGCACACCAACCGGCAGCCTGCCTGGCAACCGGCTGCTGCTGCTGCAATCGCGCCTGATCGACAATGCCGCCCTGATGGTGTCGCAGATCATTGGCTTGCGCCAGCCCAATCAGCTGGAAGCAGTGAGCATGGCGCAGGATGACAGCAAGCCTTGGCTGGGCGAGCAGTTCCGGGACAGTCAGGGGGTGCATTGGCAAATGCTGCACATTGACCAGTTGGTTCGCCAACCTGAGTTCTTACAAATCAACCGTTATCAGTAATACCGACCAAAGTTGACTGGCCGACCCGACCATACGGCGGTCCAGCAGGGGGAATCACCATGAAGCTCAGCTTCGGCAAACGCAAGTCCGACAAGAACGCCAACGCCGGCGATGCACAAGGCGCATCCCGGTTTGAACCGATGAGCACCACATCCATCATGGATAGCCTGGTCACACCCAAGTCGGAACAGAAGGGCGCTTCGCTGTTGTCCCGCCTGCCGACCGGTCTGCAAGGCATCTCCCTGACCCTGCTGGCCGTCGGCCTGATTGGCTTTGGTGCGGCGGTGGTGGTTGACCGGATTCGTTCCAACAACTACGCCAACTACATCACCACCTCCACCGAGATGCAGATGTTGTCGCAACGTCTGGCGGTGGCGTCGTCTGAAGCCACCAAGGGTAACGCGGTGGCCTTCGACCAGCTGGACGCGGCCTTCAAGGAATTCAAGTGCGAACTGCAAAAGCTGAAGGATGGTGGCTCAGCCTGCAGCAAGGACAAGAGCGAAGCCGTACCGGCATCTCCGGAAGCGGACCAGCAGGCGGCACTGAAGCAGATTGAAGAGATCTGGAAGAAGTCGTTCGCGGAATCCGATAGCCCGAACGTGTCGACCATCTTGAAGGAAAAGAAGGTGCTGCGTCAGATGACGCAGTCGGTGTCCTACATCAACACCTCGGATACCGAACTGCTGGAGCTGTCGCAACAGCTGGTGGCCCTGCTGCAACAAAACAATGCCGATGCCCGTCACCTGTCGCTGGCCAACCAGCAGGTGATGCTGACCCAGCGGATGTCCAAGAACGCCAACGCGATGTTGGCTGAGCCGACCATCAGCCCGGAAATCGTGTTCATGCTGGGCAAGGACACCAACACCTTCCGTGATACGCTGGAAGGCTTCATGGCCGGTAACGAAGACCTGAAGCTGGTGGCAGCGGACAACCCGGATGTGGTGGAAAAGCTGAACGATATCAAGCGGGTGTTCCAGCCGTATGAAGCGGCGGTGACCTTGTTCTCGCAAAACATGCAGAACCTGGTGAACTCCAAGCTCGCCTCCCAGCAAGTGTTTACCAGCTCGGAACCCCTGCTGAACAAGCTGCGCGAACTGACTGCCCTGTATGAGGCCAACAGCTCCAGCCAGCCGCTGTTTGCAGCCCAGATTGCCGGGGTGCTGGTGGCCCTGCTGGGCCTGATTCTGTTCGGTATCGCTTACAGCCGTGAAATTCAGAAGCGTGCGGATGAAACCGAAGCCGAAAACAAGCGTAACCAGGAAGCCATTTTGCGCTTGCTGAACGAAATGTCCGACCTCGCTGATGGTGACCTGACGGTGCGCGCTTCGGTGACGGAAGACCTGACCGGCGCCATCGCCGACTCCATGAACTACACGATTGACGAGCTGCGTTCGCTGATTACCGGTATCAACCGCGCCACCGACCAGGTGACCTCGGCGACCCAGCAAGCCCGCTCGATTTCCGACCAGCTGCTGAACGCCACGGAAACGCAGGCCAACGAAATCATGGATACCAACATCTCGGTGCGCTACATGGCCGAGTCCATCCAGAACGTGGCCAGCAACGCGGTGGAATCTGCCCGTGTGGCCCAGATGTCGCTGAGTGCAGCAGAAAAAGGCACCCAGGCGGTGGAAAACTCCATCAAGGGCATGAACGAAATTCGTGAGCAGATCCAGGAAACCTCCAAGCGGATCAAGCGGCTGGGTGAAAGCTCGCAGGAAATTGGTGAAATCGTGGAACTGATTTCCGACATTACCGAGCAGACCAACGTGCTGGCGCTGAACGCCGCCATTCAGGCCGCATCCGCCGGTGAAGCGGGTCGAGGCTTCACGGTGGTGGCCGAAGAAGTGCAGCGGCTGGCTGAACGTTCCGCCGAAGCAACCAAGCAGATCTCGGCGATTGTGAAGACCATTCAGACCGATACCCAGGACGCAGTGGCCGCCATGGAACTGTCCACCCAGGGTGTGGTGGAAGGGGCCAAGCTGTCCGACGCCGCCGGTCAGGCGCTGCAGGAAATCGGCCGCGTGTCGAACAACCTGGCCTCGCTGATTGACTCCATCTCGTCTGCCACCAAGGAACAAACGCAGATGGCGGAACAGGTGTCCGGCAACATGCAGCACATTCTGACCATTACTGAACAAACCACGGACGGCACCAAACAGACCGCCGAGTCCATCGGCCAGCTGTCCGGACTGGCAGCTGAACTGAAGGGCTCGGTGGCTGGCTTCAAGCTCGCCTGATGCCATGGCGCACCCCTGCTTCGGCGGGGTGCACCCATAACCTGCCGGAACCACTCGCATGAGTACACTCGACTTCGACGTGGGTTCGTTGATCTGGGTCAAGGCCGAGATTGACAGCGCCATTGGTCACGCTCGCCAGCATTTGCACAATTACAGCAGCAACCCCGGCGACGATACCCAACTGAAATTTGCCCAAACCCACGTGCATCAGGTCACCGGTGCGCTGGAAATGGTAGGGCTGGCTGGTCTGACCAGCTTCACTCAGGCCATTGAAGGCCTGCTCGCCCAGTTGCCAGAGCAAGACTCCGCCCGCGCCAGCAGCCTGGATTTGCTGCAAACCGCGCTGGGCCAGGTCACCGAATTCATCGCTGCGCTGGTTGATGGGGCGCCCAATTCCACGCTGCACCTGTTTGACAGCTACAAAGCCCTGCATGACGCTCGTGGCAGCCAGCAGTTCAGCGAGAGCGACCTGTTTTATCCGGACCTGTCGGTGAGCTTGCCAGACCAGGTCCCCAACCAGGCAGCCTCTGCCGAGGTCGCCCGTGAACGCAGCCGTACCTGCCGTGCCCGTTATCAGCAAGGCCTGTTGCGCTGGCTGAAGAACCCGACTACGGAAGCCCTGCAAGAGCTAGCCAGCCCCCTAGCACAATTGTCTGCCATCCAGTCTGGCAGTGCTCAGCGCGCCTTCTGGTGGGTGGCCAGTGGTTTTGTGCAAGCCATGGCCGGACACAACCATTTACTGCAACAAGGCAAACCGCTACTGTCCCGCCTGGATCAGCAGATCCGGCGTGTCACCGAGGGCAGCAACAAGGTTTCCGATACCCTGATGCGGCAGATGCTGTACCTGATCGGGGTGTCTCCCAGCCAGGACAGCACGGTACAACTGATTCGTGACACCTATCAGCTTGGCAGCCTGCTGTCAGCCGCCGATGGGCAAGCACTGCAGACCTTGAGCGCCCAGCAACTGCGTACCCTGCGCGAGCAGCTGGAGCAGGCCAAAGATTTGTGGATGCGCGTCACCACGGGCCAACAAGACCGTTTGCCGCTGTTCCGTCAGCAACTGGACAAACTGGCCAGCAGCCACCGTGAAGCATCGCTGGAAGAGCTGACCCAGCTGTTCAGCGGCCTGGCCGAGGTCATGGGCGGTCATGACAGCCTGAATGAGCGCCAGTCGATGGACATGGCGACAGCCTTGCTGCTGGCGGAGAACGCGCTGCAGCAGTACCCGCAGCTGTCGTCCGACCTGTCGCAGCATGTCGCCCACATCCTCAAGCGCCTGCACAGTCCGGATGCCCAGGACGACGATGCGCCGATGCTGGACGACCTGAGCCGTCGTGCGCAGGAAAAATTGCTGATGGCGCAAGTCGCGCATGAAATCCTCAGCAATCTGCAGCAGGTTGAGCAGCACCTCGACCACTTCTTCCGTGACCCGGCCAAGCGTGATGCGCTGCCGGGTGTCGACCCCTTGCTGCATCAGATCGACGGTGCCCTGCTGATGATGGGCGCAACCGAAGGGGGTGGCCTGCTGCAACAAAGCCGTGCGCTGCTGCGCCAATGGCTGGCAAGTGAGCAAACGCCGCCCGCGCAGGAAATGGAATGGCTGGCGGAGTCGCTGTCGGCCCTCGGTTTCTATGTTGAAGCGCTGCAGAACCAGCGCAGTGACGCTGCCAGCATTCTGGCACCGTTCCTGCAGCCCGCAGCGCCCGTGACCACTGAGCCTGCCGCCGCAGCCCATACGCCGGAGGTTCTGGACGAATTGCCCGCCTTGTCGCTGGATATTCCGTCCGAACCCGAAGCCCCTGCAGAAGATATCCTGCTGGCGCCGTTGCCCGATCTCGCCGCCGAGCCGGTCGTGGTCGAGAGCCCTGCACCTGCGGTGGAGGTGGTGTGGGACGAAGCGCCAGATGCCGAGTTGCTGGAAATCTATCTGGAAGAGGCTGGTGAAATTCTGGACAGCCTCGACGAGCATATTGCAACTTGCCGCAGTGACCCGCACAACCGCGACAGCTTGACCGTGATCCGCCGCAGCTTCCATACCCTGAAGGGCAGTGGTCGCATGGTGGGCCTGACCCAGCTGGGCGATGTCGCCTGGGCGGTAGAAGGGGTCATGAACAAGTGGCTGCAGGAAGACCGCCCGGCTAATGAGCCCTTGCTGGATTTCATCACCCTGAACCGGCATGCCTTTGCGGGCTGGGTAGCTGAGCTGCAAGCCGAAGGCCGCGCTGCGGTTGAGGCCAGCGAAATCCTCGCCTTGGCAGACGCCTTCCGTAACTGGCAAGGCGGCCCCTTGCCGGAAGTGCCGGTACACGAGGCAACTGCCAGCGATAGCGCATTGCCCTCGCTGGATCACCTGCCCTCGCTGGAGCTGGATGAGGAACCGGAGGAAACGCTTCCTGCCGTGGAAGCAGATGCGCCGCCCGTGGTTACGGAAGACAGTGGCGACGAGCCGTCTGAGCCGAGTGAATTCCAGATTGGCAGCGTCACCATCTCTGCCTCCCTGTTCTACATTTTCACCGTTGAGGCCAAGCGTCACCTGCAGACCCTGGATCAACAACTGGCCGCCATGAGCAATGGTGCGCCTGTCGCCAGTGAAGCCAGCCATGCCGCGCATACCTTGCGTGGCATTGGCCATACCGCCGGTTTTGGCGATATTGGCAGTCTGGCCGACGCGCTGGAACAATTCTTCCTGTCGCAGCAGCGGCTGGGAGAGGGCTTGGGTCAAGGCCAGCTGTCGCTGGTGGCGGAAAGCATTGCCTCACTGCACCAGATGGTTGGCGAGGTAGAGGAAAAGCAGGCCCCCACCCCGGCCGACTGGCTGATTGCGCACTTGCGCGCGCAGCAGGGTGAGGACAGCGTCCCCTCGCTGGAAGCACAGCTGCAAACCAGCGATGGTTTCGAGCTTGAGCTGCCTGTGGACACAGAGGCAAGCCCCACGGAAGAAGAACTGCATTTCGAGCTGCCGGACACGGCGCCATTGCTGGCGCAGGATACCGCCCCGGTACAGGATGCACCGGAGCTGAGCGACGAAGCAGCGGAACTGCATTTTGAACTGGACGAAGCAGCACCCGTCCTGCAGCTGGACGACACCGTCAGCCTGGACGCACCGGCCTTGGCTACTGATGCGGATGACTTCCAGTTCGACCTGCCCGATACCGCACCGCTCCTCAGTGCTGCGGAAGATGCCCCCACTCTGGACGCACCCGTCCTGCCGGATGAGGCGGTTGAAGCGCTGCACTTCGAGCTGGATGACGACGGAACCGATGCCGTACAGGACATCCACACAGAGGTACCGGGTCTGGACATCCCCGAGCGGGTGGATGTCCCCGTGGACTCCTCGCTGGCACAGCTGGAAGCAGAGCTGGATTCGCTGGAATTGCAACTGGATAGCCCGGAACAGGATCACGTTCAGGTCGAAACCATTCAGCTGGACAGCGACCTGCCCGCCCTGGAGTCGACTACCGCCGATCTGGCGGTCGACGCCACGGCATCGACTGCCGATACAGCTGCCGAAATCGTCGAGCTGTCGGATATGACACTCGGCGACGAGCTCGAAACCGGGCTGCTGGCAGATGACCTGCTGCCTGAGCTCGACGCAGCAGTCAGCCCGGAAGCCACCGACGTCGAGCCGGTCGTGGATGAAGCGCTGGAGATGGACGCCCTGAGCCTGCCTGATGCGGTGGAGATGGCGGTTGCGGAGCCCATGGAGCCGACAGCAGAGGCCTCGCCCGCGCCTGTCGTCGCCGAAACCGAGCAATCGCTGATCGCCGTTACCGCAGCGCTCGCGGCAGCAGCGCGCCCTGAACACATCCCGCATAGCGAGGATGCCCCCTCCGCCATTGACGATATCGACGAGCAGCTGCTGCCCATCTTCCTGGAAGAAGGACACGAACTGTTGCCGCAAATTGGCGATGCCTTGCGGCAATGGCGCGCAGCCCCTCAGGACAAGACCCATCCTCAGCAATTGCTGCGTACCCTGCATACGGTCAAGGGCAGCGCCCGGATGGCCGGTGCCATGCAGATGGGTGAGCTGGCCCACGGTCTGGAAACCCGGGTGCAGCAGGCGGAGCAGATCGGCCTGTACGATACCGCGCTGTTTGATGCGCTGGACACCGAGTTCGATACACTGTCGGCCATGCTGGACCGCCTGCAGCGCGGTGAAAGCACGACACCGGAAGTGCCAGCATCCGCAACAGAAACGGGTGCCGTCGTGGCCAGTGCCACGGCCACCGCATCGCAGCAGGACAGTGCAGCTGATACCGAAGCACGCAACCTGCGGGTGCGTGCCGACCTGATTGACCGCCTGGTGAATGAGGCCGGTGAGGTCAGTATCGCTCGCGCCCGGATCGATGCAGAAGTGCGTTCGCTGCGCGGTTCGCTGCTGGAACTGACCGATAACGTCAACCGTCTGCGCAGCCAGCTGCGTGAGCTGGAAATTCAAGCCGAGTCGCAAATGCAGTCGCGGCTGTCTCTGCTGCACGATCAGGATGAATCGTTCGACCCGCTGGAGTTTGACCGCTTTACCCGCCTGCAGGAGCTGACCCGCTTGCTGGCCGAATCGGTAAACGACGTGTCCACCGTGCAGCACAACTTGCTGAAAAACGTGGACGACAGTGAAGCCGCACTGCTAGCGCAGGCACGGCAAACCCGTGACCTGCAGCAGTCACTGATGCGGATTCGTACGGTGCCGCTGGCCACGCTGACCGACCGTCTGTACCGTATCGTGCGGCAGACCGCCAAGGATCTAGGCAAGAAGGCCAACCTGGAAATCAAGGGTGCGCGGGTGGAGCTGGACCGTTCAGTGCTGGAAAAGATGACCGGCCCGTTCGAGCACATGCTGCGTAACGCCATTGACCATGGTCTGGAGTCCCGCGAGGCACGGCAGGCTGCGGGCAAGCCGGAGATCGGTGAGATCCTGATCCAGGCCCGCCAGGAAGGCAATGAAATGATTCTGACCCTGTCGGACGACGGGGCCGGGATGGATCCGCAGCGCCTGCGACAAAAGGGGCTGGAGCAGGGTCTGATTGAAGCGGATCGTAGCTACAGCGACAGTGAATTGCTGGGTTTGATTTTCCACCCGGGCTTCTCGACCGCCAGCCAGATTACCCAGCTGTCGGGTCGTGGCGTCGGCATGGATGTGGTGAAAACCGAAATCGAAGACCTCGGCGGGCGGGTGGAAGTCAGCTCCCGCCTGGGTCAAGGTACCACCTTCACCCTGCACTTGCCGCTGACCCTGGCGGTGACGCAAACGGTAATGGTGACCGTAGGCAGCCAGCGCTATGCCATTCCATCCGGCCTGGTCGCCCAAGTGCAGGAACTGAAAGTGGATGCGCTGAACAAGGCTTATGCCGAGCAAAGCATCCACTGGCAGGACAAGGATTATCCGTTCTGGTACTTGCCGCGCCTGCTGGGTGATGAAACCACGCTGCCCGAGCTGCACCGCTACAACACCGTGGTGCTGCTGCAAAGCGCCAACCGTACCGTGGCCTTGCACGTAGACCAGCTGACACGTAACCAGGAAGTGGTGGTGAAGAACATCGGGCCACAGCTGGCTCGGGTGATCGGCGTATCCGGTGCAACCGTGCTGGGTTCCGGCGAGATCCTGCTGATCATCAACCCGGTGGATCTGGCCACCCATGCCGACCGCCTGGCCCGTCATCAGGCCAGCATCGACAGCAGCACTGTAGTGGTGGAAGCCCCGCTGCAGACGCAACCGCATGTGCTGGTGGTCGATGATTCGCTGACGGTACGCAAAATCACTGGCCGCCTGCTGGAGCGCCAGGGTTATGCGGTGATGACCGCCAAGGACGGGGTCGATGCCCTGCAGCAGATTCAGGACTACAAGCCGGATGTGATGCTGGTGGACATCGAAATGCCGCGCATGGATGGCTTTGAACTGACCCGGAACGTGCGCAGCAACGCGGAAACGCAAGGTATCCCGATCATCATGATCTCCTCGCGCACCGCCGACAAACACCGCAAGGTGGCACAAGAGCTGGGCGTAAATCTGTTCCTGGGCAAGCCTTATCAGGAAGAAGAATTGCTGGGTTACATCCAGCAGTTCCTCAAGCAGAAGGAAGCCGCATTGGCGTGATCCGCTTTGCCGGATCCTCCAGTCACAACGGGGCCGTCAGGCCCCGTTGTGTTTCAACCGCCACACACGCGCACCGACGATCCCGCGTGGCCCTCACCGCCGCTGCCCTCTTGTAGCTGAAACACAAAGCGCAGCAACACGGTGCCACCCTCGGCCCGCCCTTGCTGTCGGGCAGGCTCAAACTGCCACAGAGGCACACTGTCCAGCAGCGTCCGGTCCAGCCGGGCGGCACCGCTGGATTGCTGCAAGCGGACCTCCTGCACCCCGCCCTGCGCGTCTACCCGCACACTGGCGACCACCACCCCTTGTTCCTCCAGCTCACGGGACACCACAGGGTAACGGATCACAGGTCGACAACGAGCCCGTGCCGGGTGATCCGGCATATCCTCAGTCAAAGGGTCTGCAGCTGGTGAGAGCGGTGTGGCCGCGCCATGGCCCGTTGGTCGGCTTTCCGGCGCTGTCTCGGCCTGTGGCGCGGGCGCAGGTACAGTCGCACCCGCTACCACAACAGGCCCCTTCGACTGCTGTACCAGCGGAGGTGAAGAATGCCGTGACAGATGGGTAGCAGCCCCCCTCGGATGCTCGGCCTGCTGCGCTACTTTGGGTATATGGCGTGCTGGTGTCTGTGACGGCGGGTCAGGATGAACGGGTAGCGTCGCCGGTGCACTGGCCGTGCGCAGCTGCAATTCAACATGCAGGCGTGGACCCGGTGCAGGCAGCGACCATAGCAGCAGCAGGCCATGCAACAGCAAGGCCAGTAGCAGCGCCAGACACAGACGGGAACGGGAGGACATGCGACATTGTAACTGAGTCAGTATGTCGCAGCCGGTATCCGCGTAGCGCGGTAGAATAGGCGCATGAAGCTGCTTTCCTTGCTCTCCATCCACAGCAACCGGCCCAACGAGGCCAACCTGGCGCGGCTGGTCTGGCTGCGCTGGCTGAATCTGGGCCTGTTGTTGCTGGTCAGCAGCCTGGTGAGCTGGCAATGGCGATTACAGTTGCCTTATGCCCCGCTGCTGGTCATTGGTGTGCTGCTGACCCTGTTCAATATCCTGACCTGGCTGCGCCTGCAAGGCGCTCGCAGGGGTTGGGCGGTACGGGAAAGCGAGCTGCTGTTGCAGCTGGTCATCGACGAAACTGCCCTGGGGATGGTGCTGTTCTTTGCCGATGGCGCCAGCAACCCGTTGGCCTCCCTGCTGCTGCTGCCGGTTACCCTCGGGGCCACCTTGCTGTCCACCTGGCGCGCCAGCTTGCTGCTGTTGCTGGCGGTCATCAGCTATGGCCTGCTGGTGTTTTACCATGTGCCACTGATCCAGGCTCAGGCCGAGCCCTTGCAGGCATGGCTGCTGCACCGGCTGGGCATGGGGCTGACCTTCCTGTTCAGCGCCGTACTGCTGGTGTGGTTTGTGTCGCGCATGGCCCGCAGCCTGCGCCAGCGCGATGCCCAGCTGGCAGCGGCCCGGGAAAAGACCTTGCGCGACGAGCAATTGATTGCATTGGGTACGCTGGCGGCCGGTGCAGCACACGAGCTGGGCACACCGCTCAATACCCTGCAATTGCTGGCGGACGAACTGGCGGAGACGGTACCCGCAGCGCTGCAGACCGATGTGCAGCTGATGCAGCAGCAACTGGCCCAATGCCGGCAAAGCCTGTCCACCCTCAGCCGCCGCGCCAGCCATCCCCGTGAGGCCGCGCAAGATGGCAGCGTCACACAAGCCATTCTGCAACTGGCAGAACGCTGGGCCTTGCTGCGCCCCACCGTGGCACTGACCTTGCATTGGCCCGAGCCACGCCCTGACCAGCAGGTACACTGGCCAGAAACCCTGAACCAGGCCCTGCTCAATCTGCTCAACAATGCGGCAGATGCCCAGCATGGCTTGAGCAACAACCCCATTGAGCTGCGACTGGATGTCAGTGCAGATGCCCTGCTGCTGCATATTCGCGATCATGGTCCCGGTCTGGACGACGAGGCCAGAGAACGGGCCGGGCAGGGGATCTACAGCAGCAAGGGCGGCATGGGCGTCGGCCTGTTGCTGTCCAACGCCAGCATTGAGCAGCTGGGCGGCGAAGTCCGGCTGACCAGCCCACCCGAAGGGGGTGTTTGTTGTGACATTCACTTGCCGTGGAGGCGGCTGGCCCTCATGGGAGAACCCACATGAAATCACCCATCAAACAGCTCCTGCTGGTGGATGATGACGATGCCTTCCGCATGGTGGCTGAACGCGGTCTGAGCAAGCGTGGCTATCAGGTCTACAGCTGCAACAGCTGTGAGGCCGCCGAGCAGTGGCTGCTCAGCAGTGGCATCAAGCCTGACCACGTGCTGCTCGACCTGAAAATGGGGGGCGAAAGTGGCCTCACCTTGATTCCACGGCTGCGCATCCTGCATCCGGATTGCCGTATCGTGATGCTGACCGGCTTTGCCAGCATCAGTACCGCAGTGGAAGCCATCAAGCTGGGTGCCACCCATTACCTGCCCAAGCCTGCCAGCCTGGACGACATCATCGCGGCCTTTGGCAAAATACATGGTGACGAGCAGCAGGAAGTTACCCACCAGCCGATGTCGGTCGACCGGCTGGAGTGGGAGCACATCCAGAAGGTGCTGGCCGAGCATGAGGGCAATATCTCAGCCACCGCGCGGGCGCTGAACATGCACCGCCGCACCCTGCAACGCAAACTTGGCAAGCGCCCGGTACGTCAGTAGCTCCCTGCGCACCTAAGTGTGGTCCTCCGTGGAACCGGACGGGTGCTCGGCAGCCAGCAAGTGATCAATCAGTACACGGACCTTGAGCGGCACATGTCGTCCCGCCGGATAAACTGCATAGATGGTGCGTGGAGCGTAGTCGTCCTGCAAAGCACACGCCGACAGTACCTCGACCAGCTCTCCCCGCTGCAGCGCGGGTGCCGCTGCAAACTCCGGCACCAGAGCCAGCGCGTCCATCTGTGGCAAAGCGTTCAATAACGCCAGGCTGTTGTTGATGGTCAAACGGCTATGCAGCTGCACCTGCCGGGCTTGCCCCGCATGCAGCACGTTCAGCTGATTCCGATAAGGGCCTTCACCCAGATGCAGGGTCGGCCACTGGGTGAGGATGCTCGGGTCTTGCCGAGCCTCGGCAGACAGCCAGCCGACACGCGCGACCAGCAGGTAGCGAAATTGCCGGATGGGCCTGGCCACCACCCCTTGCGGTAGCTGCCGCGCAATGCGGATGGCCACGTCCACCCCATCGTTCAGCAAGTCCACATAACGATCCTGCAAGGACACATGCAGGTCCAGCTGCGGATAGCGTGCCAGCAGCGGTGGCAACAGCGGGGCCAGCCAGTACTCCCCCAGCACGGCGGGTGCACTCACCTGCAAACGCCCGCGTGGCACCTCCGCATACGCCCCGGCGAGCGACAGTACATTTTGCGCGGCATTCGCCATATCGGCACAGCCCTGGTACACCGACTGCCCGATCTCGGTCACCGCCAGACTGCGAGTGGTCCGGTGCAACAACTTGACACCCAGCTGCCGCTCCAGCCTCGACACACTCTTGCTGATCGCGGGCGGCTGCACACCCAGATGGTCCGCCGCTTTGTGGAAGCTGCCCAGCTCCACCACCCGGGCAAATACCAGCATGTCACTCAGGTACTGCACGTTTTATGTCTCCATGAGAAACAATATTGTTCCTGAAAATGGATTTTTCACCACAGGGAAACAAAAGACAATACCGCATCTTCTCGACGAGTGACCATCATGCCTGCTACTACCCTGACCGACCGCCTGTGCATGGTCCTGTCCATGCTGCTCTCCGGCACCATTGGCTGGGCGGTCACCGTTTCCGGGCACCCCCCCGCGACGGTCGTGCTGTTCCGTTGCCTGATCGGCGCCCTGGCCCTGGCCTGCTGGCTGCTGCTACGCCGCCAGTGGCAACCTTTGAGCCGCGCCGCACTGGGCTGGATCCTGCTGGGTGGGCTCGCGCTCAGCCTCAACTGGCTGGCGCTGTTCAGTGCCTACCGTTACAGCAGCCTGTCCGTGGTGACCCTGGTCTACCATCTGCAACCCCTGCTGCTGTTGATACTGGCCGCGCGCTGGCAAGGCGAACGGTTGCCTGCGGGCATCTGGGGCAGCTTGTTGCTGGCCTTGAGCGGTGTGCTGCTGACCTGTGACCTGAATCCGGGTGACTGGCAGCATACCCAGTGGCAAGGGCCACTGCTGGCCGCACTGGCCGCCTTGCTGTATGCCTTGGCGACGTTGCTGATCCGGCAAGTCAAGCAGGTCCCTCCGGCACAGATTGCCACCCTGCAGCTCGGCTTCAGTGGCGTGATGTTCCTTCCGGCTGCAGCGGGCCTGTCAACGATGGCCCTTGCGGCCAGCCTGCCGGTGCTGCTGATCCTGGGGCTGGTGCACACCGCAGGCATGTACCTGCTGATGTACCGCGCCTTCCAGCGGCTCACCGCCGCTGAAATCGCCATGCTGTCCTACCTGTATCCGGTCACCACCTTGCTGGTGGATCGCCAGGTCTTTCACGTACAGCTCCACACCGGACAGTGGCTGGGCGTCGCGCTGATCCTGCTTGCCCTGCTGCGCCAACAACAGCTGCAACGAAAAGCACGACCGCAGGCTTAGACTTCGGTAAAATTCAGTCACAAAAGCGCTCGTACCATAACAACAAAACCCGGTCTGCACGACCACACCGATCAGGATGGACAAACCGATGAAAATCAGCAGTTGTTTTGACGCCGGCAGCATCGTGGTAGACAGCATGGAACACGCAGGCGATATCCGCCTGCAGGTCCGCCACGACAGCAATTCCGAATTCGCCCAGTGGTTCTACTTCCGCTTGCAAGGTGCTGCCGGGCAGGCCTGCCAGATGCGTTTCCTCAATGCAGCGCAGTGCGCCTATCCGAAAGGCTGGGTGGACTATCAGGCGGTGGCCAGTTATGACCGTCAGCACTGGTTCCGTGTGCCCACCCAGTTCGATGGCCAGGTGCTGACCATTCAGCATACCCCGGAAGAAGACAGTATTTACTACGCCTATTTCGAGCCGTACAGCTGGGAGCGTCACCTGCAATTAATCGGCCAGGCGCAAAGCTCGCCGCGCTGCAAGGTTCGTGATCTGGGCAATACGCTGGATGGCCGCGACCTCAATCTGCTGGTGATCGGCGATGAAGCACCGGGCAAGCGCAAGGTGTGGCTAACCGCCCGCCAGCATCCGGGCGAAACCATGGCCGAGTGGTTTGTTGAAGGCACCCTGTCACGCCTGCTGGATGAGCAGGATGCCCTGGCCGGTGCCTTGCTCGACAAAGCCACCTTCTACGTGGTGCCCAATATGAATCCGGATGGCAGCTGCCGTGGCAACCTGCGAACCAATGCCGCTGGCACCAATCTGAACCGTGAGTGGGCCAACCCGACGATGGAAAAGAGCCCGGAGGTGTGGCTGGTGCGCGAAGCCATGCGCGAGATTGGCGTGGACCTGTATCTGGACGCCCACGGTGATGAAGCCTTGCCGTACAACTTCGTGGCGGGCAGCGAAGGCAACCCGGGCTATAACGCCCGCCGTGAAGCGCTGGAAAACAGCTTCAAGGCCGCCTGGCTGGTACATAACCCGGATTTTCAGGATACCTATGGCTACGAGCGGGATCATTTTGGTGAAGCCAATATGACCCTGGCAACCAACCATATTGCGGATTACTTTGACTGCCTCGCCTACACCATCGAGATGCCATTCAAGGATAACGCCAACCGGCCAAGCGCCTTGTATGGCTGGAACGGCGAACGCAGCAAACAGCTGGGTGCGTCCGTACTGCACCCGATCGCGGCGGTCATCGACCAGCTACGCTGAGTCCACAGCCCGCCATAGCCAACCCGGCGGGCCTCGCCCGACCGGGTTTACTGGAGATGACCTCCTGACATGGCGTACCGCTCTGGCCATAGCCTGACCCTGCTGCGTGACGGGACGGCGTTTTTCCCGGCGCTGCTGGCTGCCATCGACGCAGCAAAGCACAGCGTGTGGCTGGAAAGCTATCTGTATGAGGCGGACGACACCGGCCTGCGGGTGGCCGATGCCCTGATGGCTGCCGCACGGCGCGGGGTGCAGGTCAATCTGCTGCTGGATGGCTTTGGGGCGTATGCCTTGCCGGAGTCGCTGCGGCAAACGCTGGCAGCGGCAGGGGTACGCCTGCTGTTTTTCCGACCGGAGATCAACCGCTGGGGGCTGCATCTGCAGCGTTTGCGCCGCCTGCACCGCAAGCTGGCGCTGGTGGATGGCCATACCGGCTTCATCGGTGGCATCAATATCCTCAACGACTGCGACGAGCCAGATGACCCGCCGCGCTACGATTATGCAGTACGGGTGCGCGGCCCGGTCTGCCTCGATATCAGCCGGGTGATGCGGCAGTTGTGGCAGCGCGAGTGCTGGTTGCAGTTCCGCATGCACTGGCTGCACCGGCTCCCTCGTCATGGCCGCAGCGACAGTCCGGGCCAGCAGCTGGCGGCACTGGTGGTGCGCGACAATGTTCGGCATCGCCGCGCCATTGAAGCCGCTTATCTGCATGCGCTGCGGCAGGCCCGTCAGGAGATCATCCTCGCCAATGCCTACTTCCTGCCCGGCTTCCAGTTTCGTCGTGCCTTGCTGGCGGCGGCACGTCGAGGTGTGAAGGTCACCCTGCTGCTACAGGGGCGGCTGGATCAGGCTTTGCTGCAGTTTGCCTGTCGAGGCCTGTATCGGCAGCTGCTGGCAGCGGGTATCGAGGTGGTGGAGTACCGGCGCGGCTATATGCACGCCAAGGTGGCGGTGGTGGACGGCCGCTGGGCCACCGTCGGCTCCAGCAATATTGACCCTTTCTCCATTTTTCTGGCGCGGGAAGCCAATCTGCTGGTACAGGATCATGGCTTTGCGCGCAGCTTGCGCGATGACCTGCGGCAGATGATTGCCGCGCATGGCGTACGCATTGATCAGCACACCCTCCAGCAATCCCGCTGCTGGTACCGTATCGTACCTTGGCTGGCTTATCAGTGTGTCCGCATGTTGATGGGTCTGGCGGGCATTGGCGGTCGACAGCAGGAATAGGGCATGGCAATACCTTCCAGTATCATGGCTTGCACCTGCCAGACGCAAAAGATGCAACCCTCGCGGCAACGCTGCCGCTTCATTCACCAACCCGTACAATCGCCATCATGATGATGTATCCCGTTTTGCTGCCCAATGGCTACGAACCTTCGCTGACTGAGGTCATGGTGGGCGGTGTGGTTTTTTTCGGCACCATTTATTTCGGTTTTGCCCTGCTCAACCTGCTGCTGCAAAAGGGGCTGCGCACTCTGGGCATCGGGCGCGTGCTGGACCCGCGTCCCCTGCGGCCACAGCAGGTCTGGCGGGAGATCGGCTGGTCCTCCCTGTCCATCCTGCTGTTTGGCACCGGCATGGTCTTCCCGTGGATGGTGCTGAAGCTGGGCTGGTCACACGCTGTGATGGATGCCGGGATACCCCGTATTCTGCTGGAAATGCTGGCCTTGCTGCTGTGGAACGACATCCATTTCTACCTGAACCACCGCTTGCTGCATACCCGCTGGATGTTGCCGCGTTTTCATGTGCAGCATCACCGCAGCCATGTCACGACGCCGTTCTCCACCTACGCCTTCCACCCGGTGGAAGCCTTGCTGCTGGGGAATGTGCTGCTGTTGCCCATGATCGTGCATGACTTCAGCTGGCAAGCCATGCTGTCGCTGCCTTTGCTCAGCCTGTTGCTGAACAATATCGGCCACGCCAACTATGACCCGTTTCCTGCCCAGGGGGGGCGCAGCTGGTTGACCTCCAGCCGCCGCCATCACCTGCACCATGCCTGCTCGCGGGGCAATTTCGGATTCCTGCTGCCTTTCATGGATCAGCTGTTCCATACCGATTTGCCGGATGACGCTGCGGATCGCGTGCTGCAGGCGCACCAGTCACGCCATGCTGCGTAACCGGCGCGATGTGCAGAGCCTGGCCTACCTGCTGGCCGCCCCCCTGCTGGTGGCCTGGCAGTGGCAACACGGCTTCAGCCTGCCACTGTACCTGCTGCTCTTGTTCCTGACACTGGGTATCGGGGTGATCAACCACAACCACTCGCATCTACCGATGTGGCGTCATCGTGGCCTCAATCGCTTGACCACGCTGTGGGTCAGCCTGCTGCAAGGCCACCCGGCCTTTGTGTTCCACCCGGCCCACGTGGCCAACCATCATCGCTACCACCACGGCGAGCAGGATGTAGCCCGCACCTACCGCTTTGGCGGCGACCACAATCACCTGCTCGGCTACCTGCTGCATCCGGTGGTGGTGATTCCGGTCCTCTATCCCTTGTTCTGGCATTATCTGGGCCGCTTGCAGCATCGCCGTCCGGCGCTGTGGCGCGCCTGCCTGCTCCAGTACGGCTGGCTACTGTTGCTATGGGGGGTGCTGCTCTGGCTGTCACCTGGCAAAACCCTGCTCTATGTGCTGCTGCCGCAGCTGCATGGCCTGCACTGGCTACTGGCCACCAACTACCTGCAGCATGCCCACGCGGATGGACATTCGCCGCTCAACTTTGCCCGCAACTTTGACGGCCTGATCAACCCGCTGTTACTCAATATCGGCCTGCATACCAGCCACCACCGTCACCCGAAGGCGCACTGGTCACAACTGACGCACTTGCAACAACAGTACCGCGATCAGATCGACCCGCGCCTGAACGAGCGGGGGCTGCTGCCCTATATGTTCCGCGTCTACCTGCTGGGGCTGATCTGGCCTCGCTATCGTAGCCAAAGCCTGATGACGTTCACCCCTCACTGAGGACCGACATGCCCACACCTTTCCAACGTGTCTATCTCGATGCGGCCAGCCACTATCTGCCAGGCGAGCCGGTCGATAACACGGCCATGGACCAGTACATCGCGCCGCTGAACCGGCTGTCCAACCGCATCAAGCAACGCATTCTGGCGGAAAACGGCATTGAGCAACGCCACTACGCCATCAACCCGCAAGGGGAAACGGTACAGTCCCACGCCGCCATGGCGGCAGAGGCCATCCGTCGGGCTGTACAGCAAACAGAACTCTCACTCAGCGACATTACTTTGCTGGCCGCAGGCTCCTCAGGTGGCGATGCACTGATGCCCGGCTTTGCCAACCTGATCCAGGGTGAATTGTCGGCCCCGCCGATGGAAACCCTCAGCAGTCAGGGCGTGTGTGCATCCGGTGTCACGGCGCTGAGCCATGCTGCCATGGCACTCGAACTGGGCAGCCATGAGCGGGCGCTGGTGGTGGCCAGCGAGCTGCCGTCACGCATGTTCAAGAAGAGCCGCTTTGCCCCGCGCGACTATCACGCCGACTTTGATGCCCATTTCCTGCGCTGGATGCTCTCTGACGGCGCGGGAGCGATGCTGCTCAGCCGCACCCCACGCACGCGAAACGGCATCCGCCTGCGCCTGAAATGGGTACACCAGCGCTCCTTTTCCGGCGATTACCCGGTATGCATGCAGCTAGGACTACCGCAAGGCGGCAGCAAGAGCTTCCTCGACTATGATTCCTGCGCCGATGCCGAACGTGATGGCGCACTCTCCTTGCGACAGGATATCCGCCTGCTCCCGCATCTGTTTGACATCGGCATTCATGAATATGTGAAGCTGGTACAGGAAGGCTGGCTGCATCCGGACCGCGTCAGCCACTTCCTCTGCCATTACTCCTCCGAGCGCTTCATCCCGGTGGTGGAAGAGCTGATGGCCAAGGCACAGCTGTCCATTCCGCGCGAGCGCTGGTACAGCAATCTGAAATGGCGCGGCAATACCGGCTCGGCCTCCATCTTCATCATGCTGGCCGAGTTTCTGGAGACGCATACCCTGCAGCCCGGCGACACTTTGTTCTGTTACATCCCGGAATCTGGCCGCTTCACTACGGCTTTCCTGCTGCTGGAGGCCGAAGCGGCCGACCAGCCGCTACCCGAGCCGGTTGCTCAACCCATCGCCCAGCCCACGCGTGACGCGGAGGTCCCCGCCCCGCATGACCCCCAACACAGCGATCCACGGCTTGCCCGCCTATTGCAGGCACTGGCGGTGATCTGGCATGACTACCGGTCACGGGCCTGGCGCACCCCGATGATCCGCAAGTTGCGTGAGCAGCGTTTCACGTGGAACGATTACCGGCAATGGATGGCCTGCTGGATTCCTCAAGTACGGGAAGGCAGCCTGTGGATGCGCGAAGCGGTCGCCTCGCTGCAAGCCCCGTTTGAAGCGCTGGGCGAGCTGGTAACCGAGCATGCCAATGATGAGCAGTTTGACTTCAACATCCTGTTTCAGGACTATCAGGCCGCCGGTGGCGAAGCCCGCCGCATTGAGGACTTGCGTCGCAACGCGGGCGGGGAAGCCTTGAACAGCTATATGCACGCGCTGGCCAGCACGCCGAATCCCATCGGCCTGCTGGGTGCCATCTACATCATCGAAGGCACTGGACAACGCATCATCCCCGCACTGCTGCCGCTGCTGAAAAACCAGCTGCAGCTGCCGCCCAATACCTACCGCTTTCTCGATTATCATGGCAGCAACGACGAACATCACCTGCAACGCTGGCTGCGGGCGGTGATGCTGGCGCTGCAGGCGGAACCGGGCGAACGGGTGGCGGAGCAGATCATCCGCACCACAGAGCGCACCGCGCAGCTGTACCTGATGCAGTTTGAACATGTACTGGAGGATGTGGACGCATGAAGCAGCTACCGGATTTTCTGGACACCGAGTACGACCCGCGCGACCCCTCACCGTGGCTCTCGCTGTATCTGGACCAGAGCACCCCGCTGCCGGACCCGGTCAAGCGGGCCTGGCTGCGTGACTCCAGCTCCCGCTCACGACAATTTGTGCTGCCCTTCCTGCGGCCGCTGGCCCGCACCCTGATCATCCTGATTCAGGTGCTGAAGGTGGTGCTGCCACGGCGCTGGGCGGCCTCCCGGCTGCTGCACTGGCTACTGGCCTTTGGCCTCAAGCGCTTTGTCACGCCGGAAGCCAACTGGCTGATCCTGCGCCACTTTCACCTCGGCGCACAGATCCTCGAGTTCATCGCCCGAAATTCGCCACAGCCGGTCAGTACCAACCCGCTCAAGCCGGTGACCATCGATGATCTGAAGGATGAGCTGTTTCTCAAGCACGACCTCAACCTGTTCAACTTCGTGATCCGTCTCAACCAGGCGCTGCGCGAGCACGGCCAGCAACTGGGGCCGGTGGCCCAGCCGGATTTCAGCATGCTGCACGAACCGCCGGTACCGCTGGAGAGCATGCCACGTCGCTGGCACAACTTCCTCGACCTGCAGAGCGCCATCGAACTGTTCACCCCGATGTACCAGCTGTTCCTCACCGACAACGACTTCTGGCGCGCCAGCAACTCGCTGCAGCTGGACGAAACCATCGGCCTCTACGCCGCCCGCATTCTCGGCGCCCCCGAGCATCTGGTCCTGCTCAACAACAAGCACCCACTGGTACCACTCAGCACCCTGCGCGCCGGTTTCCGCCTGGTACTGCACGGCCTGAGTACTGAAATGCTGCATGCCCTTTTGGTCATGCGCCAGCAGCAAACCACGGGTCAAGGCGCGGCCGCCGGTGGTTCTGCGGCCAGTGCGGGCTCTTCGTCGTAACGGCGCATGATGGCGGCGCGCAGCGGGGCGAGTTCGGTGGTGTTGTCGAATTCCAGCAGGTCGTCGTCAAAGCGCAGGCCGAGTTGCAGCCAGATCAGCGGCAGGTCCGGGCTCACCGGTTCTTCGCGCATCTCCTGATACAGCTCGCGGAAGGTGGCGCCGCCGTCAACCCCATCCAGTGTGGTCAGCACCCGATCTAGGCTGGTGTAGTCGGCAATGCCGCGCGTCTCACGGTTGAGGTGACGCAGGGCATCCATGAAACCGATCTGGTTGTCGCTCTGCTGCCGCAGGCGCAGGTCGGCCTGCATGCAGTAGTAGACGCCGGCCCAGTACACCCGGCTGCCGCTCATCGGGTAATCCAGCCCGCGCTCGCCCATTTTGGGGATGGCTTGCCACATGCTGCGCACCAGCCCGCGCCAGGCCTGGGCTTCGTTGATCGCGCCAATTTTGGCACGCACCAGGGTGGCACTGTAGTCGGCCACGCCTTCCAGAAACCAGAACGCCTTGTTGGGCAGCATGGGGGTGCCAAGGTGGACCATCTCGTGGATCAGCAAACCATCCCGATTCAGCGCGTCCAGCGTGGCCTTGCGGCCCAGGGTCACCCGTAGTGCCGGGTACGGTTGGCCCCAGGCAATCCCGGCCAGCACCCGGTCCCCCTCGGCACTATCGACCAGCACCTCGACCCGGTCGACCGGGAAACGTCCATAGAAGGCGGAGACCCATTGCGCACGCTGCTCAATCCAGGCCACGACCTCCGCTTGGGATAAGCTCAGGTCCTGCGCCTGGAAGGCCACGTCCATCACCGCACCTTGCACCTCCAGCCGGGTTTTAGGCAACGGCGCCAGTGCGCGGTAGAGGTTAGCCGGGTTCAGGTCCTGTGCCTGGGCGGTGCCACAGCACAGCAGCAGTATGAGCAGGAGGCGGGAGAGAAGAGGGTGCATGGGGCGAGTCTACCGCCTTTGTGGCGGCAGACCCAGCCCTGGGGCAGGAAGAAGTCTTCCGTCAGAGGCTAGCCGCGAGGCGCGAGCCTTGGTCAATGGCGCGCTTGGCGTCCAGCTCGGCGGCCACATCTGCGCCACCAATCAGGTGCACCGGCTTACCGCTCGCCGCCAGCGCCGCATGCAGCGCTCGTTGGGGTTCTTGCCCGGCACAAATCACAACGTGATCCACCGGCAGCAGTTGCGGCTGACCGTTGACAGTGATGTGCAGTCCTTCATCGTCCACCTTGTCATACTGCACGCCGGAGAGCATCTGCACGCCCTTGTTTTTCAGGCTGGTACGGTGAATCCAGCCGGTGGTCTTGCCCAGCCCGTCGCCCACCTTGCTGCTCTTGCGTTGCAGCAGGTAAATCTGGCGCGGGCTGTGCGAGGCTGCCGGGCCACCGGCACGCAGGCCACCACGGTGCGACAGCTCGCCATCAATGCCCCACTCCTGCAGGAAGGCGGGCAGGTCCAGACTGGTGGGCGTGCCCTCATGGGACAGGTATTCCGCCGTATCAAAGCCAATCCCACCGGCACCGATAATGGCCACCCGCTCGCCTACCGGCTGCTTGTCCCGCAGCACATCCAGATAGCTCAGCACCTTCGGGTGATCACTGCCGGGAAAGCTGATCTGCCGTGGCAGGATGCCGGTTGCCAGTACCACTTCGTCAAAGTCCAGCAGCTGTTCTGCGCTGGCACGCTGACCCAGCCTGACCTCGACCTGATGGCGCGCCAGCTGGGTACGGAAGTAGCGCAGGGTTTCATAGAACTCCTCTTTGCCCGGCACCTGCTTGGCGACATTGAACTGCCCGCCAATCTCGCTGCTGGCCTCAAACAGGGTCACCTGATGGCCGCGCTGGGCGGCGACGGTGGCACAGGCCAGACCCGCCGGTCCCGCCCCCACCACCGCAATGCGCTTGGGCTGCGCAGTGGGCAGGTAGTTCAGCTCGGTTTCATGGCAGGCACGCGGGTTAACCAGACAGCTGGTCATCTTGGCCTGGAAGATATGGTCCAGACAGGCCTGGTTGCAGCCGATACAGGTATTGATCTCGTCCGCACGCTGTTCCGCCGCCTTGCGCACAAACTCCGGGTCCGCCAGGAAGGGGCGTGCCATCGACACCATGTCGGCACTGCCTTCCGACAGGATCTGCTCGGCTACTTCCGGCGTGTTGATGCGGTTGGTGGTCACCAGCGGGATACGTACGCTGCCCTTGAGCTTGCGCGTCACCCAGGCAAAGCCACCGCGCGGCACCATGGTGGCAATGGTCGGAATGCGGGCTTCGTGCCAGCCAATGCCGGTGTTGATCAGCGTGGCACCGGCCTGCTCGACGGCTTGTGCCAGCGCCACAATCTCGTCCCAGTTGCTGCCTTGGTCGACCAGATCCAGCATGGACAGGCGGTAGATAATGATGAAGTCGGACCCCACCGCTGCACGCACCCGGCGCAGGATCTCCAGCGGGAAACGAATGCGGTTTTCGAAACTACCCCCCCACTGGTCGGTGCGGTGATTGGTCTTCGGCGCAATGAACTGGTTGATCAGGTAGCCTTCCGAGCCCATGACCTCGACGCCATCGTAACCAGCCTGCTGCGCCAGCCGGGCACAACGGGCAAAGTCGGCAATGGTTTGCTCGATACCGGCTTCATCCAGCGCAACGGGCGGGAAGGGATTGATCGGCGCTTGCAAGGCACTGGGCGCCACCGGGTCCAGCTGGTAGGAATAGCGCCCGGTATGCAGGATCTGCAAGCATATCTTGCCACCCTCAGCGTGCACCGCATCGGTAACGATACGGTGATGCGGCACTTCCTGCTCATCGACCAGCTTGCTGGCCCCGGCCATCACCACGCCTTTGTCGTTGGGGGCCACGCCACCGGTCACAATCAGGCCGACACCGCCCCGGGCCCGCTCGGCGTAAAACGCGGCCATGCGCTCGAAACCCTGCTCGGCTTCTTCCAGCCCGGTATGCATGGAGCCCATCAGGGTTCGGTTGCGCAAGGTGGTAAAGCCCAGGTCCAGCGGGGCCAACAGGTGCGGGTAAGCGGTGGTCATGGCGAGCTCCGGCAATCTATCAAGCAAACGCTTGGTAGTTTAAACGGGTCGCCGACACCCTGCAATGGGTGTCGGGTCAAACCTGGAGAGGCGGTATCAGTCGTCGCTGCTGTTGTGACGGCGGCCTACCTGCACGCCCAGCTGCTTGAGCTTGCGGTACAGGTGGGTGCGCTCCAGCCCTACGCGTTCGGCCACCTGGCTCATGTTGCCGCCGGCCTGCTTCAGATGGTATTCCAGATACAGGCGCTCGAACTCATCGCGTGCTTCACGCAGGGGCTGGTCGAACGACACGCCGGTCATCGGCAGGGCCGGTGCAGCCTCAGGCGCGCGCGGCGCACTGCTGGACAGGCGCAGCAGCGCCTGCACATCGTCCGCACTGATCTCTTCTTCGCTGGCGGTCAGGGCGGCGGACTGCACCACCTGCAGCAGCTCCTGATGGTTGCCTTGCCAGCCGTGCTGCCGCAGCTGGTTGAGCGCGGCAGTGGCAAAGCGGCGTTGCGGTGCCTTGCGGGCTTCGATCAGCTGCGTGAGCAATTGATTGGCCAGGTCTGGCACATCGTCCGCATGCAGACGCAGCGGCGGCACCACCACGGTCAGCCCTGCCAGCGCCTGATACAACGCAGCATCAAACTGCCGCTCGGTCACCAGTGGCAGCAGCGGCTGGCTGGAGGTGACCACCAAGCGGGCGTGAAACTTCTCCAGCTTGTTGACCACCAGCATCAGGCCCTGCTGTGCCCGCCGCGGCAATTCAGCCACTTCCGGCACATACAGCAAACCGTCTCGCGCCTGCTCCAGCAGGCTGAGCGGGGCGTCAATCAGGGTTTGTGGGTTGCTGACGGTCACCCACGGTGAATTCGGGGTATACAGGTAGCGGGCACACGGTTCAAACGCCACGCCATACTCGCCGGTCAGCAGCACCGGCCGCCGCTGTTGCAATACCTGATCCAGCTTGGCCTTGAGGTCCACAATGGCCTCGCCTTTGCCCAAGCTGGCCAGTGTTTGCTCCGGGTGGTGCTGGGCACCGCCGCGCTTCAAGGCCCGCTGCACGGTCGACAGCAGCTTTTGCAAGGCAATCGGCTTTTCCATGAAGTCCAGCGCGCCGATGCGGGTGGCTTCCACCGCCGTATCAATGGTGGCATGGCCCGACATCATGACCACCGGCATGGTCAGTTGCCCGGCGCGTGCCCATTCCTTGAGCAAGGTGATGCCATCACAGTCCGGCATCCAGATGTCGAGCAGCACCAGGTCCGGACGCTGCTGATTCCGGTAAGTCCGCGCCTGGGCGGCATTCTCGGCCAGCTTGACCCGATAACCCTCGTCTTGCAGGATTTCCGACAACAATTCCCGGATGCCCATTTCGTCATCGACGATCAGGATTTCGTTTCCGCTCATACGTCTCCCTCTGGCGGCGTGGTGACTCTTGGCAGTACCAGCGTCACACTGGCCCCCTGTGGCTCACGGTTCTGTATGCTCACGCTGCCGTGATGCTCTTCGCAAATCTTTTTGACAATGGCCAGCCCCAGCCCGGTCCCCTTGGCCTTGGTGGTCACATATGGCTCAAACACCCGGGCCAGCATGTCCGGCGGAAAACCCGCGCCATTGTCCTGCACCACCAGCGTGGCCGAAGTCTCAGCCCCCTGCAGGCGCACTTCAATGCAAGGCGCTTCCGCGCCCGATACCGCATCTTGTGCATTTTGCAACAAATTATGCAACACCTGTCGTAATCTTGTCGCATCCCCCATCACCAGCACGGCACGATCACATAGCCTTGCCTGCACCCAGCCGCTGCTCTCATACAGGGTGAGTACCTCGCGCACCAGCGCATTCAGGTCCAGCATCTGCAGCACCGTCTTCGGCGCACGCGCATATTCCTTGAAGTCTTCCACCATGTTTTTCAGGGCAGCCACCTGATTGACAATAGTCTGCGTACTGCGCGCCAGCATGTCGGCATCCGGCTGCGCCAGCTTGTCAGACAGCTTGTGCTGTAGCCGCTCGGCCGACAGCTGGATGGGCGTCAGCGGGTTCTTGATTTCATGGGCCAGCCGCCGTGCCACCTCACCCCAGGCCGCTTGGCGCTGGGCCTGCATCAGGTCGGTAATGTCGTCAAACACCAACACAAAGCCATGGCCAGCCCCCGGCATGCGACTGCCGCGCAACAGCAGCACCTGGCTACCACGAGGGCCGACCAGCTCCAGCTGTGCATGCCAGCTGTCCTGACCCACACCGTTGAAACCCTCCACCACCCGCTGGGCAAATTCAGCCAGCTGCGGCATGCGACGGCCCCATGCCGCCAGCGCCGTGCCCTGCAATTCATGCATCGGCACCCCGAGAATGGCGTCGGCACCGGCATTGCTGGAGCGCAGACCAAACCCGGCATCGAAGGCCAGTACGCCGGCGGTCAGGTTGGCCAGCAGGCTGGCAAGGTATTCATTGGCGGCGGCGAGCGCTTGCTGCTGCTGCTCCACGCTGTCACGCGCCTCGGCCAGCTGCCGGGTCATGCGGTTGAATTGCAGCGTCAGCACCCCCAGCTCGTCCTTGCTCAGCACCGTCTGCCGCTGGCTGAAGTCGCCCTGCGCCACCGCGCGGGTCCCCGCCGCCAATACCGACAGCGGAGCGGACAAGCGGCTGGAGAGGTAAAACGCCAGCGCCATCACCAGCAGCAGGATCAGCAACAGTGATAGCGTCAGCGTCACCGAATAGATCAGCTGCAGGTTGCCGCGCGAGAGTGCCAGCGTCTTGTAATCACGGCGGATGTTTTCCAGCACCTCGGCATCATCGGCCAGCTGGCGGGATACCGGTTGCTGCAGCAGCAGCATGCGGCCATCACCGCCCAACCCGCCTGGCTTCAACGCCACCAGCACCCGCACCTTGAGCTCGTGCTCATTCTCGGCAGCGTTTTCCACCACCGACCACGGCCCGCTGCGCGCCTGCAGCAATTCATTCTGCGCCGGCTGAGCGGGCGACTCGCTGCCCGCATACGCCAGCAAGGAGCCCCGGCTGGTGAAAATCCCCAGCTGGGCAATATCCTGCTGTTCACGCAGTCGCCCCAGCAGGCTCAGCAGGTCCGCATCCTTCGCCTCGTTCAGCTGCCGGGCAATGCTGAGGGCCACCCGCTCCTGTTCCTGCCGGACGTGGTCCAGCGCCACCTGCCCCAGGTTCAAGCCCCGGTCCAGCGCCGTATCCACCCGCACATCAAACCAGGTTTCAATACTGCGGGTCAGGAACTGGAAGGACACGGTATACACCAGCGCGCCAGGCAATACAGCCACCAGTCCAAACATCAGCACCAGCCGCAGGGTCAGCTTGGAGCCAAACACCCCGGCTTTCAGCTTCTTGCGCAGGTCCCACAACTGCCAGCCAACCAGCGCCAGCAAGCCGACCGCCACCACACCGTTGAGCAACAACAACAGGTTGTAGTGGTTGGACAGCCGGCTGCCATTGGCGGCCGCGCTGGCCAGCAGATACAGCATGATCCCGGTTACCAGTGCAGCCAGTATCACCAGGCGCTTCATGGTGCCGCCTCCGGGGAGAAGGAAAAGCTTTGCCAGTCGGAACCCAGGTTCCAGTCCGACGAGGTCAGGGTGCGGATCTGGAAGGTTTGCGGCAGCTGCTGACTATCCAGTTGCAGGCGGATGCGGCCTTGCAGGTCACCCAGTTCCCGCAGCCCGCCTTTTTCCAGCACCAGCCAGCCACCGGGAGTACACAAGGCGCCCAGCGCAGCATCCAGCCGTGGATAGCCGCGGTATAGCCCGCCATAGCTGAGGCGGTACTGCCGGGTCAAGGCAGAATAGCTGAGTTTGTAGTTGCGCTGCAGGGTCACCACGGTGCTGTCAAACCACAACTTCCGATGGCGTATCAGCTCAAAATCCAGCACAAAACCCAGCGTCATTCCCTGCTGCAGGGCATCTTCCAGCGTGGGCGGCAGGCTGCAGGCAAAGCGGGCGGACAGCAAATAACCCTCGTCGCCCAGTTGCACCTTCGCCTGGCGGAAGGCGATATCCGCCTGCGCCAGTGTGCTCACCAGCAGCAGGCCAACGAGCAGCGCCCGCTTAAGCAAGCTTGCGCAGCCGGGCATAAAAGAAACCGTCCTGCTGCGCGTCCGGCAGCAGTTGCAGGGTGGCCACGTCATCGCCCAGCGGTATCAGCATCGCATGGGGCTGCCGCTCCAGAAAGGCCACCACCTGCTGCTGGTTTTCCGCCCGGAAAATGGAGCAGGTGGCATACAGCAGCTCCCCGCCCACCGCCAGACAGGGCCAGATGGCATCCAGCAGGGCGGCTTGCTGGCGGGCAAACTGCTCGATATCCGCCGGGCGACGGTGCAGCTTGATGTCCGGATTGCGCCGCACCACCCCCGAGGCGCTGCATGGAACATCCAGCAGGATGCGGTCAAACGGCTGCCCGTCCCACCAGGCTGATGGCTGACTGGCATCACCGCACAGCAGCGTGGCCTGTCCCCCCAGTCGGTCCAGATTGTCCTGCACCCTTTGCAGACGGCTGGCATCCACATCCAGCGCCGTCAGCTGCAAACGATGCCGTTCCAGCAGGTGCCCGGTCTTGCCACCCGGTGCCGCGCAGGCATCCAATACCCGCATACCGTCTCGTGCATCCAGCAAGAGGGCGGCCTGTTGTGCGCCCAAGTCTTGCACGGACACCGCGCCCTCGCTAAAGCCCGGCAGGCGGCTAACCGGCACGGGTGTCTGCAACAACAAGCCCGCTTCACCCACGGCTGTCGCACTGAGCCCCTCGTCAGCCAGTCGCTGCTGATACGCAACCAGCGTCTGCTGGCGCAGGTTGACGCGCAAACCCATCGGTGGATGCAGCAGCCCGGCTTCGGCAATCTGCTTCCAGCGCTCCGGGTAGCTTTGCCGTAGCTGGTTTACCCACCAGCCGGGCAGGGCATAGCGGCTGGCGGGGTCATTCCCGGCCTGCTCCAGCAGACTGCGACGCTCACGCTGGAAACGACGCAGAATGGCATTGGCCATCCCCTTGGCGGGCGGCAGCCAGCGCGCCACCTGCCGTACGGCATGGTCAACGATGGCGTAAGGCGCCGCTGCCGTATGCTGCAGCTGGTACAAGGCCACCAGCAGGACCAGCCGCACGCGTGGATCTTCCGGCGGGCGGGTCATCATCTGCTTGAGCACAGCATCCAGTGTGCCGTAATGACGCAAGGTGCCATAGCACAGGTCGCGGATGCCACCCCGCTGCTGCGGGGTCAGCTCGGTGTCGTGTTGCAGGGTTTCGCTGAGCACCTCGGTGAGGTTGCGTCCGGCCAAGACCTGGCCGATCACCTCGGTAGCAACACGCTGTATCTGAAACATGGGATCACTGACTTCTGTTCTGGTCAGCGTGGATACTAACAAAAAACCGCCCCGGCGGGGCGGTGGTGTCCCATGCTTACCAGCCGGACGACGCCGATGGCCGCAACATGGCCAGCAAACGGGCCACGCGCTCCTCCGTCACCGGGTGCGTACGGAACAGCCCGGCCAAGCCCCCGCCATGCAAGGGGTTGATGATCATCATCTGCGCAGTTTCCGGATGCTGCTCGGCGCTGGGCATGACATAGCCTTGCGCGTAGCGTTCGATCCGCTGCAAGGCACTGGCCAGAGCTTGCGGGTCCCCACTGAGCAGGGCCCCGACCCGGTCCGCCTCAAACTCACGGGCCCGTGAAATCGCCATCTGGATCAACATGGCCGCCAGCGGCGCGAACAGGGCAATCACCAGGGCGAGCAGCGGATGAATCGGCCGCTCGTCGTCCCGCCCCCCGCTGCCGCCAAAAAACAGCAGGAATTGCGACAGGTTGCTGACTGCACCAGCAATGGTGGCGGTCAGGGTCGACAGCAGGGTGTCCCGGTGCAGGATGTGCGCCAGCTCGTGCGCCAGTACGCCGCGCAGCTCACGCTCGCTCAACAGCTGCAGCAAACCGCTGGTGACCGCCACCGCAGCATGCTGCGGATCTCGACCGGTGGCAAAAGCGTTGGGTTGCGCACTGTGGATCAGGTAAACCGCGGGCATCGGCAATCCGGCTTTCTGTGCCAGCTCCGCCACCATGCGGTACAGCGGTGCGCCACTGCGGCTGTCCACCGGCTGGGCATGGTGCATGCGCAGCACCAGCTTGTCGGACTGCCACCACGCCCACAGATTGACGGCCCCAGCCAGCAACAGCATGATCAGCATGCCTGCAGCCCCCCCGAAGGCCATCCCCAATACCCCGAACAGCGCTGTCAAACCGGCCAGCAACGTGGCCGTCTTCAGCCAATTGCCCCACATCGCCCTCATCCTTGTGTCCATACGGAGAAACGCTCCGTGCGTAACCCTTAGATGAGGGGCTGGGCAAAAAATTCAATGTCTGATCAAAGGCCTAGCGTCACGCCATCGGCCAGACCCTGCACCCATTGCGCTGCGGGCTGGCGCTTGCCACCGGCGCGCTGCACCTCCAGCAAGCGCAAGCTGCCCTCGCCACACGCCACCATCAGATGGCCAGCCTCATCCCGGTGCAACTGCCCGGCGGGCAGGTTCAGTGCGCCGGCCTCGGTAGCCGCCCACACTTTCAGCACTTCGCCCTGGTGGCGAGTCCAGCAACCTGGCGCAGGATGAAAGGCACGAATGCGCCGCGCCAGCTCTGAGGCTGGCCGCTGCCACAGGAGCTCAGCCTCGGTCTTGTCGATCTTGCTGGCGTAGTTCACCCCTTCCGCCGGTTGCGGCACCGCAGCCAGTTGCCCCGCAACCCAGCGCGGCAGGTCGGCCACGATGGCCTGTGCGCCCATCTCCGCCAACCGGTCGTGCAGGCTGCCGGTGGTGTCTTCCGGCAGGATGGCGCAGCGATGCACGGATAGCATGGGCCCGGTATCCAGCCCGGCCTCCATCTGCATGATGGTGATACCCGTCTCCGCATCGCCCGCTTCGATAGCACGATGGATCGGTGCCGCCCCGCGCCAGCGTGGCAGCAGCGAGGCGTGGATGTTGAGACAGCCATAACGCGGGATGTCCAGCACCCCCTGCGGCAGGATCAGCCCATAGGCGGCCACCACCATCACGTCTGCCTGCAGTTCGCGCAAGGCGTGCTGGACCTCGGCATCACGCAAGGTCGTGGGTTGCCACACCGGCAGGCCGTGCGCCAGCGCACACTGCTTGACCGGGCTGGGGGTCAGCTTCATGCCGCGCCCCGCCGGTCGATCCGGCTGGGTCAGCACCACAGGAATGTCGAATCCGGCGGTCACCAGCGCTTGCAGCGCCCGCTCGGCAAATACCGGTGTCCCGGCAAAGATCACACGCATGGGATTACCCTGAATCATGGAAATAGCAACGGCGAACAAGCGTGTTCTGATGGCTTACAGATTCTGCCGTTCACGCTTCTTCAGTTTCTTCAGGATGCGGTCCTGCTTCATGCGCGACAGATGTTCGACAAACACCTTGCCGTCCAGATGGTCGATTTCATGCTGGATGCAGATGGCCAGCAGCTCGTCCGCCTCCAGCTCATACGCTTCGCCCTGCAAATTGAGCGCGCGTACCGTCACCCGCTCCGCCCGGGTGACCTTGTCGTAGACGCCCGGCACCGACAGGCAGCCTTCTTCAGTCTCGCAGCGGCCATCCCGCTTGAGGATTTCCGGGTTGATGAAATACTGCGGCTGTTGCCGGTCTTCGCTGATGTCGATCACCACCACCCGCTCGTGAACATTGACCTGAGTGGCTGCCAGACCAATGCCGCGCGCCTCGTACATGGTTTCCAGCATGTCGGCACACAGGGTGCGAATACGGTCGTCTACCACCGCAACGGGTTTGGCCACCGTGTGCAGTCGTGGGTCGGGATAATGCAAGATATTGAGGAGCGCCATGTTGCCTGCCTGTTGAAAACCTGATGTCATACGCCGATATCTGTTGCCAGCCTGAGAAAATGGATGCAGAATTTTCTCTATTTATCTGACATACTTGATGAAATTGCGTTCCATGCACCGTCAGCCCTGAGGAGTTCGGCGCGGACGCCCGAGTGACGACACAGTCGAGGTTGTAATATGCGTAAGGCCATTATATCGCTTCTCATGCTTGCCGCACTGGGCTTGGCAAAAGCGGATACCCTGCAACTGCAGGACAATCACCCGAATACCTATACCGTTCGTCGGGGAGACACCTTGTGGGACATCTCCGGCAAGTTCCTGAAACAACCCTGGCGCTGGCCGGAAATCTGGAACATGAACCGGGATGAAATCAAGAACCCGCACTGGATCTATCCGGGTGATCTGATCGTACTGGACATGGTGGATGGTCAGCCGCGCCTTTCCGTCTCGCGTGGCGCCACTATGAAGGGTGGCACCATCAAGGTTCGTCCGCAGGTGCGGATTGAGGGGCTGGATGGCGACGCCATTCCCACCATTGCCTCGTCGATCATCGACCCCTTCCTGTCGCAACCCAAGGTCATTACCAACGAGCAGTTGCTGACCTCGCCACGCATTGGTGCCGGTGGTGAGCTGCGCGTGGTGTTCGGTGCGGGCGACTACGTCTACGCCGAGGGCCTGGACGGCCAGAAGCAGGGTAGTGTCTGGCAAATCTACCGTCAGGGCAAAGCCCTGAAAGACCCGGCGGACAAGGACGAGAAAATCATCCTCGGCCATGAAGCCCTCTATCTGGGAGATGCCCGGCTGGACGTGGTGGGCAAGGTCAGCAAGCTGACCATCCTGCGTGCCGAGCGCGAAATCACCTATCACGACCGGCTGCTTGCCGCCCCGGAGCCTTCGCTGCGTAACTACCAGCCGCACGCGCCATCATTCCAGCTGAACGCACAAGTCGTCTCCAGCTATGGCGATATGGCAGAAGTCGGCCAGTACTTCATGGTGGTGCTGAACAAGGGCGCGCTGGACGGTATTGAAGTAGGCCATGTGCTGCAGGCCCTGAAAGCCCCGCGCCTGATGCAAAAGGTCAATTCGTCCGACCCGGACCTGTACACCTTGCCGGAAGTGGCCGGAGAAGTGATGGTGTTCCGGGTGTTTGATCACCTGTCCTACGCGCTGGTGATGCGCTCGACCGACGTGATCAAGGCGCGTGATGTGGTTGTCAGCCCTTAAGGGAAACCCATGACCGAACACGAGGCCTGGTTGCGCCTCACATTGACGCCGGGCCTGGGCCCGGCGTCTTTGTTGGCACTGCTGCAACGCTTCCATGAACCGCAGCATATCCTCACCCAGCGGGAAGCCGTACTGGCTGAGGTTGTCCCGCGCAAGGTCGCGGCAGCTTTGCAGCACACGCCGGTCGATTTGCCTGCGCATCTGGACTGGCTGCAGCAGGCTGGCAACAGTCTGCTGACGCTGGCCGATGCCGACTACCCGCCGCAGCTGCTGGAGATTCCCACCCCACCACCGGTGCTGTTCGTCAAAGGCAGGCGCGACTTGCTGGCCCAGCCTGCGCTGGCGGTGGTGGGTAGCCGCCACGCCACCACCGGTGGCTTTGATACCGCACACAGTTTTGCCCGCAGCCTGTCACAGGCGGGCTGGACCATCGTCAGTGGGCTGGCCGATGGCATCGACCGTGCCGCCCATCTGGGGGGGCTGGAGGGGCAAGGCAGCACCATTGCGGTGGTGGGCACCGGGCTGGATCGGGTGTATCCGGCGGGCAACCGGGAGTTGGCCCACCGGGTCGCCGCTCACGGGGTGTTGCTCTCAGAGTATGCGCTGGGTGCGCCGCCACTGGCTGGGCATTTCCCGCAGCGTAACCGTATCATTGCGGGCCTGGCGCGTGGCTGCCTGGTGGTAGAGGCTACCCTCAACAGTGGCTCGCTGATCACCGCCCGGCACGCTCTGGAGCAGGGGCGCGATGTGTTTGCCATCCCCGGCTCGATCCATGCCCCGCAAAGCAAGGGCTGTCATCGCCTGATCAAGGAAGGCGCCAAACTGGTGGAGTGTGCCGATGACATCCTGCAGGAATTACCCGCCCACCCAGCCGTCACGCTCGCACCCTCCGCTGCACCAGCAGACTTGGCGCCCCCTGCAGCAAACTGGCCACAGGGTCTGGAATATGACCCGATCGACCTGGATCAACTGAGCCTGCGCAGTGGTCGCAGTGCCGCAGAATTGCTGCCGCTGCTGCTGCAGCTGGAGCTGGAGGGGCAGGTGGAAACGCTGCCGGGTGGACGTTACCGTCGTCGCGGCTGATTGCGACGACAATTTGCAATCGCGGCCTTTCCCGTTACACTGGAAAAAATACGTAACACGCCTCACCTTGGTGGGGCGTTTGTTTGAAAGCTTAGAAGAGACTATGGCAGCCAATCTGCTGATCGTGGAATCGCCCGCCAAGGCGAAGACCATCAAGAAATACCTCGGTGCCGACTTTGAGGTGCTGGCCTCCTATGGCCATGTGCGCGGACTGGTGCGCAAGGACGGTTCGGTAGACGTCGACAACGACTTCGCCATGAAATACCAGGTGATTGCACGCAACAGCAAGCATGTGGATGCCATTGCCAAGGCGGTGAAAGACGCCGACAACGTCTATCTGGCGACTGACCCGGACCGCGAAGGCGAGGCGATTTCCTGGCATATTCTGGAAATCCTCAAAGGCAAGCGGCTCACCGTCAACAAGACCATTCGCCGGGTGGTGTTCCACGAAATCACCCAGAGCGCGGTCAAAGACGCGGTGGCCAACCCGCGCGACATCGCATCCGATCTGGTCAACGCCCAGCAGGCACGGTCAGCGCTGGACTATCTGGTGGGTTTCAACCTGTCACCGCTGCTGTGGCGCAAGATTCGCCAAGGGCTCTCTGCCGGTCGGGTACAAAGCCCGGCGCTGCGCCTGATCTGCGAGCGTGAGCTGGAAATCCGCGCCTTCCAGAGCCAGGAGTACTGGTCCATCCATCTGGATAGCCACAAGAGCCGCACCCGCTTCTCCGCCAAGCTGTTCCAGTATCAAGGCAAGAAGCTGGAGCAGTTCGACATCAACAATGATGTCCGCCACAGCGAGGTGCTGGCCAGCCTCAATGGCCACCCGGCCAACGTGGTACAGGTGGAGAAAAAGCGCAAGTCGCGCAGCCCGGTGGCACCATTCACCACCTCCACCATGCTGCAGGAGGCGGGCCGCAAGCTGGGCCTGACGGCCGACCGTACCACCCGTGCCGCCCAGCAGCTGTACGAGGGGATCGACATTGGCAGCGGCCCGGTGGGTCTGATCACCTATATGCGTACCGACTCGGTAGCACTGGCGGCTGAGGCCGTCACCGAGATCCGCCACTACATCAGCAAAAACTTTGAGGCTGACAGCCTGCCTGCGCAGCCGGTGCAATACAAAAACAAGGCCAAGAATGCGCAGGAGGCGCACGAGGCGATTCGCCCGACCTCCATCTTCCGCACCCCGGAAGCGATGAAGGGCTTTCTGACGCCGGACCAGTTCAAGCTGTATGAAATGATCTGGAAGCGCACGGTATCCAGCCAGATGGCCCCGGCCCGCTTTGATGTGACCAGTGTTGATATCGAAGTGGGCAGTGGCAACCTGTTCCGCGCCAGCGGCCAGGTACTGACCTTTGCCGGTTTCATGGCGGTCTATCTGGAAGACGAGGACGACGCCGAGGATGAGGACAACGCCCGTCTGCCGGTGCTGGAACAAGGCGATGTGCTGCCGGTCGACCGCCTGTACGGTGACCAGCACTTTACCCAGCCACCACCGCGCTATACCGAAGCCAGCCTGATCAAGGCACTGGAAGAGTTCGGCATTGGCCGCCCGTCCACCTACCCCAGCATCATTACCACGCTCAAAGACCGTGAGTATGTGCTGGTGGACAAGAAGCGGCTGACTCCGACGGACACCGGTGAAGTGGTCAACAAATTCCTCACCGAGCACTTCACCCAGTACGTGGACTACCACTTCACCGCCAAGCTGGAAGACAAGCTGGACGAGATCTCCAATGGCGATCGCGACTGGATTCCGGTGATGCAGGAATTCTGGAAAGGCTTCCACAAGCAGGTGGAGGAGAAGAAGAACCTGACTCGTGCCGAAGTCACGCATGAGGCGCTGGACGAAGCCTGTCCCAAGTGCGGCAAGCAGCTCACCATCCGCTTTGGCAAGCGGGGCCGTTTTGTCGGCTGCTCGGGCTACCCGGAATGCGACTACACCCGCAACCTCAACGGCAACGCCGAAGAGGAAGAAGTGGAACCCTCGCTGGTGGAAGGCCGTATCTGCCCGAAATGTGGCGGCGGCATGGTGCTAAAGAATGGCCCGTATGGCAAGTTTGTCGGCTGCGCCAACTATCCGACCTGCAAGCACATCGAGCCGCTGGAAAAGCCCAAGGACACCGGTGTCACCTGCCCGGAGTGCAACAAAGGCACGCTGATCGAGCGCAAGAGCCGCTATGGCAAGCTGTTCTACAGCTGCAATACCTACCCGGCCTGCAAATACGCGACGTGGAATCCACCGCTGGCTGAAGCCTGCCCGCAGTGCAAGTGGCCGATTCTGACCCTGAAGACCACCAAGCGCCGTGGCACCGAAAAAGTGTGCCCGCAAAAGGAATGTGGTTACAGCGAAGTGGTGACGCCGCCCGAGCCCAAAGCCTGACGGTCGCATCCTGTGTCACCCCGGGTCGCACAAGCTGCTACCCGGCAAACCCGCCGCCTGGCCCCCTAGGCAGGCGGGTTTTTCTTGTGCGATGATAAGACATCAGCATGCCTCCGCCCGAGGCGATTAACCTTGCCGGAAAACCCATGACCTTAGTTCGAATCAGCCTGTTGGCTGCCCTGTGCCTCGCAGGCGCGGCCCACGCCGAGAAAGCTCCCGTCGCCAGCGACCCTTGCTTCAAATCGGTATTCAAAAAGACCGTTCAGCAGCAACAGTGGCAAGTGTTTGAATGTATGCCGGAAAACCCGATGGGGGTGACGGTGTACTACCGCGCCAGCCTGAAGCGCGCGGATGGCAGTCTGCAGGAGAGTGGCGTCATCGCTGCTGAGCCGCAACTACAGACCGATTACCACCTGCACGGTGGCGACCTGCTGCAACTCGATTTCGTCAGCGAACGTAATGGCAGCACCGCCTTTCTGCACCCGATGGCGGGGGACGGCAAAGCGTTATCCATGGTGCGCTTCGACTACCAAACGGGTGACGAAGAGTCTCTGCAAGTGGTGCGCAAAGGCCAGCAACTCAGCTTCAAACCCGCCCGCAACAAGATGAAGGTCAACATCCTGCCGGATGGCCAGCTACAGCTGCTAAAGAAGTAAAAAACGGGCAGCCTGGCTGCCCGTTTTGCTGGATGGTTTCACGTGAAACCATGTCACGTTCATCTCGCTTCGCTACGCGCCCGCACCTCGGCCAAAGTATGGCGATGGCACAGTGCGCCATTCTCAAACACCGTCAGCATGGCATCCTCATCACCCGGCAAGGGGGTGGCGGTGGTGACATAGGCGCCATTTCGACGATACAGCGCCACACGGCCCTTCTTGGAGACCTTGCCATGATCGGTGACAGGGTCCTTGTACACATCGCGCCAGCTACCATTGACCTGCATGGCACTGCACTTCATGGCAAACTTTTGCGTATCACGGTTGCATTGCTGCAGCAGCGCTCCGCCCATGCCAAACGCGATATTGTCAGCGGCAAAGCCCTTGGCCTGCAGGCCCGCCAGGATCGCCTCAATGGCTTGCAGATTGATGCCATCGCCCTGAATCAGGCGCACATGGTTGAGTAGCTTGTAGCCTTTGCTGTTGAGGGTCACGCCAAACTGCTCGGCCAGCATCTCGGCACTCTTGCGCACGATTTCCACCGGGTCGCCGGAATCGGGGCGCACCACCAGCGTGGCACCTGAGGCTACCACCTGCTCGCGCAGCTCGCCGCCCCAGCCCTGCTCGATGGCGTGGAACAGGTCATAGCTGTCGGACACCACCGCCAGCAATGCACCCGGCTTGGCGAACTGCTGCAACATGTTGCGATAAGCATCAAACTCATGCTCGCGCCCCCAGCTGGTGACGGTCGAGTGCTCCGCCGCCGGGATCGAGAAGCCCGCCATTGGCTCATCGTAATAACGGCGCGCAGCTACCAGCGACAGCACGGTGTCGGTGCCCATGAAATTGACCAGATGGGCGAGGCCACCGAGCGCCGAGCTCTCGGTACTGGATACCCCGCGCGCCCCGAAATCATGCAGCTTGAAAGGCAATTGCCCAGCCGGGTCATCCGAGGTCGCTTGCAGATAACGGCGGATGATCTGCTTGGCGTGCCACGATACCGTCGCCACCGTGGTGGTATACCACAGCCGCAGCAGCACCGGCTCCAGATAGCTGACCAGCCAGAACGCCGCCGGGTCGGTCGATTCTACCGTCACCAGACACTGGTGGGTCGGTACCACACTGCCTTCCGCCACCGCGCGAATGCGCAAGGGCAGCCGCCCCTGGTGTACGTCCAGAATGTGCTGCCAGCCCGCTTCGTTGAACGGTTCGCCGTGGGCGGCAAACAGCTCGCGCGCCTCGGCAATCATCCCGGCAGTGATCGGCTTGGACAGATAGTCCTGCAGGATGCTTTGCAGGCCGAAAAACACGGTACGGTCAAAACGCCCGCCACGCGATTCGATATAGGAATACATGGCCGAAGCGCCTGGCGGATATTGCAGGTAATGGCTGGCCTTGTAGGAATCGGTATTGAGGATCAGATTGTCAAACATGGTGCACCCCTTCCGGTTGCAATGATGGATCGCACCGGTCTTTCCGGTGCGCTGGGTGTTCAGGCCACACCCAGCAGGCCGTTGATGATTTCCAGATGATCTTCGTACAGGTGATGCTCCAGCTCCGGCAGATCACCCAGCGGAAACCAGCGGGCTTTTTCCGCATCGTCCCCGCCTTTGACCTTGGGCAGTTCAAACCACGGCAGTTCAATCAGGAAGGCTTCGGTCAGCGTGCGGCCACGCAAGGAGCGTTCCGGATGGTCGAACAGACGGCGATCCTTGATCGAGGTCTGCAAGATGGCGCGCATCTCGTCGATGCCGGTTTCCTCTCGCAGTTCGCGCAGCATGGCCTCTTCCGCCCGCTCATCCTGCCCGACAAAACCACCCGGCAGCGCCCACAGCCCTTTGCCCGGCTGTGCGCGCCGCTTCACCAGCAGCACATGCCCCTGACACACCACCACCGCATCGACGGTAAAGAAGGTGGGTGGGTAGGGCGCATCAGCCCAGGCGGCACGGTACTGCTGGGTAAAGGCTTGCTCCTGCTTCAGCAACAGATAATCGCGGGTTTCAGCAAAGGCGCGCAGGTAATCCAGCACCGGCAGCGGTACCCGGGTACGCAGCAGCATGTCCCAGCGCGGCGTACCACTCTCGTTGCTGTCATCACCGAAATACCATTGCCGCAACGTAGTGGCATCCAGACCGTCGATATTCTCAACATCTTCCAGCGTCCACTGCGGAAAGGTTTTCAGGTAATAGGAGCTGTGATCCTTCAGGTGGCCGATCAAGCCGATGCGCGCAGGCTCCTGCAGGTGTGCCACCTGCTGCGCAACCGTCGCGTGTACTTGTGCCAGCCATTGGTGTTCGTTATACAGGTAATCGCGTAGCGGCAGGATGCTGACCCGCTCGCGCTCTTCGTTACTCAGGCAGTCCAGCAGCATCATGCGCCGCTCTTCATAGCTGAACGGGTTTTTGATGGTTCGAGGTTTGAAGGCGGTACCGACCAGCACAATCACATGGTCAGCCAGGCGTAGCGCACGCTGCAGGGTTTTGAGGTGTGCGGCATGCATCGGCTGAAAACGGCCGATGTACACCAGATGGGTGTAATGATTCATGGCAGCGATTCTCCATCGCAGGTTCAACACAAGGGTCCGTCTCTCGGACCTGTGATGACTATGCCACTGTCGCGCAGGGTTGGCAAGCCGGCGGCCCGGCTTGCCTGGTCGCTTCAGATACGGGCAAACGCTCGCCGCGCCGCGGCCAGCGTGGCGTCAATCACCGCATCATCGTGCACAATGGAGACAAAACCGGCCTCATAGGCGCTCGGCGCCAGATAGACGCCTTCGTCCAGCATGGCGTGGAAAAAGGCGTTGAAGCGGGCGATATCGCTGCGGGTCACTTCGGCAAAATTCTGCGGGACTTCCGCAGTGAAGTAGAGGCCAAACATGCTGCCCATGCTCTGCGCCGAAAACACCACACCCGCTTCGCGGGCCGCGTCCTGCAAGCCCGCAGCCAGCCGTGCGGCACGCTGACTCAGCGTCTCGTAGAAGCCGGGTTGACGAATCTTGTTCAGCGTTACCAGACCGGCCGTCACGGCCAGCGGGTTGCCGGAGAGGGTACCGGCCTGGTACACCCCGCCCAGCGGCGCAATATGCGCCATGATGTCGCGGCGGCCACCAAATGCCCCCACCGGCATGCCGCCGCCGATCACCTTGCCCAGCGTGGTCAGGTCTGGCGTGATGCCATAGCGTCCTTGCACCCCGGTGAGCCCCACACGGAAACCGGTCATCACTTCGTCAAAAATCAGCACGGCGCCAGAGGCTGTGCACAGCTCACGCAAACGACGATGGTAGGCTTCACCGGGTGCAATCAGGTTCATGTTACCGGCAAAGGGCTCGATGATCACTGCCGCGATCTCGGCGCCTTTTTCCGCAAATACCGCTTCCAGTGCAGGCAGGTCATTGAACGGCAGCACCAGGGTATGCCGAGCGATTTCTTCCGGCACCCCTGCCGAGCTGGTTTGGCCAAACGTCAGCAAGCCAGAGCCCGCCTTGACCAGCAGCGAGTCGCTGTGACCATGATAGCAGCCCTCAAACTTGATCAGCAGGCTGCGCCCGGTGAAGCCCCGCGCCAGACGAATGGCACTCATGGTCGCCTCAGTACCGCTCGACACCAGCCGCACCTGCTCCATGCTGGGCAGCAGCTCGCAGATCAGTTCCGCCAGCTCGACCTCGCCCTCGGTGGGCGCGCCAAAGGAGAAGCCGCGTGTCGCCGCTTGCTGCACCGCTGCCACCACATCAGCATCGCCATGGCCGAGGATCATCGGCCCCCAGGACTGGATATAGTCGATGTATTGCTTGCCGTCCGCGTCCCACATATAAGGGCCTTGGGCGCGGTCAATAAAGCGCGGCGTGCCGCCGACGGATTTGAAAGCACGAACGGGTGAATTCACACCGCCGGGAATACTGCGCTGGGCGCGCTCAAACAATTGCTGGTTACGGTTCATGGGCTTATCCAGTCACAGGGGTAGGGCACAGCCCGCAGGCTGCGCAGAATCAGGGGCCACTATGGCGCAGGCGGCACCGGGCTGCCTTGCGCAGGATCAGCCCATTGCGTATACGGGTGTTGCGACAGCCAGGCATTGGTATAGCGGCCATCCTCGGTCACTTCCTCGCCCAGCCAGTCCGGGCGGGTGAACGGCGTGTGCTCGTCGGGTAGCTCTATCTCAGCCAGAATCAAACCGGCATTATCCCCGAAGAACTCGTCCACTTCCCAGATAAAGCCATCCAGTTCGATGCGGTAGCGCTTTTTCTCCACCTGCATGGCACACAGGTGGGTCAGCATGGCTTCGGCATCCGCCAAGGGGACCGGGTACTCGAATTCGTGGCGGCGCATGCTGGAAATCTGCCCTTTCAGGGTCAACCAGGCCAGCTCACCCACCACCCGCACCCGCACGGTGCGCTGCGGCTCCACCGAGACATAGCCCTGGCGATACCAGATGCCAGGGGCCAAACCACGCCAGCGCTCGCCGTTGACCTTGAAACGGCGTTCGATTTCATACGCCATGATGTGACCTTTCAGAACGGCTTGAGCACCACCAGAAACACCACTGCAAACAGCAGCAGCACCGGGATTTCATTGAATACCCGGTACCAGCGGTGGCTACGCTGGTTGCGGCCTTCAACAAAGGATTTGAGCAACTGGCGACAGCAGCCGTGATACACCAGCAGCAGCAGCACCAGCGCCAGCTTGGCGTGCAGCCAGCCGCCGCTGATGCCGAAGCCCAGCCACAACCAGCAACCGAACGTCACCGCCAGTAGCGCCAGCGGCGTCATGAAGCGGTAAAGCTTGCTGGCCATCAGCGTCAGCCGCAGGGTGGCCTTGGCGTCGGTTTCCATCGCCAGATTGACGAAAATACGTGGCAAGTAGAACAGCCCGGCAAACCAGCTGATCACAAAAACCAGGTGCAGTGCCTTGAGAATGCCGTAACTGTTCACCCTGCCTCCTTAGCGCTTGCGGGCGGCTTCGTACAGCGGCACCACCTTGGGCATGGCATCGCGCAGGGTCTGGGCACGGGTCTTGTCGGACGGATGGGTGGAGAGGATCTCCGGTGGTTTGCCGCCACCCAGATTACCCATCTTCTCCCACAGCGACACCGCAGCACGCGGGTCATACCCCGCACGTGCCGTCAGCTCCAGCCCCATCAGATCCGCCTCACTCTCGTGCTCACGGCTGTGCGGCAGGGTGTATGCCACCGTAAAGGCCTGTCCCAGCAGATCCTGCTGCTGGGTATTGAGCTTGGCCGCAGCACCGAGGATCGACAGGGTCAGCGATGCCCCATAGGCTTGCGACAGGCGCTCACGTGAATGCTCGCGCAACGCGTGGGCAATTTCGTGACCAATTACTGCAGCCAGCTCATCGTCCGTCGCTTTCAGCCGGTCGATCAGCCCAGTGTAGACCATGATCTTGCCACCGGCCATGCAGTAGGCGTTCACTTCATCCTTGCGCTGGACATTCACTTCCCAGTTCCAGCGCTGTGCATCCTGACGGAACACGCCCACCTGGGCAATCAGGCGATTGCTGATGGTCCGCACCCGCTCATACGCCTTGCGATCGGCGTTCAGGGCACTTCCGGCTTCCTGCTTTTCCTGCAGATAGGCAGCCAGCGCCATGTCTTCGGTCTGCTTGGCGCTGACCATCATGCTCTGCTTGCGGTTGACGCCGACCACACCGCTATCCGTAGTCTTGACCGACTTGCAGGCCACCAGCGACAAACTGGCGACCACCGCCAGCGCGATGCCTTTGCGCAACCATGGGCGGGCCATGCTCAGATCTCCACCATTTCAAAATCATCCTTGCGCGCACCGCAGTCTGGGCAGGTCCAGTTCATCGGCACATCCTCCCAGCGGGTACCTGGCGCAATATTGTCTTCCGGACGGCCTTCAGCCTCATCGTAAATCAGCCCACAAATCAGGCACATATAGGTTTTCATGCGATTCCTCACTGATGACTTGCAGCGTGGTACAGGCAGTAGCACGCAGCATGGGGTAGAATGCCATTTTACTGTGAAGCCAGCCCCTCTGCACCATGTCCGACAGCCCACCCATCGTTCTCTCCTTTGCCGCCAGTGACAGCACCGGTGGCGGTGGCCTGCAAGCCGACGTTCTGACCATTGCCAGCATGGGCGGCCACCCTTTATCGGTGGTGACCGCGCTTACCGTGCAGGATACCCTCGGCGTGGAAAGCGTGCTGCCAATAGAGGCAGACTGGATTGCCGAGCAAGCCCGCGCGGTGCTGGAAGATATACCGGTGACGGCCTTCAAGGTGGGCATGGTGGGTAGCGTAGAGGGCATCGCCGCCATTGCCGAAATCGTGGCCGACTATCCGGATATTCCGCTGATTCTGGACCCTTGCCTGGCGTCACGCCGCGGTGACCAGCTGGCGGACGATGACATCATCGACGCCCTGCGCGAAATGCTGATCCCGCAAGCCACGCTGATTACGCCGAACCTGCTGGAAGCCCGCCGCCTGCTGCAGGCCGAGCAGGACGAGGAAGAAGAGGAATACGGACTGGACGATCTGGCCGCTCGTCTGCTCGCGCTGGGCACCGAATATGTGATGATCACCGGCACGCTGGACCCGACCAGCGACGTAATCAACCGCCTGTATCATGAACAGGATGGCAAGCTGCTGGAATCGAGCTGGCCGCGCTTTCCGCATAGCTATCACGGTGCCGGCGCCACCCTCTCCGCCGGTATTGCCACCGGACTGGCCAGCGGGTTGGTACTGAAAGAGGCGGTGCAGGATGCGCAAGATTACACCTGGCAGACCCTGCAGCATGCCTTCCGTCCCGGCATGGGCCAACATCTGCCGGACCGGCTGTACTGGGCAGTGGAAGAAGAGGGTGGCAGCGAAGACTAAGCCACCCAAGCTCCATCAACGCAGCTTATGTTTCGCCATGCACGCCAGCATGGCATCACGCCCCTTGAAGCCGCCTTCGGTGGCCGCCACCAGCACGGTTTTGCCATCAAGCATCATTTCAAAATCGCCCCGGTCAACAATGCTTTTCACCGTTTCCTGCAGCTTGATCGGGGTGATCAGGTAGGCTCCCGGCATCCACGCAAATGGTGCCCGCCCACTCTGCTCATTCAGTCGCATCGACACTTCTACCTTTTGAGGAGACGTCGGGGAATCCATTCCAGGACCGGCGTAAACGGCAACGGGTGACCCGGTGCCCTTGGGGCTGGCAAAGAAGAACTTGTTGTCATTCTGGGCGAACAACAGCGTGCATTTGCTGTCTTTGGGGTTGCGACCTTCAATCAGAAACCAGAGGCCTTTATTGCTGCCTCGGTGCACCAGTGTCCAACCTGGTGGCAGCTTGACTTTAGCTGCAGGATCATCCCCTTGCAGCGTCACTTGGCCGGTCTGCATCTTGCTTAGAAGGTCGGCATAGTCTTGCAGGGCCGCATCATTATCTTCCGCATGGGCAAGACCCATCGTCAGTATGACGCCGGTGATCAGCATGCGAGTACCCCAGCCGGTAAAAAGTGCCTTCATATGGTTTCTCCAGAGGAAAATACGCCATTCGGCAGTCAGGCCGGGATCTCTTCGTAGAAATGGATGGTCATGTCGCATGCCTGATCCCGCAAAGGGACCAGCGCTTGGTAGCGCACATCGCCATAAAAGCGGTCTGCATGCGCCGCATCACGGAAACGAAATACAGCGCCCACCTCAGCGCCAGGCGCTTCTCCACGCAGGGCATGGGCATAACGTCCGCGGACAACCACCTCGACACCCAGCTCGACCATCAGCGGGGCAGCAGCACCGACATACGCCTTGAAAGCGTCCATGTCTTTCAGCTTGGCATAGGAATAATTCAACAGCGTCATACTCACCTTCCTCGTTTCAACGGCCGGTTGAGTTCAGGCAGAGTAGCCAAAACGCTCAAGCAAGCCATCCAGTTGTTCCAGGCTCAGGTACTCGATTACGATCTTGCCACGACCTTTGCTGCCGCCGCGGACTTCAACACGGGCACCCAGCCGGTCCGACAGGCCTTCTGACAGGCGCGCCACATCAGCATCCACCTTTTTCTCGGTTTTGACCGGCGGGTTCAGTACCTGTTTGACCAAGGCTTCGGTCTGCCGCACCGACAAGCCCTTATCCGCCACCGACTGCGCCACCGCACTTTGCTGCGGCAGTGGCAAGGCCAGCAGCGCCCGTGCATGCCCCATGTCGATGCCGCCTTCGCTCAACAGCGCCTGCACCGGGCGCGACAGCTGCAGCAGGCGCAGCAGGTTGCTTACTGCACTGCGTGAACGGCCAACGGCCGTTGCAGCGCTGTCGTGCGTCATGCCAAATTCATCAATCAGGCGTTGCAGGCCTTGGGCTTCTTCCAGTGCGTTTAGTTCCTGCCGCTGGATGTTCTCGATCAGCGCGATGGCGAGTGCTGCCTCATCCGGCACATCCCGCACCAGCACCGGCACCTCGGTGAGCCCTGCCAGCTGCGAAGCACGCCAGCGACGCTCACCGGCAATGATTTCGTAATCGGTATCCGATACCGCCCGCACCAGAATCGGCTGAATCAGACCCTGAGCCTTGATCGATGCCGCCAGCTCGTCCAGCGCCGCCACATCCATATGGCTGCGCGGCTGGTATTTGCCGGGGCGCAAGCGCGACACCGGCAGCGTCATCAAGGTATCGCGGCTACTGTCCAGATCGCCGCCCAGCAGGGCATCCAGCCCGCGGCCCAGACCTTTCAGTTTGGCCATGATCGGTTTCCTTTCGTGATAGCAGGGGGTCAGGCGCTGGCGGTTTCCGCAATCTGCAGGCCCAGCCGGGCCATCAGTTCGTCGGTGAAAGCCAGATAGGCTTGCGCGCCACGTGAGGTCTTGTCGTACAGCATGCCCGGAATGCCGTAGCTGGGCGCTTCAGCCAGCCGTACATTGCGTGGGATGACGGTATCAAACACTTTGTTGCCAAAGTGCTTTTGCAGCTGCTCGGCCACCTGCTGGCTCAGCGTACTGCGGCTGTCCACCATGGTGCGCAGCAGACCGAGAATGTCGATTTTCGGATTGAGGTGCTTCTTCACCATGCGTACGGTGTTGACCAGATCGGTGAGCCCTTCCAGCGCGTAGTATTCGCACTGCATCGGGATCAGCACCGAATCGGCCGCCACCAGCCCATTGAGCGTCAGCAGGTTGAGCGCCGGCGGGCAATCCAGCAAGATCAGATCGTAGTCCGCCTTGATGTCTGCCAGCGCGCCTTTCAGGCGCTGCTCGCGCGCCATCATCGACACCATCTCGACTTCCGCCCCGGCCAGGTCACGGTTGGCGGGCAGCACGTCAAAACCGCCGCTGTCCGAATGCTGGCGCACGCTGGCAAGCTCGGCATCCTCGACCAGAATCTGGTAGATGGTCTGCTGCAGGTGCTGTTTGTCCACCCCGGCACCCATGGTGGCGTTGGCCTGCGGGTCAAGGTCAATCAGCAGCACGCGCAGGCCGCGGCTGGACAGCCCGGCAGCCAGATTGACTGCGGTGGTGGTCTTGCCGACGCCACCCTTCTGGTTGGCAATTGCCAGCGTCAAAGCCATGCGTGCTTCCCCCGCCTCAGATCAGGCCGTCACCTTGAGGGTGACCAGATGTCGTTCTGCGCCCAGCCCCGGCACCTCCAGCGGCTGAACATGTTCTACCTCAAACCCGGCTGGCAGATGGGCTATTTCCTCGAAAGGGTACACCCCTTTCATGGCCTGGAAGCGGCCACCCGCTGCCAGCGCGCTCTTGGCCAGTTTGACGAAGTCCGCCAGCTCAGAGAAAGCACGCGAGATGATGGTATCAAACGCCAGACCACTCAGCGCTTCGACGCGTGAGGTATGCACCGTGACATTCGCCAGCTTCAGCTCGATGGCCGCTTGCTGCAGGAACGCGGTTTTCTTGTGGTTGCTGTCCACCAGATGCACCTGCCACTCGGGACGGGAAATGGCCAGCAACAAACCCGGAATGCCACCGCCGCTGCCCACATCCAGCAGGCGCTGGGTGGTGGTGAGGCAGGGCAGTACGGCCAGCGCGTCCAGCAGATGGTGGGTGACCATCTGTTCCGGGTCGCGCACGGCGGTGAGGTTATGCACCTTGTTCCACTTCACCAGCAAGGCGAGGTAATCCATCAATTGCTGCTGCACCGCCGGGGAAAGGTCGAGGCCCAGTTGGCGAATGCCGTCAGCCAGTTGTTCTGCCAGTTGCGGGTGGGTCATGGTAACCGTATGCAATCCAAAAAGGTGGGTAGGGAGCGCCTGCTATGTGCAGCAGGCCGCCATCATGCCGACTTGCGCTCTGCCGCCAGCCGCTTCAAATGCACCAGCAACAGGGAAATTGCAGCCGGGGTCATGCCGGAAATGCGCGATGCCTGACCAATGGTTTCCGGCCGGTGCTGACTCAGCTTCTGCTGCACTTCCTTGGAGAGGCCGCGCACCGTGCTGTAATCCAGATCGTCCGGCAGGCGCACGCCTTCCAGTCCTTCGGCACGCGCCACTTCCAGTTGCTGGCGGTCGATGTAGCCTTGGTACTTGATCTGGATTTCCACTTGCTCTTTGACCGCCGGATCGGTCTGCGCCTGCTCAGGCAGCGCCTCCAGCCCGCTCACCTGCAAGGTGTGCAACAAGTCGTAATCCATATTGGGGCGACGCAGCAGGTCGGCCAGCGTGTATTCGCGCTCAATGCGCTGGCCCAGTACCCGCTCGGATTCGTGTGCCGCCAGAATGCGCGGATTCACCCAGGTGGCTTTCAGCCGCTCGATGTCAGTGGCCACCGCATCCCGTTTGCGGCTGAAGGCATCCCAGCGGGCATCATCCACCACGCCCAGTGCGCGGCCTTGCTCGGTCAGGCGCAGGTCGGCATTGTCCTCGCGCAGTTGCAGCCGGAATTCGGCACGGCTGGTAAACATGCGGTAAGGCTCGGTCACGCCCCGGGTAATCAGGTCGTCCACCAGCACACCCAGATAGGCTTCATCACGCCCCGGGCACCAGCCGTCCAGTTCGCGCGCCAGCCGGGCGGCGTTGATCCCCGCCAGCAGACCCTGCGCGGCCGCTTCTTCGTAACCGGTGGTGCCGTTGATCTGCCCCGCAAAGAACAGGCCTCGGATGGCCTTGGTCTCCAGTGTCTGCTTCAGGCCACGCGGGTCGAAATAATCGTATTCGATGGCATAGCCGGGGCGCAGGATGTGTGCCTGCTCCAGCCCCGGCAAACTGCGGATGATCTGCCACTGCACATCAAACGGCAGGCTGGTGGAGACGCCATTCGGGTAAATCTCGTGCGTGGTCAGCCCTTCCGGCTCCAGGAACACCTGATGGCTGTCCTTGTCGGCAAAGCGGGTGACCTTGTCCTCAATCGACGGGCAGTAGCGCGGGCCGACGCCTTCAATCACGCCCGCGTACATCGGCGAGCGGTCCAGATTGGCGCGGATCAGATCATGCGTGGCAGTACTGGTATGCGTAATCCAGCACGGCAGCTGCTGCGGGTGCAGGGCACGGCTGCCCATGAAGGAGAACACCGGAGCCGGATCATCGCCGGGCTGTACTTCCAGCCGTGAAAAATCAATGGTACGGCCATCAATGCGCGGCGGCGTGCCGGTTTTCAGCCGCCCCACCGGCAGCTGCAATTCCCGCAGCCGCTGCGACAGCGTCACCGCCGCCGGATCGCCCGCACGGCCTGCGGTGTAGTGCTGCATGCCGACATGCACCAGCCCATTGAGGAAGGTACCCGCCGTCAGCACCACGGTACGCGCCGTAAAGCGCAGGCCGATTTGCGTGACCACCCCGCTGACCCGATCCCCCTCCAGCAGCAGGTCATCCACCGCTTGCTGGAACAGGGTCAGATGCGGCTGGTTCTCCAGCCGGTGGCGAATCGCCGCCTTGTACAGCACGCGGTCTGCCTGCGCGCGGGTGGCGCGCACCGCCGGGCCTTTGGAGGAATTCAGGGTACGGAACTGGATACCGGCCTCGTCCGTGGCGATTGCCATGGCGCCACCCAGTGCATCCACTTCGCGCACCAGATGGCCCTTGCCAATGCCGCCGATCGACGGGTTGCACGACATCTGCCCCAAGGTCTCGATATTATGGGTGAGCAGCAGCGTCTCGCAGCCCATACGGGCTGCGGCCAGCGCGGCTTCGGTACCGGCATGACCGCCGCCGACCACGATCACATCAAAAGACTTGGGGAACTGCATGAACATCGCACCTGCAAAAAGCATTCAGAGCGGTATTCTACAGGAAATCAGACACTTGGCGTAAGCCACTGCCCAAAGGGCAGGGTGTTTCACGTGGAACATGAGCCCTCCAGCGGGATGCCACAATATGGTCATGTCATTGATTATTAAAAACAAACGGCGCAGACCCGTTGGCCTGCGCCGCTGCAGAGCACCACTCAGCGGGTAAACTGCTCGATGGCCTGACGCCCCACCACCGGATCATCACTGAAGAAGCCGTCGATGCCGGTTTTCAGGTAGGCCACAATCTCCGCCTGCGCATCCCCCCGCTCGGTCAGCGAGCCCGCATTGCCCTTGCGCAACTCCACCGGCAGGAACGGGTTTTCCGGGCGCAGGGTCCAGATATGCACTTTCAGCCCGACTGCGTGTGCATCCTGCACGAAGCGGGTCGGTTGACCCAGGCGATTATCCGCCGTGCGCGGAATGATGATTTCCTTGTACGGCCCCACCCCATCGGCGTAGCGGGCAATCTCCCGCAGCCCCTCCGCAGTGGTCAGATCGGCATAGGTGCGCTTGTCACCTGAAGCGATGAAGTCATACGGCGTGTTTTGCGGGGTGCCATTGGCCGCGGGTTTATTCAGCGGATTGTTGATCAGCTGAACCAGCGACAGATCCGTCATCTTGCGCAGCTGCTTCAGGTTGGCTACCTCGAAGGACTGGATCAGGATAGGATCACTGCGCTTGGTATAACCCGCTTCGTGCAAGGTTTTCACCAGCGGTTCTTCCAGCGGAAGACCAATGCTGCGGAAATAGCTCGGGTGCTTGGTTTCCGGATAGATGCCGATGCGGCGGCCCTGAATCTTCTCATAGCGACGCACCGTGGCAATCACCTCGGAGAGCGTCGGGATCGGATACTGGCCGTTTTGCGCCACATTCTCCGGGCGGTTGGCCGGAATACGCTCACGGGCGCGCAAGGTCTTCAGCTCAGCGAGGGTAAAATCTTCGGTAAACCAGCCGGTGACCGGCACACCATCAATCTGCTTGGTGGCCTTGCGGCTGGCAAACTCTGGGTGATCCGCCACATCGGTGGTACCGGAAATCTCGTTCTCATGCCGCGCCAGCAGTACCCCATCCTTGCTGGACACCAGATCCGGCTCCACATAATCCGCCCCAGCCAGGATCGCCCGCTCATAAGCCGCCAGCGTATGCTCCGGCGCGAGCGCACTCGCACCACGATGCGCAATCATCAAAGGCTTCGCTTTGACCATGACCGGCCCCTGCGCCGCACACCCCACCAAGGCCACCACCACTAAACCCACCAGTAAACGCATGTCCTGCTCCCCGAGACAGTGAAAACGGCAGAATGGCAGAGGGATGTTACGGCGAAGTGACCCGACAACCAACACTGATGAGAACCTCATCATGGTGCGGTTTTTAGTGCCGTACTTCGGCACTTGCTGATAAAACACATTGATTTGGATAAGGCCTCCAATTTGGAGACCTTATCTAAGTGATTGATAGCAATTCGGCTCTCATAGGAGCCTAAAATACAGGAAAAACCCGCATTTATCGCGATTTTACATACTCAAACATCAATATTCCTTGCCCCCAGTGCATTGGTTTCAATGAAGGCACGACGGGGTTCGACGTTGTCGCCCATCAGGGTGGTGAAGATTTCGTCAGCGCCCATGGCGTCTTCGATCTGTACCTTGAGCAGGCGGCGCACGGTGACGTCCATGGTGGTTTCCCACAGTTGCTCGGGGTTCATTTCGCCCAAGCCTTTGTAGCGCTGGAAGCTCATGCCTTTGCTGGCTTCCTGTTGCAGCCAGGCCAGCGCTTCGGCAAAGCTGCTCACCTTGCGCTCGTGTTCACCCCGTTTCACCCAGGCGTCTTGTTTCAAGAGGCCAGAGAGTACCTGGCTGGTTTTCAACAGCTGGCGGTAGTCGCCGCTGTTGAGGAAGCTGTTGTCGAGGTAAGTGATGCTGTAATTGCCGTGCAGGCACTTGGTGATCTTCAGGTACCAGCTTTGGTCGGCTTCGTCGAATTCGGCGGTAACGGTGAGCTCTTTGTTAGCCACCTGGGCTTGCAGGCGCTGGGCCGCATCTTCGGCGGTGGCTTGGCTGCTTAGATCCACCTGTGCATCTTCCAGCAAGGCATGCAGCACATCCGGCTCGATCACCCGGCTTTCGCGGTCGATCACGGCTTCGGCCAGCAGGTAGTCATTAGCGATGCTCTCCAATGCACTGCCACTGATCGGCTCTGCACTGGCAGAAGCATGCAGGCTGGCATCGCGCAAGCAGGCACCGAGCAGGAAACGCTTCTTCTCGTGCTCATCCTTCAAGTAGCGTTCTTCCTTGCCTTGCTTGACCTTGTACAGCGGCGGCTGCGCAATGTAGATGTGACCCCGCTCCACCAGCTCCGGCATTTGCCGGTAGAAGAAGGTGAGCAGCAGGGTACGGATGTGCGCACCATCAACGTCAGCATCGGTCATGATGATGATGCGGTGGTAGCGCAGTTTTTCCGGATTGTATTCGTCCTTGCCGATGCCGCAACCCAGCGCGGTAATCAGGGTGGCAATTTCCTGTGAGGCAATCAGCTTGTCGAAACGGGCTTTCTCGACGTTGAGGATCTTGCCCTTCAATGGCAGGATGGCCTGGAAGCGGCGATCACGCCCTTGTTTGGCGGAGCCGCCTGCGGAATCACCCTCAACCAGGTAGATTTCACACAAGGCCGGGTCTTTTTCCTGGCAGTCGGCCAGTTTGCCAGGCAAACCGACCCCATCCAGCACGCCTTTACGGCGGGTGAGCTCACGTGCCTTGCGGGCAGCATCACGAGCACGGGCCGCTTCTACAATCTTGCTGGTAATCGTTTTCGCATCCAGCGGGTTTTCCAGCAGATACTCAGCGAGCTTGGCGGCGACGATTTCCTGTACTACGGGCTGTACTTCACTGGACACCAGTTTGTCCTTGGTCTGGCTGGAGAACTTGGGCTCCGGCACCTTGACCGACAGGACGCAGGTCAGCCCTTCGCGCATGTCGTCACCGGTGGTTTCGACCTTGGCTTTCTTGGCGACTTCACTTTCTTCGATGTACTTGTTGATGACGCGGGTCATCGCCGTACGCAGACCAGTCAGGTGAGTGCCACCGTCACGCTGCGGAATATTGTTGGTGAAGCATTGCACCAGCTCGGAATAGCTGTCGTTCCATTGCATGGCGACTTCAACCGTAATGCCATCCTTTTCGCCTACCGCATGGAAAGGCTTGGGATGCAGCACGGTCTTGCTGCGGTTCATGTATTCCACGAAACCACGTACGCCACCGGAATGGGCAAAGTTCTCGCTACGGCCATCACGCTGGTCGATCAACTCAACCTTGACGCCATTATTGAGGAAAGACAGCTCGCGCAGGCGCTTGGCCAGCACGTCGTAGTGGTATTCCACCGTCCCAAAGATTTGGTCGTCAGCAAGGAAGTGGACTTCGGTACCCCGGTTTTGGGTATCGCCTACCACTCGCAGTGGTGACACTTCCACACCATTCTGTACTTCGATGGGTCGGTTTGGCACATGCCCACGCTCGAATTCCAGCACATGCTTTTTGCCATCACGACGGATGACCAGCTTTAGCCAGCGCGATAGCGCATTCACACAAGACACGCCGACACCATGCAGGCCGCCGGATACCTTGTAGCTGTTCTGGTTGAACTTGCCACCCGCGTGCAACACGGTCAGTACGATTTCAGCGGCTGAGCGCTTGGGTTCGTGCTTGTCATCAAACTTGATGCCGGTAGGGATGCCACGCCCATTGTCATGCACTGAGATGGAGTTATCCGGGTGGATCATCACTTTGATGTCATCGCAGTGTCCAGCTAGGGCTTCATCAATGGCGTTGTCCACCACCTCAAACACCATGTGGTGCAGACCAGTGCCGTCGGACGTATCACCGATGTACATGCCTGGCCGCTTGCGGACTGCTTCCAGACCTTCCAGTTGTTGAATGCTGGATTCGTCGTAGTCCTGGCCACCAGGTGCCGGTGCGTGTTCTTCACTCATGTGCGTGCTTCTTGTGGTATCGATCGGGGTTTACAACGGGTGCATTAGCCTTAAATGCGCATCGGCATCACCACATAGCGGAAGCTGGCATTGCCGGGTTCACTGACCAGGGCACTGCCATTGCTGTCACCCAAAGCCAGCTGGATGTCATCGCAGCTGCTGTGGTTCAGCACATCCAGCAAGTAGTTGATGTTGAAACCGATGTCCAAAGCATCGTAAGGATACTGGATATCCAGCTCTTCCTGTGCTTCTTCCTGTTCACTGTTGGCAGACTGGATGCGCAGCAGGTGATCGGACAGCATGACACGGACACCACGGAATTTCTCGTTGGAGAGAATGGCGACGCGCTGCAGCGCTTGCAGCAGCAACACCCGGTTGATGCTGAAAATCTTGTTGTTATGTGCTGGCAATACCCGGTTGTAGTCGGGGAATTTGCCTTCGATCACCTTGGAGACCAGGTCAATGCTGCCAAACTGGAAGCGGATCTGGTTGCTGCAAATGTCGATGTGTACCGGTTCGTCGTTATCCGCCAGTTGTTTGCCTAGCTCCAGTACAGTTTTGCGTGGAATGATGGCTTCGCAGCGTTGCTGGTCGCTACTGTTGCTGCTGGTCTCGATATAGGCCAAACGGTGTCCATCGGTGGCCACTAGCTTCAGCATGCCGGATTCGCTCACCAGATAGAGCCCGTTCAGATAGTAGCGGATGTCCTGGTTGGCCATTGCGTACTGCACTTTTTGCAGCAAAGCCCGCAGTTCGCGTTGTTGCAGGGTAATCCGGTTGAGCACCTGCGTGTTCAGCTGTACCTGTGGCAGGTCTTCTGCAGGCAGCGTATGCAGGTTAAAGCGGCTCTTGCCACTGCGAATCAGCAGTTTGTTGCTGTCGGTTTCCAGCCGAATGGGCTGGTTGTCCGGCAAGGCGCGCAGGATGTCGAGCAGCTTCTTGGCGCTGGTGGTAAAGCGAACATCGTCACCTGTGGTTTCCAGGGTCTCGCTGGTCTGGATCTGGATTTCCAGGTCAGTGCCCAGCATGCGCAAACTGCTGCCCTGTTTTTCGATCAGCACATTGGAGAGGATGGGCATGGTATGCCGCTTCTCCACGATACCGGTAACGGTAGACAAGGGTTTGATCAGATTGTCTTTGCCCGCTTCGATGAGAGCCATATCAAATAACCTTTTAAAGATTTTGATAGTAGATAATAGAGGCGATCCATCCTGTGGAAAAGCCGTTTTTATTCCATTTAATCAATGCTTTGCAACAACAATAACCCGACTGTTCAGCCCCGGTGCTACCTGTGGACAAATTGTGACTGCTTTTTCGTGTAAACCGCAATCACGGGCTTATACACAATCTGTACCGGGTGTTGTTCAATTCTTCAGGATCTGCAGCAGCACATTGAAATCATGCGCCATCTCCGGCTCCGCAGCGCGTAACTCATTGATTTTACGGCAAGCATGCAAGACGGTGGTATGGTCACGACCGCCAAAGGCCTCGCCGATATCCGGCAGTGACAGCTGTGTCAGTTCCTTCGCCAGAGCCATCGCCACCTGCCGTGGCCGGGCAATGGTACGGGAGCGACGGGCTGAATACATGTCTGCCACCTTGATCTTGTAGAAGTCCGCCACCGTCTTCTGGATATTATCCACGGACACCTGACGGTTCTGCACGGCCAGCAAATCTTTCAGCGCTTCTTTGGCCAGCTCCAGTGTGACTTTTTGCCCGGTGAAGCGTGAGTAGGCCAGTACCCGCTTCAGTGCGCCTTCCAGCTCACGCACATTGGAGCGAATATGTTTGGCGATGAAGAAGGCCGTATTCTCATCCAGCTGCACCCGCTCCTGTTCCGCTTTCTTCAGCAGGATGGCGACCCGCATTTCCAGCTCAGGTGGCTCTATGGCCACCGTCAGCCCCCAGCCAAAGCGCGAGATCAGGCGGTCTTCCATGTTCTCGATTTCCTTGGGGAAGGTATCGCAGGTGATGATCACCTGCTTGTGCGCCTCAATCAGCGCATTGAAAGCATAGAAGAATTCTTCCTGCGTGCGGTTCTTGCCGGAGAAGAACTGAATGTCATCGATCAGCAGTACATCGAGTGAGTGGTAATAGCGCTTGAACTCTTCAAATGCCTTGTGCTGGTAAGCCTTGACTACATCGCCAACATACTTCTCGGCATGGATGTAACGAATGCGCGCCTTCTTGTTGTGCTGCTGCACCACATTGCCGATAGCCTGTACCAGATGGGTCTTGCCTAGCCCCACGCCGCCGTACACGAACAGCGGGTTATAGGCCACGCCTGGATTCTCGGCCACTTGCAGTGCAGCAGCGCGTGCCAGCTGATTGGCCTTGCCGGTAACGAAAGTGTCAAAGGTAAAATTCGGGTTGAGCCGGGAGTACTCGTCTACCACCGGGCGGCCACGGGTCGCCGCCGGCTCGGCTGCAGGGGACGGTGCAGTAATGCTGGCGGGCCGACTCTCTGCGACAACCGCTTCGGTAACCACGGTCGGCGCAGGTGCGGCCTCCGGCTTGCGGCTGACCGCCGCGGTGCGCGGGCTGTGCAACGTCAGCGCAATGGTCACCGGCTTGCCAAAAAATTCATCGGCCAGCAACTGGATGCGGGCCATGAACTTGTCTTTGACCCACTGCAGTACAAACTTGTTGGGCACCAGCAGGCGCAACTCGTCCCCACCATCCTCTACCGCCAATGGCTTGATCCAGGTATTGAACTGTTGTGCGGTCAGCTCCGCTTCAAAAGCGGACAGACAGCTTGACCAGAAGACAACAGCATTGGACATGAGGACACTTCAGGCTGGTGGAACAGGGTGGCGGACGCCGGACTATCGGGCGGATTGTAGCCCGTTTACCCCGAGTTATCCACAGTTTATCCCAAAAATAGCGCTTGACAGGATGGGGGGTAACAGTGTCAAATTGCGCGTTTGATTTTGTACGAAATCCCATAAGGAATTACCATGAAACGCACCTTCCAGCCCTCGGTCGTCCGCCGCAAGCGCACCCATGGCTTCCTGGTCCGCATGCGCACCAAGGGTGGTCGCGCCGTTATTGCTGCTCGTCGTGCCAAGGGCCGTGCCCGTCTCGGCGTCTGATGCAGGCGGTGTTGATCACCGCTTTTCACGGCAGTATCGCTTGACCAAAACGGATGAGTATTCATCCGTTTTTGGTTTCAGGCGTTCCTTTCGTGGCCAGTACTTCCAGTTGCTGTACCGTCCGGTACCTGGAGGCTTGCCCCGGCTCGGCATTGTGGTCAGCAAGAAAGTGGCCAAGGCTGCGCACGACCGGAACTACGCCAAGCGGGTATGCCGTGAGTTCTTCCGTTTGCACCGCGCCCTGTTTGCCGGGCACGACGTGGTGATCCGCGTGCAAGCTCGTCTGTTGCCGAGCCAGTCAGACCTGTTCCGCCAGGAACTGTTTTCCCTCTCACGCCGGTTACGCGTATCATCATGACCCGCGTGCTGCTGCTACTGATCCGCGCTTATCAACTGCTGCTCAGTTCCTGGCTGCCGCCCAGTTGCCGTTTTTCCCCAACCTGCTCCTGCTACGCGCAAGAAGCCCTGCGTCGACATGGTGCGCTGCGTGGCAGCAGGTTGACCTTGTGGCGCATTGCCCGTTGCCATCCTTGGTCCAAGGGTGGTTACGACCCGGTGCCCTGAACCCTGTTACAGATAGGTTTGATTGATGGAACCTCGTCGTCTGCTGATTTTCATTGTCCTGTCCATGGCCTTGCTGCTGGGCTGGCAACAGTACCAGAAGTACCGTTATCCGGAATGGGCGGCGCAACAGAATCGTCCGGCCAGTACACCTGCAGCGGAACCGGCCCCGGCTCAGGCTGCTGGCAAGCCGACGGTGGACGAAGCCACGCTGAAAACGGCAGGCATCATCACGGTCAATACCGACCTGATCCGTGCCGAGATTGACCTGACCGGTGGCGACATCCGCAAGCTGTGGGTGCTCAAGCACGGTGATACTAACAAGCCGAAAGAACCCTTCCTGCTGCTGGACAATAGCGTCAACCCGGTCGCTGGCCGTCACCTCTATGTGGCGCAAAGTGCGTTCAGTGATGAGAGTGCCAAACTCGGTCTGCCGACCCGCCATACCGTCTATCAGGCGCAAACCGGTATCCGCATGCTGGACAAGGGTCAGGACAAGCTAGTGGTGGCGCTGACTGCACCCGAGCAGAATGGCCTGGCCGTCACCAAGCTGCTGACCTTCCATCGCAACAGCTACGTGATCGACGTGGCCTTCCAGATCCAGAACAAGGGCAGCAGTACGGTGGTGCCGGAAGCCTATTACCGCATCCTGCGTGATGGCATCGAACCCGAAAGCAAGACCCGTTTCTCCAGTGCCTTTACCGGTGCCGCCATCTATACCGACCAGAAGAAGTATCAGAAGGTCAGCTTTGCGGACATCACCAAGGGTCTGGAAAACCCGGAGAAGATCAGCCATGTCACCCAGTGTAACAATGGCTGGGTGGCGATGGTGCAGCACTACTTTATCGCTGCATGGCTGCCGCCAGTCCAGGCGGGCTACGACAAGGAAGACTGCAGCAAGGGCACGCAGCGCCAGTTTGTGCTGGGCAAGACCAGTAATGGCCTGTACTCCATTGGCACCCAGCTGAAGCTGCCGGCTGTTGCTGCTGGCAAATCCCTGACTTACAGCATGCCGCTGTTCGTTGGCCCGGAAGAGCAGGAGCAACTGCTGAAAGCCTCGCCGAGCCTGGTGGTGACCAAGGACTACGGTATTTTTGCGGTGGTGGCCGAGCCGCTGTTCTGGTTGCTGGTGAAGCTGCATGCCCTGGTGGGCAACTGGGGCTGGGCCATCATTGCGCTGACCGTGCTGCTGAAAGCACTGTTCTATTACCCGTCTGCCGCCAGCTACCGCTCGATGGCCAAGATGCGTGACCTCGGCCCGCGTCTGCAGCGCATCAAGGAACAATTCCCGGACGACCGTCAGCAACAGAGCCGGGCGCAGATGGAGCTGTTCAAGACCGAAAAGGTCAACCCGATGGGCGGCTGCCTGCCCATGCTGATCCAGATGCCGGTCTTCATGGGCCTGTACTGGGTGCTGCTGGGTGCGGTGGAGCTGCGTCAGGCACCGTGGCTGGGCTGGATTCAGGATTTGTCGCAGCCCGATCCGTACTTCATCCTGCCGGTGCTGATGGCCATTTCCATGTGGTATCAGAGCACGCTGAACCCGGCCCCGACGGACCCGCTGCAGGCCAAGATGATGAAGATCATGCCGCTGATGTTCAGTGTGTTCTTCTTCTTCTCGCCGTCGGGCCTGGTGGTGTACTGGCTGGTGAACAACATCCTCACCATCATTCAGCAAAAGGTGATTTACGCGCAGATGGGCATCAAGCCCACCCAGCCGGCCAAGGCCAGCAGCAAGTGAGGCCATGCAGCCCGCAGACCTGATTGCCGCCATCGCCACTGCGCCCGGGCGCGGTGGCGTGGGGGTCATCCGCCTGTCCGGGCCGGCGTTGCAGCCACTGGCGGCCGCGCTGACGGGCAAGACCCCGCAAGCGCGACACGCCACGCTTGTCCGTTTCAAGGATGAAGCGGGTGAGGCCATCGACAGCGGCCTGTTGCTGTACTTCCCGGCCCCGCATTCCTTTACCGGTGAAGATGTGCTGGAGCTGCAAGGCCACGGCGGCCCCGCCGTGCTGCAGCGTTTACTGAAGCGCTGTTTGCAGCTAGGCGCCCGCCTCGCCGAGCCCGGTGAATTCACCCGCCGCGCCTTTCTCAATGACAAGCTGGATCTGGCGCAGGCTGAAAGCGTGGCTGACCTGATCGAGGCCAGCTCGGAAGAGGCGGCGCGCAGCGCCATGCGCTCGCTGTCTGGCGACTTTTCCCGGCAGATACATGCTTTGGTGGAAGGCCTGATCCAGCTGCGCATGCTGGTGGAGGCCACCCTCGATTTCCCCGAAGAAGACATCGATTTTCTCGAGGCGGCCGATGCATTGGGCCAGTTGCGCAGCCTGCGTGCCGCGCTCGCCACCCTGCGCGGGCAAGCCCGTCAGGGCCGCCTGCTGCGCGATGGCTTGAATGTGGTGCTGGTGGGGCAGCCCAATGTTGGCAAGTCCAGCCTGATGAACGCGCTCGCCGGCGACGATGTCGCCATCGTGTCCGATACCGCTGGTACCACCCGCGACAGTCTGCGCGAGCTGATCCATATCGAAGGCATCCCGCTGCACCTGATCGATACCGCTGGCCTGCGCCAGACCGATGATCATGTTGAACAGCTGGGCATCGCCCGCACCCGTGCCGCACTGGACAAGGCAGACCTGGTGCTGCTGCTGGTAGACGCCCAGCACGGCCTGACCCCGGCTGAGCAGGCGATACTGGATACCCTGCCAGCGGTGCCCCGCATCACCGTTTATAACAAAATTGACCTCTCCGGCGAGACCGCCGCCAGCGAGCTGGGCGCAGACGGCATGCGCGTACGCCTGTCAGCCCGCCAAGGTGACGGGGTCGACCTGCTGCGACAGCAAATCCTGCACGTGGCAGGCTGGCACTCCGGCGAGGGCGTCTTCATGGCCCGCGAACGCCACCTCACCGCACTGGCCGCCGCCAGCGAGGCACTGGAACGCGCCGAAGCGGGCTGGCAGCAGATTGAACTGTTCGCCGATGACCTGCGCCAGGCCCAGCAGCAACTCAGCAGCATCACCGGCGAGTTCACCGCCGACGATCTGCTGGGGGAAATCTTCAGCCGCTTCTGCATTGGCAAGTAACGCCTTCAGTATTGCTTTTGCCCGACTGAGTGGTCAGTACTTGTGCGGTCTCCCGCACTTTGCCATCATGCCAGGTATGCCCTCGATTGTGCGGTTATCCCTTGGGTTACCCTTCTCATCCCTACTGCGCCGGAGTAGCAAAACGTGAAGAAATGGCTTCTGGCTTTGTCGCTTGTCCTGCTGAGTTCAATGCAATGCGCGACAGCAACAGACATCTATGTCCGCAAAGATGACTTTACGGGTGAGAAGCACTTCTTCAGCCAGTCTTCCAGCCCGGATCTGGTAGGCGGCTCGTTCTGGACGAGGCGCTATGTGGATGTCAGCTTGCACATGGAGTTACCTGTCAAGAATAAGCATGCGCCCTACTGGATCCGCTTTGACATGAGGACACCGCGTTGGGTGCTTGTTACAGAAGGCGAAAGTCTGGCCTTGAAGCTGGATGGCGGCGAAATCATTCGAGTGTCGGGTCCAGGTGGTCTGAAGAGCCTGGAGATCGTGGATAATGAAACTGCCAGTGAGTCCGCCACCTTCCGGTTGACCCCCGCGCTGCTGAGAAAAATGGCGACGGCGGGCAAAGTGGAGTTCCGTTTGACTGGTGAAGAGCAAAGCATTACCGGCACATTGACTGATGAGCAGTTGTTTGATTTGTCCATGTTTGATGCACATGGTGCAGAAATGCTGGGCATGCAAGTTCCCCCAAAAGAAGTGCCTCCGCCATCAAGTTACACTTCAACCATACTGGGGCTGAGTGTGGCAAGCCTGTCGGCGGAACAATCCTCGCTGAAAGGGGACCCCGGCTATGGGGTGATGGTGACCGATGTGGTCAAGGATTCCTTTGCAGCAAAGGCGCAAATTCAGCCCGGCGACGTACTAAAATATGCCAATGGTGTTTTTCTGTATCATGCCGAAGACTTGCAGAAAGCCACCCCGAATAATCAGGCTGGGCCTGTTCTGGCAGTGGTCTATACCCGCAAAGGTGAGAAGAAACTGTTCCGGTTGCAGATCAATTGATACACGCCATAAGCGTGAAGTACAGCTTGCTGATAGGTCTGGGGCTGACAGGAACAGTGCAAGCCGCAGCGCTTTCTTCCCCCACATTCGATGGCATTCAGCTCGCCGTCTGCCGTATTGACCTGCGGCAGGATCAGTTACGCACGTTCTGGCGTAACCCCCAAGGCCATCCCTATGCCTCGCTGCCTGCGCTGGCCGCACAACTCAAACCGCAGGGTTTGCAGCTGGTTTGTGCGGTGAACGCCGGCATTTATGAGCAGTCGTTGCGGCCGCTGGGCTTGTACATCGAGCAGGGCAGGACATGGCGGGAAGCCAACCCGAGGACGTCGGGATATGGCAATTTCTACATGCAGCCCAACGGGGTGTTCCTCGTGCATGCGGGGCGGGCAGAGATTGTCAGCACCCGTGCATGGCTCAAGCGCACGGACATGCAGCGTGCGGCGGTGCAGTATGCCACCCAGTCCGGACCGCTGTTGCTGGTGGATGGCAAAATCAACCCACAGTTTAACCCCGCGTCGCGTAACAAGACGGTGCGCAATGCGGTATGTGTGCAAGATGCGCAGACCGTATCGCTGGTGACGACCGGCTCTCCAGTCAGCTTTTACCCGTTTGCCAAGCTGTTGCAGCAGCGTCTGGGCTGCCAGTCTGCGCTGTATCTGGATGGGGCCATTTCGACCTTCTACCCCGCGCCGTTTCTGACACCGCAGGTTCAGCTGGGACCGATGCTGGGGGTGGTTGCACCAGTCAGCCCGCCTTGATCTGGCGCAGCTGCTGCCGTACGGTGTGCGACAGCGCGGGAACTTCGCGCTAGAATAGCTTTCTGAATCCAGGTATTTGAATGACAGGTTGTTGATCATGAAGCGCTTCCGCCTTTTGCGTCTTGCCGCACTTGCCCTGAGCACCGGCCTGCTGTTGGCATGCAGCCAGACGCCGACGGCGCCCGATGTCCAGTTCACCACCATCAAAGGTGAGCAGGGGCGCCTGTCACAGTTACGCGGCAAGGTGGTGCTGGTGAATTTCTGGGCGACCAGTTGTTCCGGCTGTGTGGCTGAGATGCCGAAGATGGTGGAGACCTACCAGAAGTATCACGGCAAGGGCTATGAGATGGTGGCGATGGCGATGAGCTATGACCGCCCGGACTATGTGATGAACTTTGCCCAGACCCGGCAACTGCCCTTCAAGGTCACGCTCGATACCGATGGCAAGCTGGTGGAGGCATTCAGTGCCCAGTTTGGTCAGGTGATGGCCACCCCGACCACCTTCCTGATCGGCAAGGATGGCCGCCTGCTGCAGAAGTATGTGGGTGAGCCGGACTTTGCCGCCATGCATCAGCTTATCGAGCAAGAGCTGCAACGCAGCTGAGCAGGCTATCCTGACATGGAAAAACGCGCCCTAGGGCGCGTTTTTTATTGCCGGTCAGACCCGGCACAGCCGCGAAGTCGCAGCATCCAGCGTGGCATCCTGCTTGGCGAAGCAGAAGCGGATGATGCCATGGTCGGTGCCATCCGCATGGAAGGCAGAAAGCGGAATCACCGCCACCCCATGCTCACGCGTGAGCCACTGTGCAAACTCGGTATCCGGTATATCGCTGATCCGGTCATAGCGGGCCAGCTGGAAGTAGGTTCCACGCGAGGGTAGCAGTACAAAGCGGGAAGTCACCATGGCCGCTACAAAGCGATCGCGCTTGGCCTGGTAGAACGCGGGCAGGGCCAGATAATGCGCGGGCGTTTGCAGATAGTTTGCCAGTGCATGTTGCATCGGGGTATTGACCGAGAACACCAGAAACTGGTGGACCCGGCGGAATTCCTGCATCCAGTCTGCCGGGCCTGCGCAGTAGCCGATCTTCCATCCGGTAGCGTGGAAGGTCTTGCCGAACGAATATACCAGCATGCTGCGGGATGCCAGCAAAGGGTCACGGGCCAGACTCTGGTGTGCCGCGCCATCAAACACGATGTGTTCATAGACTTCGTCCGACAGCACATAGAGCTGTGGCCATTGCTGCAGTAGCGTACGAAGCTGCTGCAGGTCATCTGCACTGAGCATGGCGGTGCTGGGATTGTTCGGGTTGTTGAGGATGAGCAGACGGGTGCGCGGGGTGACGCGGCGCTGGACTTCGGTCCAGTCGATCGCATACTGCGGCGGGCGCAGGCTGATACGTTGCTCGATACCGCCATTGAGGCGGATGGCCGGGCCATAGCTGTCATACGCCGGTTCAAACAGCAGCACTTCGTCACCCGGCTGAATCAGCGCCGTGATGGCGGTGTAGAGCGCCTGGGTGGCCCCGGCGGTGACGGTGATTTGATGCTCTGGATCGTAGGCTTGCCCATAGGCCGCTTCCAGCTTGCGCGCCAGAACCTCGCGCAGGCGCGGCAGGCCCGGCATCGGGGCATACTGATTGTGGCCGTCCTGCATGGCCTGAGTGACGGCCTGCAGCAACACAGGATCACAGGGGAAGTCCGGGAAACCCTGCGACAGGTTGATGGCCCCATGCTGCTGCGCCAGCTGCGACATGACGGTGAAGATGGTGGTACCCACTCCGGGCAGTTTGGACTCCATGCGTGCTCCATGTATGGGGATGCCTCAGCATCCCGCAGTTTCACGTGAAACGACGAGGTTCAGCGCTTGCTGTCGGCAGCGCGCTGCAGGGTCAGCACAAAGCACACGCCGTCATCAATATTGCTGACCGCAATGGTACCGCCCATCTTGGCCATATAGGTCTTGGCGACAAACAGGCCCTGACCCCGGTTGCCGTTGGCGCCGGAGTCCAGCTGGTCAGATACGCCGTATTCGAACACCTTGTCCAGCATCTCGTCATCAATCGGAGGGCCTTGATTGTGGATGCTGACCGATACCGTGGTGGGGGTGGTCTGCAGGGTAATGGTGATGCGGCTGCCCTCCACCCGGTAGCGGGCGGCATTGCGCAGGATGTGCGACACCACGTCCTCCAGCGCGTATTCCTCAGCGCGAACCAGCAGCGGGTGAATGTCACCCACGTACCAGACGTTGTCCACCTCGATGAAGTGGGCATTGCTCGCCACATTATGCAGGAAGGCATTGAGGTCGATGACGTCCACATCCAGGGTGGTGGACTGGATCGCCTCACTGGGCGAGGCACTGCCGTACAACACCCGCACCGCCTGCTGCATGCGGTTGATGTAGCGGTTGCTTTCGTTATCATCGGTACCGTGCAGGGCTTTGAGCGATTGTAGTGGCGACATGATTTCATGGCCGACCGCATGCCACATGTCCTTTTCCTGCTCGGCGCGAATGCGCTCGCGGTTCAGGTCCTCCCGCACCCGTTGCAGCAGGTCACTCAGGCAGGCGGCCAGTACCCCCAGCTCATCGCTGCCGCGCAAGTCATTCAGGTCGAGCTGGGCCAGGCCATCGCCCAGGTGCATGGAACGGGATACCCGGTTGGCCCGTTGCTGCAGCACGATGATGCGGCGGATCAGGCTGGCCTCCATCAGCAGCCAGACCACGGCAATGGCGGTCAGCATCGCGGCCACCATCCAGGAAATGCGGGTGGCGACGCGCGACAGCGACTGGTTGACGGTGCGCACATCACCGGTCAGCTTCAGCTCATAATTGCCGAGCGGGGTGGCAATCTCATCTTGCAGCACCAAGGGCGCATCGCCACCCTCCACCCGCAGCTCACCAATCAGCCGCTGGATCAGGGGGGAGGCGTCATTGTTGCTGTCGCTGCTGCCAATCAGGCAGTACGGTTTGTCATGGCTACCGGGCCGTGTGATTTGCAGGGTCTCGCCGGGCAACAGCAGCGGAGCCAGGTCATTCAGGCTGAACAGCGGGGTGGCCTGCGGGCGATTGCTGTCAAACAGTGGCAAACCTTCCCCGGGCGCCAAAACCTCGACGCGCACTTGCATCTGGGCCAGATCAGCCGGAGGCCACAGCGCTCGAGGTTGATGCAGCACATCCCCCTGCAACGCCGCAATCGGCAGGCGAACCGAGAAGAAACTGCGCTTGCTGCACACCGAGACGGGTGCGGGGTCGTCCTCTACGCAATAAGGTTCTTGCCAGATCCAGCCGCGGAATTCCTTGTCCGGCTTGGCATGAAGCAGCGGGCCACTGCTGCCGATGAAGCCGGTCAGGCGACCGCGCAGACCTTGGCTGGGTTTCTGCTGCTCGGACAGTTCAACCGGGGCGATCCATTGATAGGTTTGCCCCCGAACCTGAGCGGTGATACGCACCCGGTGCGCCATCTCCACCCACTTGTCCCCACGCGGGTGGTTTTGCAGGTCGGGGCTGGCGAAGCGGCCTGCCACATAGAAAAAGCCTCCTGCCCACGGCTTGTTGCCGATGGCCACGCAGGCCGCGCCGTTATCCGGGTACTGCACCAGACAGCCGGACATTTCGATGCCTTGCTGCACCTTGCTCTGATCGTCGAAATCCAGCGCGGAGAACGGCAGCAACAGCGGGCGTAGCGGGGTGGGCTTGCTGCTGGCCGCAGCCGGGTTGAGCAGGGCCAGTTGCCCGGAAGGGTGGCGCAGCCGCGCTACGATCTGGCCCAAGGTCTTGCGGAAGCCATTCTGGTAATTCTGGTAACTAAGTGCTTTTTCTTCACGCAGCACAAAGTAGGTCATGCCGAGGATGGCCAGCGCCAGCAGCAAGAATGAGCCGCGGAACAGCAGCCGCAGCCGGTAGCGCTTGGGGTGCAGTCGGGCGAGGAATTTCACGAATGGCGTGAGCCAGGCTCAACCCAGCGGAAGCCCCGCATCGGCACGTTCTCGATACCGTCAAAGCTGGGGTCAATCTCTCGGAAAGCGTCACGAATGGTGCTGACATGCTTGCGGATGTTGTCACGATTGCGCCCGCTCTTCACCACCATGAACAGGTCATCGTAAGACACCACCTGCCCACGCTGCTGATACAGCGCAGACAGGATGCGCTGTGCCGTCAGCGGCAGGTTCACCCGCTGACCGCGCCAGGTGGGCGAGGTCTGGCGCAAGGGGTCGAGGTGCAGTTCATCCGGCGTTTGCGCAGCGGGCGCCTGCTGGACTTCCTTGCGGGTGCGGGCGGCGCGCAGCATTTCCATGAAGGTATCGAGAAAATCGGCTTCCTCGAATGTGCTTTTCTGCAGGTAATCCCAGGCATCCAGCGCCTTCATGATGCTGCGGTAGATGGTGGCCGGCATGGCGGACACCACCAGCACCGGGGTGCCATGGTCCTTGTTGATCACGTTGATGATGGCCACACCAGCGTGGCGTTCACGGCCCAGCTCGATGTCGAGTACCACCAGATCGTAGTTTTCCCGGGTAATGGCCGCTTCGGCATCGTCGCGGGTAAACCATTGATGCACGGTAATGCCCGGCTTGGTCGATTCGATCCACCCCCGCAGCTGGTTGCTGGTCGGGACATCATCTTCGATCAGTGCCACCTTGAACATGGCTGCTCCTGCATTTTTCAACATCATGACAGTGCATTATCCCGCATCCCGCGGGTTTTGCAGGGATATTGTGAAGATTTATTCCGTTGTGTCGGCAAACACGGCGGTGCTGGCAGCGAACGCTCCCTTGGGCTGCATATGTTGTCATGGCAGCGGTTTTGCATGCTCCGGGCATGCTGCTGCATCATGCCGAACAGATAAAAACATCAGGGAGTCCATCATGATCATGCCTGCGCGCGAGCTGTTCAATACCGTACTGGCGTCCATCTGGCGTGCCGGTCTGGTCGGGGTGCTGCTGGGGGCGTTCTGCCTGTTGCTGGCAATGTCGTCCAGTGCGGCCACACAAACTGCTGAACGACCCGTTCAGTTCAGTGCACCCACCCGCGCTGCCGAATCGCAACGCGCGCCGCAAGTCGGGCGTGCGGTGGTGGCCCGCCCGGTGCAGTTCCGTTGCAGCGTCCATCTGGTATTTGTCTCTGCCTGCCTCAAGAGTGTGCGTTTGTAAGGTCGACCATTCAGGACACATGATCATGTTTCGCCACACCTACTTCCTGCATCTGAAACCGACTGTGCGCTGGGTCGGGATGAGTCCACTGGAGCGCAGCCACTACATCGCGACGGAGCTGTTTCCGGTGTTTGCCCGCTTTCCCACCGTGATGATGCGCTTCTTTGATGGCGAGTATTACTCGCCCCAGGTGTGTGACGTGGTGATGCTGGAGACCAATGATCTGCCGGCCTATCACGCGCTGCTGGATGCGCTGGCGGCGTCCTCGCTGTCGGAGATGTGTGGCATCAGCCACATCATTCCGACGGTGGAGAGCAGCATGGAGAGTTATGAGGCCATGCCGGTCAGTTCAGAACAGCCCTTCTCGCTGGAAGAGAGTGTATGAAGCGCCGGATGATCAGTACCGCCAGCCTTGGCGGCGGAACCAGAATGCGACTACCCACAGCGGCCCGATCAGCAAGAACTGGACGTCTTGAAAGAAAGAGGGTTTCTTGCCTTCGAGCTTATGCCCGTAAAATTGCGCAATCCAGCTCAGCACAAACACGGCGGCCGCAATGGCTGCGACGGGCGCGCCTAGCGCTGCCAGCCCCCACCACGCTGCCAGCATGAGTGCGGTCATGATCGCCATGGCCAGAAACAGGGTGGGTGAGAGCCGCCAGTAGAACAGCAACGCCACCGCCATCAGCACGACAGCGCCATTGAGCAAGGGCAGGCCGGGCACATGCAGCAGCCACAAGAGGCCGAGCAGGCTCCACATGATCAGTGGGACACAAAGCCAGTGAATGCGCTTGTTGACCGGGTTTTGATGGCTGCAGCCATACTGGTCCAACCAAAGCTGTACGGGTTGCATGTAGCGTCTCCTCACGGGCGGGTTTCATGATGAACCCTGATTCTGTTTTGAATCAGACTAGCATGCTTTTTCAGCTGCGAACAGTCATTCAAATTAGCGTGTGCAGGGTGTCCCACAGCAGCTTGGCAATCAGCACACTGACCAGTGCAATAAATAACTTGCGGATCAGCTGATTGCCATAGCGGATGGCAATATGGCTACCCAGCCAGGCACCGGCAATATTGGCGGTCGCCATCGCCAACCCCAGTTGCCACAGGATGTTGCCAGTGAGGCCAAACAGGATGACTGAGGCAACATTGGACGCCAGATTCACCAGCTTGGTGCTGGCCGAGGCGTGCAGAAAGTCGAAACCAAATACCCGGATGAAGGCAAACAGCAAGAAGGTGCCGGTGCCGGGCCCAAAGAAGCCGTCATACAGACCAATGCTGCCGCCGGTCAGCAGCGCCAGCCAGACGGTCCAGCGGCCATGGTCATGAGGCTGGTGATCACGGCCGAACTGTTTGTTGCGTAAGGTATAAGCAGCCACCAGCAAGAGCAGCGTCACCACCAGAGGGCGCATCACCTCCTTGGGCAGTCGCCGGGCCAGCCAGGCACCGACAAAAGCCAGTACGAATGAGCCGATGACAGCGGGCAGGGTAACCCGCCAGTCAATATTGACCTTGCGGGCATAGCGGCTGGCCGCCAGCAGGGTGCCAAAGCTGGAGGACAGCTTGTTGGTACCGAGCAGGGTGGCCGGGATTTCTCTCGGGAAAATGCCGAACAGGGCAGGCACTTGCACCAGCCCGCCACCGCCTACCGCTGCGTCGATCAGCCCGGCCGTAAACGCCGCCAGCAGAATCAAAACCAGTGACCACCACTCCATGGTCTGTGCTCCAAAGGCAAAGGGTCATTGTAACGGCTGTCAAACTTGCCCGTATGCAACAGATGACATTAGAAATAAGCGCTACAATGAAAAAATGACCTGCGTATGACAGGGGGTGATATGGCCTTACAGCCTGTAGCAGGGCCACAGCTGATCCAGTTTGAAGAGCTGAGTGCGCTGATTGTCGAAGACAACCTCGGCATGCGTGGCACACTCAAATCCATGCTGAACGGCTTTGAGCTCAACAAGCTGGAGTTTGCCCAACGTGCGGCGGAGGCACGCAAGAAAATCGCTGCCCGACAGTTCGACCTGATCCTGTGCGACTACATGCTGGACATGGATGGCATGAACGGGCAGGAGCTGCTGGAGGAGTTGCGGCTCACCAAGCTGCTGTCGCTGGACACCATCTTTGTGATGATCACCGCCGAGCGCATGTATGAAAAGGTGGTGGCGACCGCCGAGTACGGCCCGGATGATTACATCATCAAGCCCTTTTCGCCGGATGTCCTGAAGCTGCGCTTGTCACGCGCCATTGAGCGCAAGCAGGCGCTGGCCGAGGTCAATCGATGCATTGACAGCCGCGATGTACTGTCGGCCCTGCAAGCCTGTGAGACCGGACTCAAGCAAGCTCCACGCTTTGCGGTGGATTTTCTGCGGCTCAAAGCGGAATTGCTGCTGCAGCAAGAGCGCCACGAAGAAGCGCAGACCATTTATCAGGACATCCTCAAGCACAAGGCGGTACCGTGGGCGCGCTACGGCATGGCGCAGATCCTGCGGGCGACCGGTCAGCTTGAAGAGGCGGAGGCCGAGCTGGCCGCCCTGGTGGCAGACAACCCGCTGTTCTTGCGCGCCTACGACTCCCTGGCCAAAGTACAGCGCAGCCGGGGCGACGGCACGGCGGCCCAGGCCACCTTGCAAAAGGCGGCGGACAAATCAGTCAGCATTGCCCGGATATCCGAGATCGGGGATCTGGCCCGGCAAAATGGTGATCTGCTAACAGCAGAGATCATGCTGGCCAAGACCGTGAGTCGGGCCGGGGTGTCGGACATCGTCAACGCGGATCATGTGCTGGCGCTGGCGGCGGTCAAGACTGAACTGGGCAAACCGGATGAGGCTCTGCAGGTGCTGGCCGGTGCCAAGCGCTCCATGCCGGGGGGCGGCATGAGCCTGACCGCAGCAGTGGTGGAGTCCCGTATCTATGCTGAAAAAGGCAATCTGGAACATGCGCGCAGCATGCTGGACAAGGCGCTGGACATTCTGAATCGCGATGAGCTGACCATCAGCCAGGAGCTGGCCCCTGAGCTGATCTCGGCTTGCTTGCTGACCAATCACCCGGATACCTTTGCGTTGGCGCAGCGCATCCTCGAGCAGCATTCGGACGAAGCCTTGCGCGAACAGCTGCAGCGCCTTTTTACCCGGCATGGTCACCCGACCGCGTTTGCCAATGCCTCGGAAGAGGCGCTGAAAGCGGTGACCCGTATCAACAACGAAGGGGTGCAGGCAGCCAGCCGCCGCGACTTCGCCACTGCAGTCAAGCTGATGAGTGATGCCTATATGCGCATGCCGGGTAACAGCCGGATTGGCATTAACCTGTGCAAGATCTTGCTGGCTGCATTGGAGATGGAAGGATTTTCCACCCAGTATGCGCATCAAGCGGAGGACATTGTGGCCCGGCTGATGTCCATGCAGGAACAAAGCACCCGGGAACAGGCGCAGGCCATCAAGCAGAAGTTGCTGGGTATCCTGCAGAAGCAGGGGGCGTTATGGCGCAATTGATCCATGCACTGCTGGCATCAGCAGTGCACGAAAACAAGAACCTGATGCAAACGGTATTGGCGCAAATCGAGCAACTGACCCAGGACCCGCGTGCCAGTGATCTGCAAGATGAGCTGCAGGTGTTGCGACGGCAGGCCACCCGGCTGGTGGACAGTTCACTGGAAGTGCTGGCGATCTATCACGCTGGACTGGATGCGGATGATTTCCGGCTGGATTACAACACCGTCCCGCTGGAGGAATGGCTGCTGGAGCTGCAGGCGGAAGCGCAGGAGATCATTGGCGAGCGCCCGCTACAGCTCGAGGCCCTCATGGACAGTGAGGTGCCGCTGTACTGGATATTTGACGCCAGCCTGCTACGGCTGGCCTTGCGCAATGGCCTGCATAACGCGGCCGATTTTGCCCGCAGCCGTATCCGTCTCACCCTGACCTTGCTTGAAGGCCGACTGTGCATCAGCATCGAAGACGATGGCGTGCACTATGGCAATACCGACCGGGGCCCGTCGCGCCCGGCGGCGTCCGGGATCGGGTTGCTGCTGGCCGACACCCTGCTGCGTGCGCATCACGACAAGGAGAGTGGCCGCCACGGTGAAATCCGGCTGGAACGCGCCCCCGAGCTGGGTGGCGGCGCGTTCCGTTGCCTGTTGCCCTGACCCGCTGCTCAGCTGAAGCGGGCCTCGGCCATGCGGTCCGCGGCCAGGCGGGTCGAAATGCCCTCGCGGTCTGCCGTGGCAAAGACCTCAGCCAGCGTCTGCTTGATGGCCAGCACACGGCCTTCCACGCTGTCGGCCGGTTCACGGTAGTACTCGGCGCACACCTTGATGATGCCGCCAGCGTTGATCACATAGTCCGGCGCGTACAGGATGCCCGCCTCACGCAGCTGCTCACCCAGGTCGTCGGTGGCCAGCTGGTTATTGGCCGCCCCCGCCACCACTTGGCAGCGCAGGCGTGGCAGGCTGGACGGATTGATGACCGCACCCAGTGCACACGGTGCAAACACCTCAGCCTCGGCCGCCACAATGTCGTCCACACTGCTGATGCGGGCACCAAATGCCTCTGCGGCCCGTTGGGTACGGCTCGGGTCGATGTCTGCCACAATCAGGCGGGCACCGGCCTCATGCAGCTGACGGGCCAGATCAAAGCCCACATGGCCCAGACCCTGGATGGCCACGGTCAGACCTTGCAGCCGGTCGACGCCCAACTGGTGCTGAACGGCGGCTTCAATGCCGACACGTACGCCGAGCGCGGTAGCCGGGGAAGGATCACCCCGGCCAGGCTCACCTTCGAGTCCGGCCACAAAGCGGGTGCGCTGATGGACGGATTGCATGTCCGCCGGGCTGGTGCCCACGTCTTCGGCCGTGATGTAGCGCCCACCCAGCTGGTCGATGGCCTTGCCGAGCGCGGCAAACAGGGCCGGTGTTTTGGTGGTTTTACTGTCACCGATGATGACCGCCTTGCCACCACCAATGGGCAGGCCCGCCATGGCGTTCTTGTACGTCATGCCGCGCGACAGGCGCAAAGCGTCGGTTGCGGCAGTGACACTGTCGGCATACGGCCACATGCGGCAGCCACCCATGGCCGGGCCGCGCCCGGTATGGTGAATCGCGATGATGGCGCGCAAGCCACTGTCGCGGTCGCTGACGAATACCACCTGCTCGTGTTGATCAAAATCGGGTAATTCAAAGAGGCTCATGCCGACCTCCGCACATTCAGGGCGAAGCGCCGACCGCCGCAGCAAGCGGCTGGGGGGATGCAAAACATGGACAGACTCCGAAACGATCCGTTATCAGGTCAACCGGGCGCGCACAGGCACAGTGCAATCATGCGTCCGGGGCAAGGTGTGGCAACTTGTGGTCACCACAGGCGCATGATAACTGCGATATCCGGGCTTGGGGAATCCGCGCAAACCGCTACTGCAGGTAGCGCATCGGGTCGATCTTCCATTTTGCCGGGTCTTCATGGCTGAGGATGCGGTCTGCTCCGCCTTTACCCATCGGCTTGGACAGGTCGATTTCCTGAACCGGGATGAAGGTGTTGGACTTGATACTGAAGAAGACTTTCACCCGGGGAGCCAGCATATTGCTCTCATGCAGTTCGGTCACCACCCCCACCCGCCCGCTTTCCAGCCGCACCAGGGTGCCTACCGGATAGATGCCAATGGTGCGCATGAAGGCCTGCATCAGCTTGGGATTGAAGTGGAACTTGCTCCACTCCCACATTTTCTTGAGGGCTTCGGCAGGCGGGATGCCCTTGTGGTAGCAGCGGTCGGCGGTAATCGCGTCATAGACATCCACAATGGCGGCCATCTGCGCCAAGGTATGGATCTGGTCGCCCGGCAGTTTGTCCGGGTAGCCGCTACCATCCATCCGCTCATGATGGTGCAGGGTAATGTCGAGCGGGATATCGCCCACACCCTGGGTTTCCAGCAAGATGGCGTGCCCGTCGGATGGATGGCGCTTGATGATCTCGAACTCTTCATCGGTCAACCGGCCTGGCTTGTTCAGCACCTCATCTGGCACTTTCATCTTGCCGGTATCGTGCAGCAGGCCGCCAATGCCGGCCTGGCGGGTGGTTTCGGTATCAATGCCAACTGCCTTGCAGAAGGTGACCATCAAGGTGCAGACGCTGACCGAGTGCAGGAAGGTGTAATCATCCTTGGTCTTGAGGCGCAGCAGACTGGTCAGTGCGCCACCATTGCGCATCAGGGAGGAGGTGATGTCTTCGACCAGGGGCTCGACATTTTCCATATTGATGGCCTTGCCCAGCCGTACATCCTGCATCACCGAGCGGACAATGCGGGTGGCCTGATGGCGGATCTTCTTGGCCCGCTCCATTTCTGCCGCCACGCTGACCTGGATGACTGGAACCGGTTCCTGTGCCGCCTCCAGCATCTCCGCCTGCAGCTGTGCGTTGACCTCCTCCATGGTGGGGGCGTCCGACACATCCAGCCCTTTGTCGGTATCAATGTACAGCTCGTGGATACCGGCATCGCGGATCTTCTGGATCTCGGCTTCGGTTTTCAGCGGGAACTGGTTGCGGACAAAGGGGTGAGACATCCAGTCACAAATCAGATCATGCACATACATGCCGGGCTTGATTTGTTCTACGGTGATTTTCTTCAGCATGGTCAGTTAGTCCGAAACATCGCTGGGGAACCATTCCGCCTGGGCAGGCCCGTGACCGTCGGTGAATCCCGAACGACAGGCAAAAAAGAACGGTAGAGTCTAAAGAGGGAGGGCAGCTGACTCTACCGCCATTTAAACGCACTACCGAGGAGAACCTGAATTCAGCATAGACTACCCGGCATCGGTCTGCCGCATTTTCTGCATCGCCCACTGATTGAAAATTTCCACCCAGCGACGGGAAAACTGGCTGCCACTGCAGGCATTGATTTCGGACACGGCACGCAGCAAAGAGCGGCCATGCTCGCGGTCAGCACGCGGATTGGTCATGGCGTAGTAGGCATCGACCAAGGCAAGCAGCTTGCCCCCTTCGCACAGACGCTCTTCCTTCAGGCCAAAGGGGTAGCCCTTGCCATTGACCCACTCATGGTGTTGCGCCACCATCTCGGCAGCATCCAGCCAGTAAGGCATGCGGTATAACAATTCACTGGCCTGCTGTACATGATTGCGGATGCCGTCGATCTCACTCTCGTCCAGCTTGCCGATCTTTTGCACCATGGCTTCGGGTAGCAAGGCCATGCCGAGGTCATGTACATAAATGGCAATGGCCAGCTGGGTGGGGTCAACCGGGCGCCCCGCCAGTCGGTTCAGCTCCATCGCCAGATTGATTTGCAGGTTGGTGCGGTCGGTCCAGTAGGGGTTCTTTGCATCCAGCGCCAGCGCCAGGCTGCGGAAGAATTCCAGATCCGCTTCCAGGTCCTGTGGAAACAGGTGACGCATCTCTACCGGTGCGGGACGGCTGGGGGCGGGCTTCTCGTAGTGACCGGAAATCAGCGACAGCACCGCTTGCGCGGCCTCATCGACATGAGGCTGCCGGGCCTCGGCCAGCCGATTGAGGCCTGCCTCGATCAGCTCGGGCTGATGACCGGCCAGAGTATGTACATTGGCCAGCTGGATGGCCATTTCGCGCAGCCGGTCCAGTGACAGCAGCAAGGCTTCGGCCACCAGGGCAGTGCAGGAGAAGTGCTGCTCCTTCATGGCCGCCAGCACGTTCTCGATGGCATGGCCAAACTGGGTCAAGGTCTGGCTTTGGCACATGGCAAAGTTACCCTTGATCGAGTGAACCTCGCGGAACACGTCCCGCAGCAGCTCCAGATGCCCCGGATCATGTACCAGCAGGTTCAAGTCTCGCTCAATATGCTCGACCGCCTCCGCCATCAGGTCGATCACCTCCGGCAACAGGGCAAAATTGGTGCGCGAGTAGTCCATGAGAAGCTTCCCGGTCACAGTAAACGGCATTACCATGCACAGCATTTGCGTTATAGACCATGCTGCTGTCCTTGCCCATGCCCAAAGGATCAGCTGCGCCGAGGGAGGTGACATGCTGATTTATCTGCACGGCTTTCAATCCAGTCCGCGTTCGTGGAAAGCGGTGCAGTTGGGTCAGTATCTGGCCGGACAAGCACGCAGCGATTACCGTGTACCCGCTCTGCCCAGCCGCCCGATGGCAGCGGCGGATGCCCTCACCCAGCTGATTGAAGCGCAACAGACACCGCTATGCCTGATTGGCAGCTCGCTGGGTGGTTTCTATAGCCTGTGGCTGGCCGAGCGCTACGGCCTGCCCGCGATCCTGATCAATCCCGGTATTCACGCCGCACGGGACCTGGGCCGGTTTCAGGGCCACAACGTCAACCCGTATACCGGGGAGCATTACACCCTCAACGAGCTGGACCTGGCGGTATGGCAAGCGATGGAAGTGCCGGTAACGCGTCCAGAGCGCTACTGGCTGATGACACAGGAAGGCGATGAAGTGCTGAATTACCGGGAAGGGGTCAGCAAGCTGGCAGGCGCCCGCCAAACGGTTGAGGCGGGCGGTGACCACAGTTTTGTCGGTTTCGAGCGCTTTTTCCCGGAGATCCTCACTTTTGCCGAGCAGTACGCCTGTCTACCCCGCCGGGGATAACCTGAGCACCGATCCAGCAGATCAAATGCCCTTCACGCTGCTGCGTGCCGTCAAGTTGCCGGGCACCTTCTCCAAGCCATGCTGGGGTGTTCTGATGTGAGGCCCAGCGGCTGTGGCTGCCTGCACAAGCAGCATGGCTGGTCTTGTCGCGCATCATGTTGCCCCCTCGGCATGCGGCGGGTCATTCTGACCTCATGCATCACCTGCCCGCAGCGGCAGGCCTCCCCCGTCTTTCATACCTGTTAGCAGGTTGTCGCCGTCGTTGACCGCACGGACTTCGCATGCAGCGTCCCTCTTTAGCGAGGATATTGCACGATCCTGCTCATTTTCAAATCAAAGAGAAACAGGCAATGGCTGAGTAGGATTGTGGCTTAGGCTAAAGGGTATTTATCCGTAGAATGCATCCATCGACTCAGCAAAACCCAACCGCTGATTTTCGAGTCAGGTTGAAGCCAAGCTGATGTAGCGAATGGCGTTTGTGTAATTTTTAATAGTAATTTAAAAGGAATGACATCATGAAAAAGACGATTCTGGCCACTGCTTTACTGACTTTGTTTGCGGGTTCTGCTTTTGCAGGCAGTGATAACGACCACGGTGCCGATCGCTTGCTGAACCAGCAACTGGCTCAAATGCAAGAAGCCGACATGTCCACAGGCAAGCCAGCAGAGCAAGCTGCGCGCCCCGTGGCAAAGCAAAGCCACTTTGACGAGGCTAGCGCACAAAAAGAAAGCCGTAAATAAGCCTAGAGATTTGTTTTTATCGTCACCAAGGTAAATATAAATAGGCAATTTACAAGCAGGATTGTGCCTTCACTCTAATATGGAATGCATTGTAGAGTAGGAGCCTATACCCGATAGCCATAAGGCTTTGCAGGGTTTGAAAAGACGAAATCGTTTTGTGCTTTTTTCACAAGTCGAAATGAAATGAAATATTTTTGATAAAGGAATGACATCATGAAAAAGACCATTTTTGCCGCTTCGATGGTGACGCTGTTTGCGGGTGCTGCTTTTGCAGGCAGTGATAACGACCACGGTGCCGATCGCCTGCTGAATCAGCAACAGGTACAAAGCCAGGTGGTAACGAAAGCCTCGGCTCAGCCCGTTGTGAACACAGCAACCCCGAGCCCGGAGCGCGATCGTAACGACTAAGTGTGATGTGTCTTCCGGTCTGCGATCTGAAAGGAATGACATCATGAAGAAGACGATACTGGCCGCTGCGTTTGTCGCACTGTCAGCCGGAACCGTGTTTGCCGGCAGTGATGGCGACCACGGTGCCGACCGCCCCCTGAATCAGACCCGGTGGCAAAGCATGTTTATGGCGAAGTCGGCCGACAAGCTACTGGCTGAAGATGGCCTGACAGGGGATGGCCACCGTACCGATGGTGTCCCGCCTCGGGGAAGCCTTCAATAAACGGTACAGGCACAGAGGATGACCGTGGTGCAGGGTGCATATAGTGTTTGTCGTCAGTCAGGCCCACGCTGAATGCGCATCTGCATCGGTTGATGCAAATTCAGTGTGTGGCCGGCCTGTTACGGGATCATCCCGGCAGGTTGCCGGGCGGAGCCTGAGTCAGGTTTGGACAATTAGGCAAGCATGCCAGAGTTTTGGGCGGAGGGGCGGTGTGAGGGGCTGTGTATAATTTTATCTCATGCTGATGAGGTTGCCTGTCGTTTGACCTTGCAGCCTCATGTCTACTGCGAGAGAACGGATCATGGCAAGGGAATTGGCGAGTGCGCTGGCGCGGAGTGTGGAGCAGGACGGGATCACGTCGGTATCGATCCCTCGGGTCCGCTTGCTGCGAGCAAGCCAGCCCACACCGCCATGTCATGCGCCACAAGACCCTGTGGTGTGTGTGGTGGCGCAAGGCACCAAGCAGGTGGTGCTGGGGGAGCAGACGTATACCTACGGCCCCGGTCAGTTTTTGATCGTAAGCGCGGACTTGCCGGTATCGGCCAGCGTAACGGAAGCTTCTCCGGATGCGCCTTATCTGGGGATCAGCCTGAGCCTGGACCCGGTGATCCTGAGCGAGCTGATTGATACGGCCCATGTTGCGGCAGAGTTGCGTGAGCCCTTGACACGCGGCATCGAAGTGGCCACGGCGAACCCGGAGCTGCTGGATGCCTTGGTGCGTCTGGTCAATCTGCTTGGCACCGAACGGGCTTCGGATCAACAGGTGCTGGCACCGCTGGCGGAACGGGAAATTCTGTACCGGCTGTTGACGAGTGAGCTGGGTGGGCGCCTGTACCAGATTGCACACGCCGAAAGCAAGCTATCGCAAATCAATAAGGCAATAGGCTGGATCAAGGGGCATTACGACAAGCCGATCCGGGTTGAGGAGGTCGCATCTCAGGTCAATATGAGCGTGTCGTCCTTCCATCACCATTTCCGGACGGTAACGTCGATGAGCCCGCTGCAGTATCAGAAGCAACTGCGCTTGCAAGAGGCGCGCCGATTGATGCTGGTGCAGGCACTGGACGCGGCGGCGGCGGGTTTCATGGTGGGCTATCAAAGTCCATCGCAGTTTTCGCGCGAGTATTCACGGATGTTTGGCATGTCGCCAAAGAAGGACGTGGAGCATGCCCGGCGAATGAACTAAGTGGCGTCAGCGGCCTTGGGCTGAGGGTGGGCTGTTATCCGAGGTTGGGACAAGGCATCGTCGGGTGGGTGTGCTGAGTGAACGACATGAATTAACAGAGGGCACCCTTTCCGGCAAGGGCTAAGCGAATCGCCCATGCTCAGGCATGATTTGGCTTTGGAGGCCGCTTTGGATCGTTCCTCACAACTGGCTGCATTGATTGAGCGGCATACCGGCGTCGACGGGGTGTTCGACACGGCGTTGCCCCGCCTTTCCCTGATTCGCTGCTCCAGGCCACTGGGGCCCATCTATGCCATGAGTCGGCCAATGGTAAGCCTGGTCGCCCAAGGCGCACGGACGACGTGCCTGGGAGATGAGCATTACAACCTGGATAGCCAGCATCATCTGCTTTTTACGGCAGAGCTACCGGTGGTCGGCCATGTGCTGGAAGCCTCACCCGAGCGCCCTTATCTGGGTCTGCAACTGGATATTGACCCCTGTAGCCTGGCCGAGGTATTGGCTAGTGCTTGTCTGCACACCACGCTCAAGTCTCCCCTGGTGTTGGCCATGGCACGAAATGTCAGCTGCCGTTCTTTACAAGAAGCGCTGGTTCGCCTGTTGCAGCTATTGGATCACCCCCGTGATATGGCCGTGCTGGCCCCGCTGATTGAAAAAGAAATCCTCTACTGGGTGGCGATGGCCAGCCCCGGGCAAATGTTGCAGCAGGTGTGCTGCCCAGACAGCAAGCTGTCCCACGTCAACAAAGTGATACAGCAGATCCTGAAGGGGTTTCGTCACCCGCTGAATATGGAGCGCCTCGCACACAAGGCGGGCTTGCCCCCCTCCTGTATGCCGAAATATTTTAAAGCGGTAACGGGGCTGACACCGGTGCAATACCAGAAGCAGCTCCGTTTACGCGAAGCGCGTCGCTTGATCTATTGCCAAGCGCTTGATATGGCGCACGCCAGCAAGCATGTGGGCTACGAATGCGATATGGCGTTCCATCGGGATTACGCCCGATTCTTCGGTGTCCCCCCCATGCGTAACCATGCTGAAGGGCGCCACATGTGGGTTAATACCCTGGGCCAGGCGTAATGCCGGCAGGTGGGGGACGCCACCCGCCGCCTCGGCTATAATCGCTGCTTCGAATGACGGTCTGGCAGTGCGCGCATGAATGTGTTGTATGAAGAAGAGGGCAGCTTCAAGGTTGGCCATGTGCTGAGTGAGGCGGAGGCGTCGCTGCAGGTGGAGAGCAGCAGTGGCAAGCGCAGCAAGATCAAGGCCGCCAATGTGCTGCTGCGCTTCACCAGTCCGCTGGCCAGTTTGCTGCCCGAGGCAGAAGCACTGGGCGAGGGGCTGGAGCTGGATTTCCTGTGGGAAATGGCCCCAACGGAAGAGTTTGCCTTTACCGAATTTGCGGCAGATTACTATGGGCATGTGCCCAGCGCCGTTGAGTCTGCCGCGATGGCCTTGCGGCTGCATGGCGCGCCGATGTACTTCTACCGCAAGGGCAAAGGTCGCTACAAGGCTGCACCGGAAGAGTCGCTGAAGGCGGCGCTGGCCGGGCAGGAGAAGAAGCGCCTGCAGGGTGAGCAGATTGCGCGCATGGTGACGGAGCTGAAAACCGGTCAGTTGCCGGAGAGCTTCCGCCCGCAGCTGGCGGCCTTGCTGTACCGCCCGGACAAGAACACGCTGGAGTTCAAGGCCATCGAGCAGGCGGTGAGCGAAACCGCCCGCTCCCCCTTGCAGTTGCTGATCGACGCCGGTGCGGTGCCCAGCCACCACGACTACCACTTCAACGCCTTCCTGTTCGAATACTTCCCCAAGGGTACCGGCTTCCCGCCGATAGAACTGCCAGCGCTGGATCACGATCTGCCGCGTGCCAGCGTGGCGGCCTTTTCCATCGACGATGCCAGCACCACCGAAATCGACGACGCCTTCTCGGTACAGTTTCGCCCGGATGGCTCGGCGCGGGTGGGTATCCATATTGCGGCACCGGCACTTGGCATTGCGCCAGGCTCGCCGCTGGACCAGATTGCGCTGTCGCGGCTGTCCACCGTCTACATGCCCGGCAACAAGATCACCATGCTGCCGGACGAACTGGTGATGCACTACACCTTGCAGGCGGGCAAAGACTGCCCGGCGCTGTCGTTGTATATCGAGGTGGGGGCAGACCTGACGGTCACACCGGCAGACACCGTGCTGGAATGGGTGCCCATCGTCGATAACCTGCGGCACGATACGCTGGAAGTGCACTTCAATCAGACCGCCTTGCAAGCTGGGGATGACACCCCCTATCCCTACCGTGACGAATTGCTGTTCCTGTGGCGGCTGGCCAACCAGCTGGAGGTAGTACGCGGCAAGGCGGACCCCAACCGGCCCCCGCAGGTGGACTACAACTTCCTGATCGACGGTGAGCAGGTACGGATTACTACCCGCCAGCGCGGCGCCCCGATCGACAAAGTGGTGTCCGAGCTGATGATCCTGGTCAACAGCCACTGGGGCAAGTGGCTGGCTGAGCAGCAGATTCCGGCCATCTACCGGGCGCAAAGTGCAGGCAAGGTGCGGATGACCACCAAGCCGGAGCCGCATGTGGGCCTCGGTGTCGCGCAGTATGCCTGGTCCAGCTCGCCGCTGCGGCGTGCGGTGGACCTGCTCAATCAGCGGCAACTGGTGGCCGCCGTGCGCGGTGAGAAAGCCCCGTACCCCAAGGGGCAGGATCTGTTCGTGCCGATGCGGGACTTTGACGCCACGTACAGTGCCTATCTGCAGCTGCAGGACCGTATGGAAAACTACTGGTGCCTGCGCTATCTGGAGCAGGAGCAGATTCGCGAGCTGGACGCCACGGTGTTGCGCGATGGGAGTACCGTGCGTCTGGTTGGCATTCCGCTGGTGGTGAAGCCGGATGCCATGCCGGAGCTGCCGCCGGGTAGCCGGGTACGGCTGAAGGTGATGGGGGTGGATTACTGGGCGATTCACTGCCACACCCACTTCCTGCGTAGCGTGGATGCCGAAGCGACTGAGCCCGTTATGACGGATGCGTGACAGGGATGGCCCGCTCGCCTAAAATCGGCGCATCTGCAGGAGCCTCCATGTCTGATTCCAAACCGCGCCGACGTTTGCCCCCCGCGCTGATGGTCGAGCTGGCACCCCGCCGGCGGCCCAACCTTGCGCCACTCTGGCTGGCGCTGGGCGTGTCGCTGGTGCTGCACGTCGGGGTAATCACGGTTAAGTTTGTCGGGCTTGATGAGAACAAGCCTCGCCGCAGCAGCATGCTGGAGGTGCTGCTGGTCAACGGCAAGCACGACAAGAAGCCGCTGGATGCCAAGGCGCTGGCGCAAGCCAATCTGGATGGCGGTGGCAATACCGAGCAACAAGCGCGCATCCAGACCCCGCTACCCGCCCAGCAGCAAGACCTTGAGGGCGACAGCCTGCAACAGATGCAGCAGCGGCAAGAGGCGCAGGAGCAGCTGACCCAGCAGATGCTGCAACAGCTGAAACAGTCACCGATCCCGACCCTACCCACCACCCGTGACAAGCCCTTACCGGAGCCCGTGGCGCCCGTCAGCGGTTCTGACGAGGAAACCCGCAAGCGGGCGATGGATCAGCTGGTAGGTGAGATCAATCAAGCCACCAGTCGGGCCCAGACCCGGCCCAAGCGCAAATTCATTACCGCCAGCACCCGCGAATCCATTTCAGCCTTGTACTACATGGGCTGGGCGGGCAAGGTGGAGCGGGTGGCCAACCTCAACTATCCTGAAGGCTTGCAAGGCCAGCTGGTGTTGACGGTGACCATTCTGCCCAATGGCGAGCTGGCCGCTGATAATGGCGAAGAAGAGGGCATCCATATTGATCGCTCTTCCGGCAACAAGCGGCTGGATGCCGCAGCGGTGCGCATCCTGCGCCGCGCGGCCCCGTTTGAACGGCCGGGTGCAAACCTGCTGGGGCGGGACAACCGGGTGGTGATCATCACCACCATGATCTTTACGCCGGGTGGCCGCTTGCAGCAAGCCTTAGCCGTACCGGTTAACCCGACGCCACCCTGAGCGAGTCAACCCGGCTCGCGGCCAAACAACGCCAGCGCGGCTTCGCGTTGCCGGGCATGGTCCACAATCGGCAGCGGGTAATCCTGGCCCAGTCGGACCCCGGCGGCTTGCAGCAAGAGCGGGCTGGCCTGCCAGGGGGCATGAATGCTGGCGGCGTCCAGCCCGGTCAGCTCCGGCAGGTAGCGCCGGATGAAGTGGCCTTGTGGGTCAAACCGCTCACTCTGGGTCACCGGGTTGAAGATGCGGAACCAGGGCTGGGCATCGCAGCCGGTGCTGGCTGCCCATTGCCAGCCGCCATTATTGGCCGCAAGATCAAAGTCCAAAAGCTGTTTGGCGAAGTACTGCTCGCCCTCCCGCCAGTCGATCAGCAGGTCTTTCACCAGAAACGACGCCACCAGCATGCGTAGTCGGTTGTGCATATAGCCGGTCTGGTTCAGCTGCCGCATGGCGGCATCCACCAGCGGGTAACCAGTGCGGCCTTCGCACCAGGCGGCGAAGTGTTCCGCGGAGCCGGGGAAGGCCAAGGTGCGATATTCCGGCTTGAACGCCTCACCCACTACGCGCGGGAAGTGATAGAGCAACTGCTGGTAGAACTCACGCCAGGCCAGCTCTTTCAGCCAGCAAGCGGCGCCTTCATCGTCCTGATGGGCGGCAACGTGGACCAGCTGACGGATCGACACGGTGCCAAAACGCAGGTGGACGGACAGCCGCGACACGCCCTCCAGTGCCGGGAAGTCGCGTTGCTGCTGGTATGGTGGCAGCTGCGGCTGGAAACGCTGCCAGACGGCCTGTGCCGCAGCCTCGCCGGCGGGTAGCTGCCGCTCGGCAGGCGGCGGTACAAAGCCCAGTTTGGCCAGTGACGGCAAGGTTGGGGCCGGGTGCGGTAGCAGTCGCCCTGTCAGTGGCAGCGTGGGCCAAGGCGAGACCGGTTCGGCGTGCAGGCGTGCGCGCCAGGCGCGGTAGTACGGGGTAAACACGGTGTAGGGGCGACCGGCCTGCGTCAAGACCTCACGCCCGGCAAACACCACCTGGTCCTTGTGCAGATGCAAACTGCGGCCGTCCGCTTGCAGGGCTCGGGCTACCGCCTCATCACGCTGCCGTGCAGCGGGCTCGTAATCTTCGGCTGCGTGTACGCTGCTTACCCCCAGCTGGGTGGCCAGTCGTGGAATCTCTTGTACCGGGTCGCCAGTGCAGCACAGCAGGGCACCCCCTTGCTGACGCAGCGCGGTATCCAGCTGCTGCAGGCTGTGCCAGATGAAGGAGACGCGGGCGTCATCCACCGGCAGGCCCTGCAGCAGACCGGTGTCAAACACAAACACAGTATGGACCGGCCCCGGATGCGCCAGCGCATGGTAGAGCGCGGCATGATCATGCAGCCGCAAATCCCGGCGAAACCATACCAGCTGGCTCATGGACGTCCCCCGTTGATCGGCTCAACACTGCCGCGTTGTGTTGTCCTGTGCGATAATCTTGAGATGCAAAGCGTCAATCTGACCCACCATTTTCTGATTGCCATGCCGAATATGCAGGACCCGCATTTCGCTGGCACCCTGGTTTATATCTGCGAGCACACCGATCAAGGCGCGTTGGGCCTGATCGTCAACCGTCCGGTTGAACTGGATGTGCAGTCCCTGTATGAGCAGGTCGACATCGCGTTCGATCGCCCGGATATTGGCCCGCAGACCTGCTATTTCGGCGGCCCGGTACAGATGGACCGGGGGTTTGTGCTACATCGCCCGGTGGGGGAGTGGACCTCCACCATCGCCATGAATGGCAATATGGCGCTGACCACCTCCAAGGACATTCTGCACGCCATCGCCGAAGGCAAGGGACCCGAGCAGTTTATCATCAGTCTGGGCTATGCAGGCTGGGAGGGGGGGCAGCTGGAGCAGGAGCTGGCGCAGAATGCCTGGCTGACTGTGCCCGCCTCACCGGACATCATCTTTGAGCTGGACCCGGAAGCCCGGGTCGAGGCCGCCATGCACTGCCTGGGGGTAGACCGCGTCAGCCTGTCGGATCAGGCGGGTCATGCCTGAGGCGGCACCCATGGTGCTGCTGCCCCGGCCAGACTGGCCGCTGCCGCAACAGGGTTATGCGCTCGGTTTTGACTTTGGCGAGCAGCGGCTGGGGGTCGCCGGTGGCGATCTGGGCCTGGCGCTGGCCACCCCGCTCACCGTGATTGATTCTGCCGTCAATGACACCCGATTTGCCCGGATTGCCGAGCTGATCGCCGAATGGCAGCCGGTGTGGCTGGTGGTCGGGCAACCGGCCTACCCGGACGGGCAAGCCCATCCGGTGGCCGCGTTGGCGCGCAAGTTCGGTCAGCGCCTGTCCGGCCGTTTCAACCTGCCGGTGGCGTGGGTGGACGAATCCTATACCTCCAACATTGCCAGCCAGCTGCTGCACGAACAGCATGCGCGGCCCCGGCGGCAAAAGGGGCGGCTGGACCAACTGGCCGCACAGCAGATCCTGCAAGCCTTCTTTGATCATTACCCCCCAATCGTGCCGCCCTCCGGGTCGGACAAGGAGCCAAACCATGCAGTTTCTGGGTAGCCACCTGCTCTCCACTGAACAACTGACGCTGGGCGACATTGATACCGTCTTCCAGACCGCGCGCCTGCTGGAGCCGGTGGCGCGTGGCGAAAAAGTGACCCGGCTGCTGGAGGGGGCGGTATTGGCCAATCTGTTCTTTGAGCCCTCGACCCGTACCCGCATCAGTTTTGGTTCGGCGTTTTCCCGCCTCGGAGGCCGGGTGCTGGATACCACTGGCTTCGAGTTCTCCAGTTTTGCGAAGGGCGAGTCCATTTACGACACCAGCCGGGTGATTTCCGGTTATGTGGACGTGATGGTGGTGCGCCACCCCCGGCTGGGTGCGGTCAAGGAGTTTGCCGAGGCCAGCGGGGTGCCGGTGATCAATGGCGGCGACGGTCCGGGTGAACACCCGACCCAGGCGCTGCTCGACCTCTACACTCTGCACAAGGAGCTGGGGCGCGAGCTGCACCAGTTCGACGGCATCCGTATCGCGCTGGTGGGCGACCTCAAGTATGGTCGTGCGGTCAAATCCCTGGCACGGCTGCTGTCGCTGTTCAAGGGCATCACCTTCCATCTGGTGGCGCCCGATGAGCTGCAAATGCCGTCCGCGCTGGTGCAGCACCTGCAAGCCTGCGGCCATCAAGTGCTGCAAACCAGTGATCTGGCCACCGGCCTGCATGGTGTCCAGGCGGTATACAGTACCCGCATTCAGGAAGAGCGTTTCCCCAGTCCGGAAGACGCGGATCGCTTCCGTGGCAGCTACAGCATCAACCGTGCGGTGTTCGAGCAGCATTGCCAGCCGGGTACCGTGCTGATGCACCCGTTGCCGCGCGACAACCGTTCTGAGCATTGTGAGCTGAACAATGACCTCAACAGCCACCCGCAGCTGGCCATCTTCCGCCAGACCGACAACGGCATCCCGGTACGGATGGCCCTGTTTGCGCTGGTGATGGGGGTGCAGGACCAGATCACCGCTTCACTGCAAGACCCGCGCTGGGCATTGCGCCGGCGCTGACGCGGAACCTTCACCGCATGGCTTGATCCCATGGGGCGTTGATCGCCCCCTGTTTATGTCACCCGGCAGCCCGGCTGCCACCACTCTGGAATCTGTATGGACCTGCTGCTGATGCTCAAAGCCCTGATCATGGGGCTGGTCGAAGGTATAACCGAATTTCTGCCGATCTCCTCAACCGGCCACCTGATCATTACCGGCGAGCTGCTGGGTTTCCTCAGCAAGGAAAAGCGGGATGTGTTTGAAATCTTCATCCAGCTGGGGGCGATTCTCGCCGTATGCTGGGCCTACCGGCAGAAAATCACCCAGGTGGTCGGTGGCCTGGGCAGCCAGCGTAGTGCACAACAGTTTGCCCTGCGGCTGGTGGTGGCCTTCCTGCCGTTTGCACTGATGGGCAAGCTGTTTGGCGAAGCGGTGAAAGCCAGGCTGTTCACCCCGGTGCCGGTGGCGCTGGCCTTTATTGTTGGTGGCATCATCATTCTGTGGGCAGAGCGTCGCCAGCATAGCGTGCGGGTGCAGGAAGTGGACGACATGAGCTTGGGCGACGCCTTCAAGCTGGGCCTGATTCAGTGTTTTGCGCTGATTCCGGGTACCAGCCGCTCCGGCGCCACCATCGTCGGCGGCCTGTTCCTGGGGTTGTCACGCAAGGCCGCTGCCGAGTTTTCTTTCTTCCTGGCCATTCCCACCCTCACCGTGGCCTCGCTGTACAGCCTGTACAAGCACCGCGCTGGCCTGACCGCAGACGACATGCTGCTGTTTGCCATTGGTTTTGTGGTGGCGTTCATCAGTGCGCTGATTGCGGTGAAAGCCCTGCTGCGCTTCATTGTGCGCCATGATTTCACCGTCTTTGCCTGGTACCGCATCCTGTTTGGTGCGCTGGTGCTGCTGACATACCACTTTGGTTGGGTGCGCTGGGCGGCTTGAGTGACGCCGGGGCTGTCATGGTCGCTGTCAGGTGAACTGTCCTTGACGCTGCGCGTGGTGGCCCCCTAGAGTTTCAGGCTGTCTTTCTTTGTGCTGAATGAGGCCCTATGTCCACCCACGATACCGACCACCTGCATACCCTGATCACCCATAGTGGCCGACCGGACAAAAGCGTCACCGGGGCAGTAAACCCGCATGTGGTGCGGGCCTCCACCATCCAGTTTCCCACCACAGCAGCACTGTACGCGGCCAGCGGGGGGCGTCACGCCTACGGGCGGCATGGCACTGAGTCGGCCCATTCGCTGGAAGCGGCCCTGTGTGCGCTGGAAGGCGCGCAGGGTTGCCTGCTGACCTCGTCCGGCCTGAGTGCCGTCACCACCACCTTGCTGGCTTTGCTGTCGCCCGGCGACCATTTGCTGATGCCGGATTCGGTCTATCAGCCCGCCCGCCATTTCTGCGACACCCTGCTGACTCGCATGGGGATCGAGACAGAATACTATGATCCGTTGATCGGTGCGGACATCGCGCGCCTGCTGCGCCCGACCACCCGCGTGGTCTATGTGGAGACGCCGGGTACCCATACCTTCGAGATGCAGGATGTGCCGGCCATTGCCGCTGCGGCGCATGCTGCAGGTGCGGTGGTAGTGTCCGACAGCACCTGGGCGACGCCGATTGGCTGGCGGCCGTTTGAGCTGGGTGTGGATGTGTCGATCCATGCCGCCACCAAATACATTGTGGGCCACTCCGATGTGATGATGGGCGCCATTCTGTGTACCGAGGCCCTCTACGGCAAGGTATACCAGGCCTACCGCGAGATGGGGCAGGCGGTCAGCCCGGATGATGCTTACCTCGCCTTGCGCGGTGTGCGTACCCTCAGTGCACGGCTGGCGGTGCACCGTGAGAATGCCCGGAAGGTGGCGGACTGGCTGCTGCAGCAACCGGAAGTGGCTACCGTCCTGTACCCACCGCATGAAGCCAGCCCCGGCCATGCGCTGTGGAAGCGCGATTTCCACCCCGACTATGCCTGCGGCCTGATGGGGCTGGTGTTCAAGGACACGGTGCCGATGGATGCGGTCAACCGGCTGGTAGATCAAACGCGTCTGTTTGCCATTGGCTACAGCTGGGGCGGCTACGAGAGCCTGATCCTGCCATCTACCCAGGCCCGTAGTCGTGAGCTGACCGGCCATCGCTGGAACTGCAGCATGGCGCGCCTGCACATTGGTCTGGAGGCGGTTGAGGACCTGCTGGCCGATCTGCAGCAAGGCTTCGCAGCGTTGCGGGCGGCGCTGTAATGGTGGCGGACTGGCGTTGCCAGACGCTGGCGGAACTGAGCAGCCACGATCTGCTGCAGATGTTGATTCTGCGCAGCCGGGTGTTTGTGGTTGAGCAGCAATGCATCTATCTGGACCCGGACGCGCTGGATGGGCTGCCGGAGACGCGGCACCTGTCACTATGGCAGGACGGCACCTTGCTGGCCTGCCTGCGGTTGCTCCCTCCCGGGGCCAGCTACCCGGAACCGAGCCTGGGGCGGGTGGTGGTGGCGCCGGAAGCACGCGGACAGGGCTGGTCCCGCCCCTTGCTGCAGCAGGCGCTGCAAGCGATTGCGCAGTACTGGCCCGGCTGGCCGGTGGTGATCAGTGCACAGTCCTACCTGTTGGGCTTGTACCAGTCGCTGGGGTTTCAGGTCGAAGGTGAGCCCTATCTGGAGGATGGCATTCCGCACCAGCAGATGCGCTTTGTACCCCCTGCTGAAAAAGAATTGGCGTAAAGGCTTGCAATATCCTGTAACTCAGATATAATCTTTTTTCTCTGACGCGGGGTGGAGCAGTCTGGCAGCTCGTCGGGCTCATAACCCGAAGGTCACAGGTTCGAATCCTGTCCCCGCAACCAATTCGACAAAAAGCCCCGGTTCTGCCGGGGTTTTTTGTTTTTGCAGTTTGCCTGATGCATCTGGCCGGGCTCAAATGAAAAGACCCCCAATCTGTCGGGGGTCTTGCTCTGGTGCGGTGAGACCAGGTCACCACATGCCCGCCTCAATGCGCGGGCTCATCTTCCGCCTGCACCACCACTTCCACCTTGACCTCGCCCGCTTTCTGGAAACGCAGTGTCAGCGGCAGCTTGTCGCCCAATTTCAGCGGTTGTTTCAGCCCCATCAGCATCACGTGCAAGCCATGCGGCTTGAAGTGGACCTGCTCATTGGCGGTGATCGGTACGTTGGGCACCTGACGCATGCGCATCACACCGTTGTCGTTAATATGGTTATGCATCTCGACCTGCTCAGCCAGCGCGGGGCTGCTGACCGCCACCAGGGTATCGGCTTCACCACTGTTGCGGATGTCAAAGTAAATGGCGCCCGCCATGCTGCCCGGCACGGTGGGCTTGGCCCAGGGGTGAACAATCAGCAGCTTGCCCGCTGCAAACTGATGGGCGTGGAGCAAGGTGCTGGCTAGCAACAGGCCGCCAGCCAGCAGGGTACGCATGTGCAGCTTCATCCGGGTATCCTCGTGATATGTCCAGGTTAAAGCCGGATTGTCCCACAGATCAGCAGGCGCCAAGCGTGGCAGACTGTCGCAGTGCAGTCACAGCGGTGGTTGCCGCCAGTGATGGCTGCGCTCCGGTCTGTCCGTTTGGGGCTGATGCCATTCTTCGCGTAACGCTTGCACGTCTTCCAGTTGCTGTCTTGTGGCCCGTAGCGCCTGCCACAGGGTTTGCCACAGCCCGCTGGCTGTCGTGGGATGTTGGCACGTATGCATGTGGCGCTCCTGATGTGAAAGGGATGGCAGCATCTTATTCGGATTAGATATCGCAATAAATAATCTTGCATGCAAATTATCTTTGCGTATGAAGCACAAATAATGGATGGCTGCTGACGAGCATGACAAGGCAAGGTAGACTGAAAGCAGTCCTATTCCACCAGCCAGAGAGTCATGCCTACTGGAACCAATTTAAAACAGCAGACCGTGCCGCTCGAGGCGCTGGCAGAGTGGTTGCAGCCGCTGCTGGTGCAGGCTTCGCTGCCGCAAAATCGCCAGCTGTATCGCGCGCTGCGCGAGCTGATCCTGCAGGGGCGGCTGCAGGGTGGACAACGGCTACCCTCCTCGCGCCAACTGGCAACGGCCTTGCAGATTGCGCGGAACACGGTGCTGTATGCGTTTGAGCAATTGCAGGCAGAAGGCTATGTGCTGACCCGGCACGGCGCAGGCAGCTATGTGGCGGAAACCCTGCCGGACCCCAGCCCGCAAGGTGAGGTTACAACGCCGGTGGAAAACGCTGCAGGCGGCCCTTATTTATCGCGTCGGGTGCAGCAGGTATTGGGCGGCATGCAGATGCGGGGTTTCATGCGTGAGCGCACCCCGGCCTTTTGGCCGGGTGTGCCCGAGCTGGCGCAATTTCCGCATTTGCTGTGGCAGCGGATCTGGCAGCGGCAGCAACGGCAGATGCCGCGCGACTGGCTGGGGTACACCCGTGCCGGCGGGCATCAGGGGTTGAAGCAGGTGCTGAGCGATTATCTGCGCCTGACCCGTGCGCTGAATTGCAGCCCGGAGCAGATCCTGATCACCTCCGGCACCCAGCAATCGCTGGATTTGCTGGCACGTGCCTTGGCCGATCCTGGCGATGTGGCGTGGATGGAGGAGCCCGGCTATGGCGGCGCCAGTGCCGCGCTGACCGCAGCGGAGCTTGCCCTGTGCCCGGTGCCGGTGGATAACGAGGGCTTGTGCTGGGAGCGGGGTGACTATCCGGTTCCCCGGCTGATCTATGTGACACCCTCCCACCAGTACCCGCTGGGCTGCGTGATGAGCCTGAGCCGTCGCCGCAGCCTGCTGCAATACGCCGCCCAGCAGCAGAGCTGGATTCTGGAAGACGATTACGACAGCGAGTTCCGTTACGATGGCGCGCCGCTGGCGGCCCTGCAGGGGCTGGACCGGGCGCAGCGGGTCATCTATATGGGCACGCTGAGCAAGGCCTGTTATCCCGGATTGCGGCTGGCGTATCTGGTACTGCCGCCGGTGCTGGTCGAGCCGTTGACCCGCTTGCAGGCCCGGCTGTTGCGCGAGCCGGATTACGTCAAGCAAGCCACGCTGGCGGAGTTTATAGCTGAGGGCCATCTGGCCTCCCACATCCGCCGGATGCGCCAGTTATATGCGGCAAGGCAGCAGTTGCTGCGTGACAGTATCGCCGATGGGCTGGAGGCTGAGGCGGCGCTGCTGGGCGGGCAAGGTGGCTTGCACGTGGTGTGCCCCTTGCCCGTGGGCAGCAAGGAGCGGCCGCTGATGCAGCAGTTACAGCAGCGGCAGGTGCAAACGCCGCCGCTGGGCAGCTTTCATCTGGCGACACCCCAGCAATCCGGCCTGGTGCTGGGCTATGCCGGGGTGCACGAAAACGACATCCGCCGTGCCGGGCGCATCCTGGGCCAGCAATTGCGGGTCTTTACGGCCGACCCGGAACAAAGCTGAAGCGGGCGACTTCAGCGCTGGGCCATTGATACTCATGAAAGCGAACCTGCGATGGTGACCACCATAGCAGGCAAGAGCTGCGGGTGCCGTAGGCTTCCCCTTCAATAAAGCGAGCAGACAATGCCCGCTCCCGTGCCAGCCCAAGCCCGGTATCCGGCAACTGTGCATCGGGGGCAAACTGGCGGTCAGTCAGCAGCGACAGCAGGGCAGCCTCATCCTCGGGCTGTGCCACAGCGCTCAGACCCTGCTGCAGGCCAAGGGTCTTGTACCAAGGCGTATCCAGTCCGGCATTGGAGAGGGCATAAGTGCCTGCACCCCAGGCTTGCAGCTGATCGCTCGGACTGTGGTAAGCCAGCAGCTGCTGGCCGTCAAACAGCAGCAGGTTGAAGCCGTTGTATTGCCGGGCGCGGGGCCGCAGCTGGGCCAGATAATCGGCCGAGGACAGCTGGCCCTGCAGCCAGGCGGTGACCAGCTCGCCGCGTGAGGGGGCTTCAGCACGATAGTCGGCCACATTCCGCACATTGGTCAGCGCGGCCAGACGGCCATCACGCCCCAGCGCCAGCCAGCTGCCCCCGGCTTGCAGGTCACGACCACCCAGCCAGCCCTCCGGCCACCACTGTGCCTCGGCGGTAGGCCGCTGACGAAACTCATCACGGTTGGCCAGCAGGATCAGCGGCCACTGCGGGTGCTGCTGCCAGGCAAGGCCGATCAGGCACATGGCTCAGTAGCGGGCCATGTCGGGGTCGACCTGCGTGGCCCAGGCTTCCACCCCGCCGGTCAGGTTGTGCACCGGGCCCAGCCCGGCATTTTCCAGAAACAGTGCCACTTGATAGCTGCGCATGCCGTGATGGCAAATGGTCACCAGCTCGCCGTCGTTGACTTCGTTCAGGCGGTTGCTGATCTCATGCATGGGCAGGTTTACGCTGCCGGGAATCTGGCACAGGGCAACCTCCCAGGGCTCGCGTACGTCGATCAGCTGCGGTTGCGGGCGGCTGGGGTCTGCCAGCCAGTGCTGCAGTTGTTGTGCGGTCAAGGTGTGCATGTCAGGGCTCCACAAAGCACAACACCCCTTGCGGGGTGTTGAGGGTGACAGGTTATTGTCGAATCAAAAGCTGAAACGCTGCGGCTGGGCTGCGTTCTGCAGCGGTGCGGTCTGGGTATCAAACAGCACGCGGCGGCTCACTGTGCCAGCGCCATCCTTGGACATCACCGAGGCCACCATCACCGGCGCATCGCCAACAATGGCAAATAGGCGGCCACCCGGGTTCAGCTGGCTCAGCAGGCTGTCCGGCAGTACAGGCAGCGAAGCCGTGACGACGATGACATCATACGGTGCACGGCTGTTCCAGCCTTGAGCGGCATCGCCGGTTTCCAGCGTCACATTGCGGATGTCGGCACGGCTCAGGTTGCCACGGGCCAGCTCGGTCAGCTCCGGGTCAATGTCCACACTGTAGACGTGGCGGGCCAGCCGGGCCAGCAGTGCGGTGAGGTAACCACAGCCAGTGCCGATTTCCAGGACCTTGTCAGTGGCGCCGATGTGTAGTTCCTGCAACAGGCGGGCTTCCATCTTCGGCGGCAGGGTGGTGACGCCCTGTTTGATGGGCGTTTCCATGTCCACAAACGCCAGATCACGCCAGTTGGCCGGGATGAAGTTTTCGCGTTTCACCTCAAACAGCAGGTTCAGTACTGTTTCATCCAGCACCTCCCACGGGCGAATCTGCTGTTCCACCATGTTGAATCGTGCTTGTGCCCAATCCATGCTGCTGTACCCCACCGTTGATCCGACAATCTGCAGATTATCCCATATTTCAGCATCCCGCACAGCCTGCAGACACGCAAGGAATCACCTACAATAAGAGCCAAGTACCGGAGCAGGAAGCCATTTTGCCGCAACACCAGTACACCATCACCTTGTTGCAGGTGCTGAGCCATCTGACCCGCATTCGTGATCTCGACATGCTGGAGCTCAGCCTGTCTGCGGTCCTGCAGGAGCAGCTGCAGCCCGAACAGCTGACCTATTGCCGGCTGCTGGAGAGTCCAACGGGCCTGCGCGTGCACACCATGGTGCGGATCGACAAAGGCGATCTGCGCCACTTCCCGCTGGAGGAGCATTCACGGGTGCAGGCTCCGCTGCTGGGCGACAAGAACCACTGGCTGATGGCGAGCCTCGAGCACAATACCCGACTGACCCGACGCGGGGATGGTGGCTTCCAGCTGTTGCTGGCCCTGCATCAGGATCAACAGGCCATCGGGGTGTTTGAGCTGCAGTTATTGCGTTCGCCAGGGCATGACCTGTTACAGGTGGTGGACCGCATGCTGGGGCTGGTGCGCAACCACCTCTCCTTGTTGCGCTATGCCGAGCATGACAGCCTGACCGGGCTGATGAACCGCAAGACCTTTGATGTCCGCTTTCACCGCATGATGCTGATGGGCCACCACACCCCCATGACCATGGGGCCCACCACCATGCAGGAACGTGCTGTTTCGGATGCCTACTGGCTGGGGGTGGTGGATATCGACCACTTCAAGGTGATCAATGACCGTTTTGGTCATCTGTATGGGGACGAGGTGTTGATCCTGCTGGCGGGATTGATGCGGCAAAACTTTCGCTACCACGACCAGATTTTCCGCTTTGGTGGCGAAGAGTTTGTCATCCTGCTCGGTAACATCTCGGCGGAACACGCCCAGCAGACCTTTGAACGCTTGCGCTGGACGGTAGAGCACCACCCTTTCCCGCAGGTGGGCAAGGTCACCGTCAGTATTGGCTATACCCGTATTCCGGTGCCGAGCAGCGCCAGTGATGTGATCGGTCAGGCAGACCGGGCGCTGTACTACGCCAAGCAGCATGGCCGCAACCAGTGCTGCAATTATCTGCAGTTGCTGCAAGATGGCAAGCTGAACCAACCGGATGCCCCGCGAGGCGACATTGAGCTGTTCTGACTTTGCCTGCCGCAGCGGCTGTGCCGCCTGCTGCATTGCCCCCTCCATTTCCTCGCCCATACCTGGCATGCCGAATGGCAAACCGGCCGGTGTACATTGCGTGCAGCTGGATGAGCAATTGCGCTGTCGCCTGTTTGGCCAGCCGGAGCGGCCTGCGGTGTGCAGCGGCCTGCAGCCTAGCCCGGAGATGTGCGGCGATAGCCGCGAGCAAGCCCTGCGCTGGCTGGGTTATCTGGAAGTGGTGACCACACCGCCGACAGATTGAGCAGACCTGTCCGACCAAGCGGCATTACCACCGCAGACGACGGGATCTTGCATCATGAAACAATGGAAGTATTGCTTATTGTGCCTGTTGGCGCTGACAGCCCGCTGGGCCATGGCCAGCGACAGCACCACCCAGCAGGCGGGACAGCAGGTATTTCTGGCCGAGCGCCTGGTCAAAGCCTATGCCCTGCAGCGTTTGAATGTCACCGCCAGCCGCCCGGCAGAGCAACTGCGCACCAGCAGTGAACAGTTTGCCCGTAACCTGCAGACCCTGCAGCAGCAGGCGCCCACCGCAGCGATCCGTGAGCAGTATCAACTGCTGGCGCAACTCTGGACCGATTACAAACCGCAGCTCAATGCACAGGCAGATGTCCGCAAGCTGGCCGCGCTCAATGAAGAGTGGATTTACGTGGCGCAGCAGGCCAACCAGCTGTGGGAAAAGTGGGATGTCAGCCAGGGGCGTAAAGCCGAGCGGCAATTGCAGCAGCAAATCAGCATCCAGTCGCAACGTCTGGCCAAGTTGTACGCGCTGCAGCAATTGGGCGCCAATCAACCGTTTGTGGCCAGCGATCTTGTGACCGCGCACCGGCTGGTGACGGCCAACCTGCGCCAGCTCCGGCAACAATCGGCACAGCAGCCGGATCGGCTGTCGCGTATTCAGCTGGCAGAAACCCAGTGGGCCTTCTTTGAACAGGCGCTGGAGCGGGCGATGAAGCAGGGCAGCAGCCCCGAGCTGTGGCGCGATGTGGCGACCACCAGCGAGCGTATTGTCGAGGTGATGGATAGCCTGTAAGCCAGGTCTACATCCGTAGCGGCAATTGCTGATGCAGAAAATCAATCATGGCGCGGGTTTTGGCCGCCAGGGGCCGTTTCGGATAGCGGGCCACCAGATGCCAGGGCTCGGGCAGGTCATACTCTGACAGGATGACCTGCAAGCGTCCCTTGTCGACCAGCTCCTGGCAAAGATAGGTCCCCAGTCGGGCAATACCTACCCCCTGCTCGGCTAGATGCATCATGGTGACGCCCGAGTCGGTGGCGTGGTGCCGCCCCAGCAGAAAGTCCTCTGCCTTGCCCTCCACGGTAAAGGTCCACAGGTGTTGTTGCTCCGAGCCAGTACGGCTGATACAGGTGTGATTCACCAGTTCTGACGGATGTTGTGGTGTGCCATGCCGTGCCAGATAGTCCGGGCTGGCGACCACATGGCGCAGATACGGGGCGAGCCACTCGGCGGCATAGCGAGCATTGGTTGAGCGCCGCTGGTGCTGGATGCGCAAGGCCAGATCATAGCCTTCCTCCAGCAGGTCCACATTGCGGTCGGTATACAGCATTTCCAGCTCGATGCGCGGGTAGCGGGCACAGAACATCGGCAGCAAGGGGGTCAGTACACTGGGGCCGATCTGGCTGGGGGCGGTCAGCCGCAAGCGCCCCCACGGCACTTCCTGCAATTGCTGGACCGCATCGCGTGCGCCGTCCAGTGCTTCCAGAATGCTGCGGGCGTGACGGTAATACACTTGACCGGCTTCGGTCAGCGTCAGTCGGCGGGTGCTGCGGGTCATCAGTACCGTGCCCAGCTCGGCTTCCAGCTGTTGTATCGCGCGCGACAGGCTGGAGGGCATCAGGTCCAGTGCGCGGGCGGCTGCCGAGAAGCTGCCCAGATCGACCACCTTGCAGTACCACTGCAACAGCTGACGACTTTCCATCATCCCTCCTGACGCTGCAGACCGCTGCGCACACAGCGCAGCAGGCCATAGCTGAATTCACCGTCCAGCGCATCAAAGGCGGGCTTCAGCCGCAGCGCCACATCATCCTGCTGCAAGGCCAGTTCAATGCGGTTGAGGCTGTCGGCATCGAGCCCGGTGGCGGTACCGACATCAATATCCCCGGCCAAGATGCCGGCAGACAGGTGCTGGTAGATGGTGTCCGCGCTCAATTGCCGCTCGCTGGCCACCGCCAGCGCGTGACGCCCCTGCCGCACGGCGGCCACGCTGGTGCGGGCGCTATCGTGATAGGGGACCTCGCTCACTGTGGGCGGGCCGTGCTGGGCATGGTGAGCCTGCAGTACGCTCAGCAGCGCGTCGCCATAGCGGCTGAGCTTGCTGTCGCCAATGCCAAAGGTATCGCGCAGCGCGTCCAGTGTCTGCGGGCGACGGTCGAGCAGATGGCGCAGCGTGGTGTCGCCAAAAATCATATAGGGCGGTATGCCCTGCTCATCGGCCAGCTTGCGGCGCAACTGCCGCAGTTGTTGCCACAGCAGTTCTTCCGCGCTATCGCGGAAACGCCACTCTCCGCTACGTACCCCACGCTGCGCCTTGTTGCCTGCCGGTTCGCGCCGCACGGTCAGCGTGGTTTCACCACGCAATAGCGGGCGGCTGAGCTCGGTCAGCTGCAAGGCACCGAAGCGTTCGGCATCACTTTCCAGATAGCCACCCGCCAGCAGTTGCCGGAACAGCACCCGCCAGCTGGATTCGCCCAGCTCGCTGCCAATGCCGAAGGTGCTCAAGCTGTGGTGGCCAAACTGCTCGACCTTGGGCGTGCGCTTGCCCAGCAGCACGTCGATCACATGCCCGGCGCCGAAGCGCTGCTCACAGCGGAACACACAAGAGAGTGCACGTCGGGCCGCGTCGGTAGCATCCCAGGTTTCCGGTGGCTGCAGGCAGTTGTCGCAATTGCCGCAGGGCGCGGCGTCTTCCCCAAAGTAGGCCAGCAGGTGCTGGCGGCGGCAGCGGCTGCTTTCACACAGACCCAGCAAGGCGTCCAGCTTCTGCCGCTCCAGCCGCTTTTGCGCGGGTGGGGCTTCACCCTGCGCAATCATCTCGTGCTGCATCACCACGTCCTGCATGCCATACAGCAGCAAGGCTTCGGCGGGTTCGCCGTCGCGCCCGGCGCGGCCGGTTTCCTGGTAGTAGCTCTCGATGCTCTTCGGCAGGTCGAGGTGGATCACGTAGCGCACGTCCGGCTTGTCGATGCCCATGCCGAACGCGATGGTCGCCACCATCACCCGGCCTTCCTGCCGCAGGAACTGCTGCTGGTGCTGCTGGCGGATCTGGCTGTCGAGGCCCGCGTGGTAATGCAGCGCCGGGATGCCTTGCTGCCGCAGCCAGGCGGCGGTGTCCTCCACCCGCTTGCGCGACAGGCAATAGATGATGCCGGCGGCGTCCGGATAGGTGCGGATCAATGCCAGCGCCTGCTCGCGAGGGCGGTTTTTCTCGGCAATGCGGTAGCGGATGTTGGGCCGGTCAAAGCTGGTAATGAACTGCCGCGCCTGTTGCAAGCCCAGCCGGTCTATCATTTCCTGTCGGGTGGCGTGGTCTGCGGTGGCGGTCAGCGCGATGCGCGGCACCTGCGGCCAGCGCTCATGCAGAATCGACAGCCCCATGTATTCCGGGCGGAAGTCGTGCCCCCATTGCGATACGCAGTGGGCTTCATCAATGGCGAACAGCGCGAGCGGGGCTTGTTGCAGCAGGTTGAGGAAGCGGTCGGTCAACAGGCGCTCAGGGGCAACATAGAGCAGGTCGAGCTGGCCTTCCAGCAACTGCTGCTCCACCGCCCAGGCATCGCGCGGGTCCAGCGTGGAGTTGAGGCAGGCGGCACGCACGCCCAGCTGGCGCAGGGTATCCACCTGATCCTGCATCAGTGCAATCAGCGGTGACACCACAATGCCACAACCGGGGCGCAGCAGGGCCGGGATCTGGTAGCACAGCGATTTGCCGCCACCGGTCGGCATCAGCACCAGGGCATCGTCACCCGCCAGCAGGCTAGCAATGATGTCGGCCTGCGGCCCACGGAAAGCCGGGTAGCCAAAGGTATGCTGCAGCACATGCAAGGCGTCGTTCATGCCACCCCATCCGGCAGCATGGCCAGCATGCGCTGTGTTGCGCCCTGATGGCGGGCGACAAAGGCCAGCGCCGCCTCACGCATGGCGTGTCGCTGCACGGGTGCTGCCAGCAGCGCCATGGCTTGCTGCAGGGCGTCCGCCACATCGGTCACACGGTGCGCGGCACCGGCATCGACCGCCAACTGGCTGGCTTCGGCAAAGTTGAACATGTGCGGCCCCAGCAGCAAGGGGCAACCGACTGCAGCAGCTTCAATCAGGTTATGCCCGCCATAGGGCAGTAGGCTGCCCCCCATGATGGCGAGGTCAGCACAGCCATACCAGGCATACAGTTCACCCAGGCTGTCCCCCAGCAGGATCTGCACCTCGGCGGGCAGGGGGGCTGCGCCATCCCACTGGCTGCGCCGCTGCAGGAGACCAGCAGGCGCCAGCAAGCGGGCGACTTCGTCAAAGCGTTGCGGGTGGCGTGGCACCACCACCAGCAGGGTGTGGGCAGGCAAGGGTTGTTGCTGCAAGGCGCCAAGCAACAGCGCCTCTTCACCATCACGACTGCTGGCCAGCAGCAGCACCGGTCGCTCACCGATGGCGTGACGGAAGCGTTGGGCCAGCGTGGCGGCCTCAGGGGGCGGTTGCAGGTCGTACTTGAGGTTGCCGCAGACCGTAACCGCTTGCCCGCCCAGCTGTCGCAGCCGTTCGGCATCCGCTTCGCTTTGTGCGGCGATGGCACGGAAGCGGGCAAAGGCGGGCCGGCTGAGTGCCGCAAAACGCTGATAGCCGCGTGCGGAGCGGGCGGATAGTCGGGCGTTGAGCAGGTAAAGCGGTACCCCCGCAGCCTGACTGGCAGCGCACAGGTTCGGCCACACCTCAGTTTCCAGAATCAGGCCGAATGCAGGTCGGAAGTGGCGCAGGAAGCGGCGTATGCCCAGCGGGCCATCGTAGGGCAGGGTGGCAATCAAGGCGTAGTCGCCATAGAGCGCCTGAGCTGATTCGCGTCCGGTAGCAGTCAGATGGGTGATCAGCAGCTGGTGCTGCGGGTAGCGCTGGCGCAATCCGGCTACCAGCGACTGTGCCGCGCGGGTTTCCCCCAGCGACACGGCGTGCAGCCAGATCAGCGGGCGCTGGCGATCTACCGGAATACGGTAGTAGCCCAGCCGCTCTGCCCAGTGCAGGCGATAGCCTGGTTCCTTGCGTCCCCGCCACCACAGGCGCAGCGGTAGCAGGGGTAACAGTAGCCACCAGAACAGGCTGTACAGCGCGCGGGCTATCATGGCGTGATGCGGGCCAGTGCGGCGCTGGCGTGCTGCCACACCTGTGCCACAGTCGGTTGCACCTGTACCCCGCCCAGGTTGGCGACGTACTGGTCGCCCATCACCCCGGCGTGGTTGGGGTCGCTGTCACAGAACAGGGCAATGGTTGGGGTTTCCACCGCGTTGGCGATATGGGTGAAGCCGGTATCGACCCCGACCGCCAGCGTGGCATGCGACAGCATGGCGGTCGCGTCCAGCAGCGTCAGACGCGGGGCCACCTGCGCGTCCGGTATGGCGGCGGCCAGCCGTTCTGAGCGTACCCGTTCCGGTTCGCTGCCCCAGGTAAACAGGCTGCGAATCCCGACGGTGTGTAGCTGCTGGCCGAGTGTGATCCAGTGCGCCTCCGGCCACTCCTTGGCGGCGCGCGCGGTATTGGTCAGCAAGGCGGCAAAGCGGCCTTGAGGCAGCCAGGGCAAGGCATGGTCTACATTGCGAATGCCGTAATGGATGGCGGCCTCCGGGGTGTAACCCAGCGCCAGGCCGGCCAGCTTGCGGTTCTTGGTGATCACATGATCGCCGGTCGGAATGGCAAAGGTGCGGTCGTAAAACGGCAGCGCAAAACGGTCACGAATATTGCTGCGGTCAAACGCGCAGGAGGGGCCGCGGGCCCGACCACACACCCAGGCGCTTTTCAGCAGGCCTTGCGGATCAATGATGGCGTCGTAGCGTACTTGCTGCAGCTGGTCGAGGAAGGCGCGGATCTCCTGCCAGACGGCGCGTGACCACAGCCGCTTGCGCCAGCGCCGGATAGCGATGGGCAGGATGTGACTGACGCCGGGGTGCAGCGCGGGCAGTTCGACGTATTGCTCTTCGGCCACCCAGTCGATACGGGCGTCAGGAAAATGGGCGCGCAGGTCGCTGACCACGGGCAGGGTATGGATCAGGTCGCCCATCGACGACATGCGGACCAGCAGGATGTTCGGCATGCGCGGCATTGTACCGGAAAGGCCGTCGGGCGGCGTGCCGATCGTCCCTCGGCAGACCTGATATACTGCGGCGATCATTGTCCCGGTTCCCGGCCATGCGCCAACCCTTGTCCGCCGTCCTCATCACCCTCAATGAAGCCTCTCAGCTCCCGGCCACGCTGGCGGCGCTGCAGTTTTGCGACGAAATCGTGGTGGTGGACTCCGGCAGTAGCGACGATACCGTGGCGCAGGCCGAAGCCGCAGGCGCGCGGGTGATCCACCAGCCCTGGCTGGGGTTTGCCGCGCAGAAGCAGTTTGCAACTGAGCAGGCCAGCCATGACTGGGTGCTCAGCATTGATGCCGACGAGCGGGTGAGCGATACCTTGCGTGCCAGCATTGAGCAGGTGCTGCAGCAGCCGCAGCACGCCGCCTACCTGATGCCACGCTGCAACCGCTTCATGGGGCGCTGGCTGCGACATGGTGAAGGCTATCCGGACCGCATTCCGCGGCTGTTCCACCGCCAGCAGGCGCGCTGGAGCCAGGATCCGGTACACGAACATGTGGTGACCGCGGGCAGCATGGGCTTGCTCAAGGGCGATTTGCTGCACGAGTCGGCCGATGACCTCCACAGTTATCTGGCCAAGCAGAATCGCTATACCAGCCTGCAGGCCGAGCGGCTGGCGGCGCGAGGCAAGCGGGTGAGTGGCCTCAAGCTGTGGCTGAGCCCGCTGCTGCGATTCTTCAAGATGTATGTGCTGCGGCTGGGCATGCTGGATGGGGTGCCGGGTCTGGTCCACATCAGCATTGGCTGCTTCAACAGCTTCATCAAGTACGCCAAGGCGCGCGAGCTGCTGCGGCGACAACAGGAAAAACGACCATGAAGGTATTGGTGACCGGCGCTGCCGGGTTTATCGGCATGCACCTCAGCCAGCAGCTGCTGGCACGCGGGGACGAGGTGGTCGGCATCGACAATCTCAATGATTACTACGATGTCCGCCTCAAGCACGCCCGTCTGGCCCGCTTGCAGGCTTTGCCCGGTTTCCGTTTCCAGCAAATGGACCTGGCCGATGGCGCGCGCCTGCTGTTGCTGTTTGCGCAGGAACGCTTTGATGCGGTGGTGAATCTGGCGGCTCAAGCCGGGGTGCGCTATTCGTTGACCAACCCTGGCGCCTATGTGTCCAGCAACCTGGCGGGCTTCGTCAATATTCTGGAAGGTTGCCGTCATTACCCGGTCAAGCATCTGGTTTACGCCAGCTCAAGCAGTGTCTATGGTGCCAACAGCAAGTTGCCGTTCAGTGAGTCAGACGCCATTGACCATCCGGTGAGCCTGTACGCGGCCAGCAAAAAATCCAACGAACTGATGGCGCACAGTTACAGCCACCTGTTTGGCATCCCGACTACCGGCCTGCGGTTTTTCACCGTCTACGGACCGTGGGGACGCCCGGACATGGCGGCCTGGCTGTTTACCGACCGCATGCTGCGCGGTGAAACCATCCAGGTGTTCAACCATGGCCAGCTACGGCGCGATTTCACCTATATCGACGATATTGTCGAAGGCGTGGTGCGCCTGCTGGACCATCCCGCTGCGCCGGACCCGGCTTTTGACCGCATGGCCCCCAATCCGGACACCAGCTTTGCACCGTACCGGGTGTTCAATATCGGCAACCACCAGCCGGTGCCGCTGCTGACCTTTATCGAAACGCTGGAACAGGTGCTGGGCGTGACCGCCAACAAGGAAATGCTGCCGATGCAGGCGGGTGACGTGGAAGCCACCTATGCTGACACCGATCGCCTGCGCGCCTTGACCGGATTTGCACCTGCGACACCACTGGCGACAGGCTTGCAACGCTTCGCTGACTGGTACCGCGATTACCACCAGCTGTAAGGCCTCGCAGTAAATCCTTGAAAAACAACAACAGACTTGCCCGGCGGGTTTGACGCTGTAACAAACCTGCCGGTATAATCCAGCGGCTTTTAGGGTGCAGGGTTTTCGCATGTTGGCTGCCAGGGCCGGTAAGGTCATCTTGTTGCAACTCGGTCTGGGTATGCTGGTTTGCGTGATTGCCGCGATCGCGGGTGGGCTGGTACAGGCGGTTTCCGCCATGATCGGCACCGGCATCGCGGTGACAGGCAGTGTGCTGTATGCGCGTATTGCCTATGCGGTCGAGTTTGCTGCACCCCCCGTACTGATGCGCGCGCATTTTCGTGCACAGGCGGTCAAGTTTCTCACCACGGTGGTGCTGTTTGCCGGGGTGTTCATGGGATTGAAGGGTATCAACGCCGTGTGGCTATTGGCCGCCTTCGTTGCTGCTTCCGCTGCCTACTGGGTGGCGCTGGTATTGATCAAAAAATAACGGGTAAGTTCAAACATGTCTGAAGCACATAGCGCTCCCGCCAACGCAACCGAGTACATCAAGCACCACTTGACCTTCCTGACGCCGGATGAGGTTGGTCATACCGGTTTCCACCTGGATACCTTCTGGATTGCCCTGGTGCTGGGTCTGCTGTTCGTTGGCATCTTTGCCTTGGTGGCACGTCGCGCCAGCGTGGACAAGCCGGGTCGTCTGCAATGTCTGGTTGAAATCATCATCGAGATGGTCGATACCCAGATCAAGGACGCCTTCCACGGCAAGAGCAAGGTGATTGCGCCCTTGTCGCTTACCATCTTCTGCTGGGTGTTCCTGATGAACGCCATGGACTTCTTGCCGGTGGATCTGCTGCCGTGGATTGCTTCCCACGTGTTTGGCATTCACTACCTGCGCGTGGTGCCGACGGCAGACGTGAACCAGACCTTCGCCATGTCGCTGTCGGTGATGTTCCTGATCATGGGCTTCTCCATCGGTGCCAAGGGCCTGGGCGGTTACACCAAGGAGCTGTTTACCGCACCGTTCCATGCCAGTGGCCCGATCGGTACCCTTATTCTGGCGCCGGTGAACTTCGCCTTCCAGCTGCTGGAGCTGCTGGCCAAGCCGATTTCGCTGGCCCTGCGTTTGTTCGGCAACATGTATGCCGGCGAGCTGATCTTCATTCTGATTGCCCTGCTGCCTTGGGGCGCGCAGTGGCTGTTGGGTGGTCCGTGGGCGATCTTCCACATTCTGGTGGTGACCCTGCAGGCATTTGTGTTCATGATGTTGACCATCGTTTACCTCAGCCTTGCTGTGGAAGACCACTGATCAGCACCGAACCGTTTTCAACTTGGTAGTCAAACTCGTTTTTTAACTCAGGAGTACGTCAATGCAAGCACTGGTCGCTCAACTGCAGGGTTACACCGTCCTGGCAGCCGCTTTCATCATCGGTCTGGCCGCTATCGGTACCGCTATCGGCTTCGCCCTGCTGGGTGGTAAGTTCCTGGAAGCTTCGGCTCGTCAGCCGGAAATGATCCCGGTTCTGCAAACCAAGCTGTTCATTATCGCTGGTCTGCTGGATGCGATTTCGATGATTGGTGTGGGTGTTGCCATGCTGTACACCTTCAACAACCCGTTCATCGCCGCCATCAAGGCCGCTGCCCAATAATCTCGGGTCCATCCAGTCAACCTGAGAGGAAAACAACATGGACATCAATGCCTCGTTAATCGGGCAAATGATCACCTTTGCAATTCTGGTGCTCTTTACCATGAAGTTTGTTTGGCCTCCGCTGACCCAGATGATGGACGAGCGCGCCCGCCGCATTTCTGAAGGTCTGGCTGCCGCTGAAAAGGGCAAGCACGACTACGAAAATGCCGAGAAGCGTGCAGCAGAAAAGCTGCGCGAATCGAAGGGGCAGGCCGCCGAGATCATTGCGCTGGCGGAAAAGCGCGCCGCGCAGATCGTTGATGAAGCCAAGAATGCCGCCAAGGCTGAGGGCGAGCGTCAACTCGCTGCGGCACAGGCGGAAGTCGAGCAACTGATGGCCCGCGCCAAGGAAGAACTGCGTCAGCAGGTGTCCGATCTGGCGGTGGCAGGTGCAGAAAAGATCCTGCGTCGCGAAATCGACGCCAAGGCTCACGCTGACCTGCTCGATACCATCAAAGCGGAATTGTAAAACTCATGGCAGAAATCGTTACCGTTGCGCGGCCCTATGCAGAAGCAGCGTTCAAGCTCGCCAAAGAGCTGAACCAGCTGGATGCATGGTCAGACGCACTGCGTTTGTTGGTAACGGTGGTTGAGCACGAAGAGGTTGCCCGCGTCATTGACAACCCCAACGTGTCAGCACCGCAAATCGAATCTCTGCTGCAGGGCATCGTTGGCGAGCAGGTGTCGGTGGAAGTGAAAAACTTCATCAGCATCCTGGTCAGCAACAAGCGCCTGAACCTGCTGCCGGAAGTGGCGCGCCAATATGCGCAACTGAAGCTGGACGCCGAAAATGGCGTCGATGCAGCCGTGGTTTCGGCCTTTCCCTTGTCCGATGCCCAGCTGAATGAGCTCAGCGCCCAACTGGTGAAACGATTTGGTCGCCAGATTCGCGCACAGGTGACGGTGGATCCCGAATTGCTGGGTGGTGTGAAAATCACCGTCGGCGATCAGGTGATCGACGCTTCCGTACGCGGCAAGCTGCAGGCGATGGCCTATGGGCTCAAAAGTTAGGAGTGAACATGCAGTTGAATCCATCTGAAATCAGCGAGCTGATCAAGAACAAGATCCAGAACCTGTCTTCGGGCTCGGAGTCGCGTACGCAAGGCACGGTAGTGTCGGTGACCGACGGTATCGTTCGCATTCACGGCCTGTCGGACGTGATGCAGGGCGAAATGCTGGAATTCCCGAACAACACCTTCGGCCTGGCACTGAACCTGGAGCGTGACTCCGTGGGTGCCGTGGTGATGGGCGAATACGAGCACATCACCGAAGGCGACGAAGTGAAGTGCACCGGTCGCATTCTGGAAGTACCAGTCGGTCCGGAACTGGTCGGTCGCGTGGTGAACGCGCTGGGTCAGCCGATCGACGGCAAAGGCCCGATCAATGCCCGCGCATCCAGCCCGATCGAAAAGATCGCCCCGGGCGTGATTGCCCGTCAATCGGTGTCGCAGCCGATGCAAAGCGGTATCAAGGCGATTGACGCCATGGTGCCGGTGGGTCGTGGCCAGCGTGAGCTGATCATTGGTGACCGTCAGACCGGCAAGACCGCCGTGGCTGTCGACGCCATCATCAACCAGAAGGGCACCGGCGTTATCTGCATCTACGTGGCCATCGGTCAGAAGGCATCGTCGATCGCCAACGTGGTGCGCAAGCTCGAAGAGCACGGCGCGCTGGGCCACACCATCGTGGTGGCGGCGACCTCGTCCGAATCCCCGGCCATGCAGTTCATCGCACCGTATGCCGGCTGCTCGATGGGCGAATACTTCCGTGACCGTGGCGAAGACGCGCTGATCGTGTATGACGATCTGTCCAAGCAGGCTGTGGCTTATCGCCAGATCTCCCTGCTGCTGCGCCGTCCGCCGGGCCGTGAAGCCTATCCGGGTGACGTGTTCTACATCCACTCCCGTCTGCTGGAACGCGCATCCCGCGTGAACGCGGACTACGTGGAAAAGCTGACCAATGGTGAAGTGAAGGGCAAGACCGGTTCGCTGACCGCGCTGCCGATCATTGAAACCCAGGCGGGTGACGTGTCTGCCTTCGTGCCGACCAACGTGATCTCGATTACTGACGGTCAGATCTTTCTGGAAACCGACCTGTTCAACTCGGGTATCCGTCCGGCCATCAACGCCGGTATCTCGGTGTCCCGCGTGGGTGGTGCTGCTCAGACCAAGGCCATCAAGAAACTGTCCGGCGGTATCCGTACCGACTTGGCGCAGTATCGTGAACTGGCTGCGTTCGCGCAGTTCGCTTCCGATCTGGACGATGCTACCCGCAAGCAGCTGGAGCGTGGTCGCCGTGTGACCGAGCTGATGAAGCAAGGTCAGTACGCCCCGATGAAGGTGTCGGAAATGACCCTGACCCTGTTTGGCGTCAACAAGGGCTACTACGACGACGTGCCGGTGGAGAAGTGTCTGGCATTTGAAGCTGCGTTCCTGTCCTACGTGAAGGCCAACCACGCGCAGTTGCTGGCCGACATTGACAGCAGCAGCGAACTGTCGGGCGACAACGAGAAGGTATTGGCCTCGGCGCTGGCTGAGTTCAAGAAGAACTCGACCTACTAAGCGGTCGCACGAACAGGAGCTGTCATGGCTGGCGGAAAAGAGATTCGCAACAAGATCAAGAGCGTGCAAAACACGCAAAAGATCACGCGTGCGATGGAAATGGTTGCCGCATCCAAAATGCGCCGTGCGCAAGACCGGATGCGGGCTGCCCGCCCGTACGGTGAAAAGATCCGTGTTGTCGCCGGTAACCTGTCACAGGCCACCAAGGACTGGACCCACCCCTTCCTCATCGCACGCGCTGCTGTCAAGCGCGTCGGTGTGATCGTGGTGACCTCCGACAAGGGCCTGTGTGGCGGTTTGAACACCAACGTGCTGCGTCAGCTGTTGCAGCGCATGAAAGGCTGGCAGGCTGCCGGCGTCGAGGTCGATGTGTGCGCCATTGGCGGCAAGGGCTTCGGTTTCATGCAGCGTATGGGTGCTTCGGTCGTCTCGCATGTGACACACCTGGGTGACACGCCACACCTGGACCAGATGATCGGTCCGGTGAAGGTGATGCTGGATGCATTCACTGACGGCAAGATCGACGAACTGCACATTGTCTACACCCGCTTCATCAACACCATGCGGCAAGAGCCGGTGGTGGAGCAGCTGCTGCCGGTCAAGGCCGAGCAGTTGCAGGAAGGGTCTTCCCACGCTTGGGAATACCTGTATGAGCCGGATGCACAGACCGTGATCAGTGAATTGCTGACCCGTTACATCGAAGCATTGGTGTACCAGGCGGTGGCCGAGAACATGGCCTCCGAGCAAAGTGCGCGGATGGTGGCGATGAAAGCCGCATCCGACAACGCAGGCAATGTGATCGACGAGCTGAAGCTGGTCTACAACAAGACCCGTCAAGCTGCGATTACCAAGGAACTGTCGGAAATTGTCGCGGGGGCAGCAGCGGTCTGAGCCTGAAGGCGGACCGCTTCGCAAAGGTTTTAACTGGATTTGGGAACCAAAATGAGCAAAGGCAAAATTGTTCAGATCATTGGTGCCGTGGTCGACGTGGAATTCCCGCGCGACGGCATGCCCAAGGTATACGACGCACTGAAGATGACCGACCCGGAGCTGACGCTGGAAGTTCAGCAACAGCTGGGTGACGGCGTGGTGCGTTCGATTGCCATGGGTTCTACCGATGGTCTGCGTCGTGGGATGGAAGTGACCAACACCGCAGCCGGCATTTCCGTGCCGGTCGGCAAGGCCACGCTGGGCCGCATCATGGACGTGCTGGGCAACCCGGTGGATGAAGCCGGTGACATCGTTTCCACCGACAAGTGGGCGATTCACCGCAAGGCCCCGAAGTTTGACGAGCTGTCCTCCTCCACCGAGCTGCTGGAAACCGGCATCAAGGTGATTGACTTGCTGTGTCCGTTCGCCAAGGGCGGTAAAGTGGGTCTGTTCGGTGGCGCCGGTGTGGGCAAGACCGTGAACATGATGGAACTCATCAACAACATCGCCAAGGCACACAGCGGTCTGTCCGTGTTTGCCGGTGTGGGTGAGCGTACCCGTGAAGGGAACGACTTCTATCATGAAATGAAGGACTCCAACGTGCTCGACAAAGTGGCCATGGTGTACGGCCAGATGAACGAGCCGCCGGGCAACCGTCTGCGCGTGGCGCTGACCGGTCTGACCATGGCTGAGTACTTCCGTGACGAAGTGCGTGAAGACGGTGGCAAGGGCCGTGACGTGTTGTTCTTCGTGGACAACATCTACCGTTACACCCTGGCCGGTACCGAAGTGTCCGCCCTGCTGGGCCGGATGCCTTCCGCTGTGGGTTACCAGCCGACGCTGGCCGAAGAAATGGGCCGTCTGCAAGAGCGGATCACCTCCACCCGTACCGGCTCGATCACCTCGATCCAGGCCGTGTACGTGCCGGCGGATGACTTGACTGACCCGTCTCCGGCAACCACCTTCGCCCACTTGGACGCAACCGTGGTGCTGTCGCGTGATATCGCTGCGCTGGGTATCTACCCTGCAGTGGACCCGCTGGACTCTACTTCCCGTCAGCTGGATCCGCTGGTGGTGGGTGAAGAGCACTACACCGTGGCCCGTGGCGTGCAGCAAACCCTGCAGCGCTACAAGGAACTGCGCGACATTATCGCGATTCTGGGTATGGACGAACTGTCACCGGAAGACAAGCTGGTGGTGCAGCGCGCTCGTAAGATCCAGCGTTTCCTGTCGCAGCCGTTCCATGTGGCTGAAGTGTTTACCGGTAGCCCGGGCAAATACGTGCCGCTGAAGGAAACCATCTCCGGCTTCAAGGCCATTCTGAATGGTGAATACGACCACCTGCCCGAGCAGGCGTTCTACATGGTCGGCACCATTGACGAAGCGGTCGAGAAGGCGAAGAGCCTGCAATAAGCTGGGTGGACGATATGGCCATGACGATGCATGTAGATGTGGTAAGCGCTGAAGAGAGCATTTTCTCCGGTACTGCTGAATTTCTGGTGGCACCGGCAGAAAGGGGCGAGATTGGCGTTTATCCCCGCCATGCGCCGTTGTTGACGCGTCTGAAGCCGGGTCTGATCAAGATCAAGCTGCAGCATGCTGAAGACGAAAAGTTTGTGTTCGTCTCCGGCGGTCTGCTGGAAATCCAGCCCCATGTGGTGACCATCCTTGCGGATACGGCACTGCGCGGGGATGACCTCGACGAAGCCCGCGCGCTGGAAGCCAAGCGCCGGGCCGAAGAGGCCCTCTCCAGCAACAATGCGGCACTGGATCTGGCCAAGGCCCAGGTGGAACTCGCGCAGGCGGTAGCCGAACTGGCCGCCATCAACAAGCTGCGCAAGCGGTCGCACTAAGGCAGTAGAATCGGGAAAAAGGCAGCCTGCGGGCTGCCTTTTTTCTTGCCGTCACCGGTTTGTCATCTCCGGCTGGCGGTAGAATAGGCGCAGGACACAACAAGCAGGACAGACATGAGCATTACAGTCGTGATTCTGGCGGGCGGCAAAGGCACCCGCATGTACTCCAGTAAACCCAAGGTGTTGCACCCGATTGCTGGCAAGCCCATGCTCGCGCATGTGGTGGAACGCGCCCGTGCGGTGGCGGATGGCAAACTGGTGGTGGTGGTCGGACACGCTGCCGAGCACGTGCGCGCCGCCATGGGTGAATTGCCGGTCAGCTGGGTGGAGCAGGTGCCACAGCTGGGTACAGGGCATGCCATGCAATGTGCGGCGCATGAACTCCCCCAAGAGGGGCACTCCCTGGTGCTGTATGGCGATGTGCCGCTGCTGTCCGACGCCACGCTGCGTGCCATGCTGGCGCTGGCACAGGGCGATGATCTGGTGCTGCTGACCCAGCACCTTACCGACCCGAGTGGTTATGGTCGTATTCGCCGCGATGCCAGCGGAGCCGTGCAGGCCATCGTGGAACAGAAGGATGCCAGTGCGGCCGAGCGGGCGATTACCGAAATCAATACCGGCATCCTGCTGCTGCCCAACGTGCACTTGCATCGCTGGCTGAAAGCGCTGCGCAACGACAATGCCCAGGGTGAGTACTACCTGACCGACTTGATCGGCTTTGCCGTGCGTGACCAGGTGGCGGTACGCACCCTGCACCCCGGCTGCGAGTGGGAAACGCTGGGTGTGAACAATCAGCTACAGCGTGCCGAGCTGGAGCGCCATTACCAGCAGCAGCAAGCGGTGCAGTTGATGACACAAGGTGTCACCCTACTGGACCCGGCGCGTATCGACGTGCGGGGTGAGCTGCAATGTGGCAAGGATGTGCAGATCGACGTGAACTGCCTGTTCATTGGCAAGGTGATACTGGGAGACAACGTCAGCATTGGTGCGCATTGCGTACTGCAGGACTGCGAGATTGCAGCCGGTAGCCAGATTGCGCCGTTTTCTCATCTCGACGGCGCGCAAGTCGGCGAGGGTGCGCGGATCGGCCCGTATGCCCGGCTGCGCCCCGGTGCCGTGTTGGCGGCGCAGGTCCACGTCGGCAATTTCGTCGAGATCAAGAAGTCAGAGGTGGGGGTCGGCAGCAAGGTCAACCACCTCACCTATATCGGCGACAGCAGCATCGGCAGTGGCGTGAATGTGGGCGCAGGCACCGTGACCTGCAACTACGATGGCGTCAACAAATCCCGCACGGTGATCGGTGATGGTGCCTTCATTGGCTCCGGCAGCATGCTGGTGGCGCCGCTGACCATTGGCGCCGGTGCTACCATCGGTGCCGGTTCTACCCTGAGCAAGGATGCCCCGGCGGATCAGCTCACCGTCGCCCGCGCCAAAGCAGTGACCATCCCCGGCTGGACCCGGCCACAGAAGAAGTCAGGCTAGGCGGCGCCAGCCTATCCGGCCTTGATTACGCCCGAACAGCCAAGCTGTTCGGGCGTTTTGCTTTCTGTGCCCCCCCTGCTTGCCAAAGTCGGGCAGTGACTGCTATGATCATAAAACTTTCGAAGCGAAACATAAAATGACCAAACGAAACACACAGCAGCGCCGACACGCGATTGCCGCCTTGGTCCAGGAGCGGGGCGAAGTCAGTGTTGATGAGCTGACGCAGCGCTTTGCCACCTCAGAGGTCACCATCCGCAAAGACCTTGCGCTGCTGGAAACCGGTGGTTTGCTGTTGCGCCGCTATGGTGGCGCGGTGTCGCTGCCCAGTGAGATGGTCAGCGATGCCGATGTGGAGCATGTTCCGAAACGAAAGCAAGCAATTGCCCGAGCCGCCGCCGAGCGCCTGCGCGACCACAACCGGGTGATCATCGACAGTGGCACCACCACCAGCGCCATGATCCCGCTGCTGGGTAACAAGCGTGGGCTGGTGGTGATGACCAACTCACTGAACGTGGCCGGGCAACTGCGCGAGCTGGAAAACGAACCCATCCTGCTGATGACCGGCGGCACCTGGGACCCGCACTCCGAGTCCTTCCAGGGGCAGATGGCCGAGCAGGCGCTGCGTTCCTACGATTTTGACCAGTTGTTCATCGGCGCCGATGGCATCGACCTTGAACGCGGTACCACGACCTTCAACGAGCTGGTTGGCCTGTCACGGGTGATGGCTGAGGTGGCGCGTGAGGTGATCGTGATGGTGGAGTCCGACAAGATCGGGCGCCGCATTCCTAATCTGGAGCTGCCGTGGCAGCGTATCCATACCCTGGTGACCGACGACGGCCTGAGCGCTGATGCCCGTCACCAGATCGAAACCAAGGGCGTGACGCTGATCTGCGCGCCCACCCCGCAAGACAGGAGAAAATGAATGTGTGGCATTGTTGGCGCCATTGCGCAGCGTAATATCGTCCCGATTTTGGTTGAGGGTCTGAAACGGCTGGAATACCGTGGCTATGATTCCGCCGGTATTGCCGTGCTGACCGGCAGCGAGATCCGTCGTGTACGCCGGGTCGGCCGGGTGGCCGAGATGGAGAACGCGGCGGCAGACGAGGGCCTGCAGGGCCTGCTCGGTATTGGCCACACCCGCTGGGCCACCCACGGCGGCGTGACCGAGTTCAATGCCCACCCGCACATCTCCTTTGGCCAGATCGCCGTGGTGCATAACGGCATCATCGAAAACCATGAAGAACAGCGCCTGCGCCTGAAGGAACTGGGCTACGCCTTTGAATCACAAACCGATACCGAAGTCATCGCCCATCTGGTGCATTACTACTACCAGTCGGGCCGCAGCCTGTTCGACGCCGTCAAACAGGCTACGCGAGAGCTGACCGGTGCCTACGCCATTGGCGTGATTGCGCTGGACCGTCCAGACGAGCTGGTGTGCGCCCGCATGGGCTGCCCGCTGCTGGTGGGCCTGGGCGAAGGCGAAAACTTCATCGCCTCCGATGTGTCGGCCATCCTCTCCGCCACGCGCCGGGTGATCTTTCTGGAAGAGGGCGATATCGGCCACCTCACGCGTGACGGCGTGAAGCTGATCGACAAGGACGACCAGCCGGTCACCCGTCCGGTGCATGTGTCGGATGTGTCGCTGGCTTCGCTGGAACTGGGGCCTTACAGCCACTTCATGCAGAAGGAAATTCACGAACAACCCAAGGCCCTGTCCGACACCATCGACACTGTGCTGGATCACGGCTTCAATGCCAGCCTGTTTGGTGATGCGGCCGCCAGCGTGCTGCCACAGCTGCAAGGCGTGAAGATCCTCGCCTGTGGCACCAGCTACTACGCCGGCTTGACCGCCAAATACTGGATCGAAAGCATTGCCGGTGTGAGCTGCGATGTGGAGATTGCCAGCGAATACCGCTACCGCGCAGCCTTTGCCAACCCGCAGCACCTGGTGGTGACCATTTCGCAGTCTGGTGAAACGCTGGACACCATGGAAGCACTGAAATACGCCCGCGAGCTGGGCCATCGCCATGCGCTGTCGATTTGCAATGTGCGCGAGTCCGCCATTCCGCGTGCCAGTGACCTGGTGTTCTACACCCGCGCTGGCGCCGAAATCGGGGTGGCCTCCACCAAGGCATTCACCACCCAGCTGGTTGGCCTGTTTGCACTGGCGGTGACCTTGGGCAAGGTGCGCGGGCGCGTGGACGCGGCGGCAGAGGCACAGTACCTGGACGAGCTGCGCCACCTGCCGGGCAGCGTACAGCATGCGTTGAACCTGGAGCCGCAGATCAAGCTGTGGGCCGAGCAATTCTCCGGCAAGCAACATGCGCTGTTCCTGGGCCGTGGCGTGCACTACCCGATCGCACTGGAAGGCGCGCTCAAGCTGAAGGAAATCTCCTACATCCACGCCGAAGCCTACCCGGCCGGTGAGCTCAAGCATGGGCCGCTGGCTCTGGTGGATGACAGCATGCCGGTGGTGGTGATCGCACCGAACGACAGCCTGCTGGAAAAAGTGAAATCCAATATGCAGGAAGTGCGCGCCCGTGGCGGTGAGCTGTTTGTGTTTGCCGACCTCGACAGCCACTTCAGCGAATCCGATGGTGTGCATGTGATCCGCACCCCGCGCCACGTTGGCACCCTGTCGCCGGTGGTACACGCCATTCCGGTACAGATGCTCGCCTACCACGCCGCCCTGCAGCGTGGCACCGATGTCGACAAGCCGCGCAATCTGGCCAAGTCGGTCACGGTAGAGTAACGCTACAGATTCCCGCCGGTGATACACCGGCGGGTGCCGCCATCCTGTTGACCACGCCATCACGCGAAGGGTGTCACCGCAGCACCGCTGCGCTGGAACAAACCCCCAGCGGCGCGGCCTGAATGGCTCAGCCTTGGAGTACGTCGCACCATGTCGGACGCCGCATACTGGTTGCTGTTCTTTTCCGCCGCCCTGGCGCTGGTGGTGTCACCGGGGCCAGACCTGCTCTATATCCTGTCCCGCTCGATTGCGGGTGGCACCCGCATCGGTCTGGCGGCGACGGCCGGGGTATGCAGCGGGGCGCTGGTGCATGTGACCGCAGCCGCTCTGGGGCTCTCGGCCATCCTGGCCACCTCGGTGACTGCCTTCAATGTAGTGAAGTATGTGGGGGCGGCATACCTGATCTACCTGGGTATCAAGGCCTTGCGCTCGGCGGGGGCTGCCTTTCGGGTCGACGATCAGCCACGCCAGCCCACCACCCCATGGCAAGCCTTTCGTCAGGGGGTACTGATTGACGTGCTGAACCCCAAAGTCGCCGTGTTTTACATGGCCTTCCTGCCGCAATTCGTCCGCCACGGCCACGGGACGACAGCACAGCAGCTGATGCTGCTCGGCGTGCTGGTGATTCTGGTTGCCATCGTGGTGGAGGCGGCCTTTGTGCTGGCCACCGCCCGTACCACCCGGTTCTTCCGTAACCACCCTCGCGCCTCGGTCTGGCTGGACCGGGTATTCGGTGGTGTACTGCTGGCCTTGGGGGTGCGGCTGGCCCTCAGCCAGCAGCGCTAAGGGTTTCATGGTAATTCTGGACTTACCTTGACCAGCTCTCCAGTAAAGAAGCTACTCGTGGGTCATCCAGATAAGCCACATTGAACCGCATCCAAGGAGTCGGAGGTTGATTAACGCGAAATAAGGCACCAGGTGCAAGCATGACCTTTTTTGCAATGGCTTCTTCTGTTAATTTTATAGGACACCCCACATCGGGGGGGATGGACACCCACAAAAAAGGCCCACCGCTTTGATTGGTAAATACCTTTAACCCAAAGCGATCCAACAGAGCCAATCCAGCCTCTTTTTTCTGAACGAGGCGTTCACGCAGACTGGCTAGTCTGTGACGATATTTGCCTTCTGTCAGTAACTGTAAAGCAACTCGTTCGGTGATTTCACTACTGGTTAACCCTAACATCATCTTATGATGCGTGAGTGCATCAATTACAGCATGGTTGGCAACAACAAAACCAACACGTAGACTGGGTGCTAAGGTTTTTGAAAAACTTCCTACATAGACGACTCGCCTCAATTCATCCAGAGTGGCCAGTGTAACACGGGGGCGTGATGACAGGCCTTGGCTCACATCATTTTCCACTAGCCACATATCGTTTTGTTCAACAAGCCTTAAGACCTTATGAGCTACTGCGGGTGAATAGCTTGCACCGGTTGGATTCTGAAGCCAAGGGTTAGTGAAAAACGCTTTGCAAGTGTGACGCTGAAGTATGCCTTCAAGTAACGCAATGTCTGGGCCTGATGGTGTCCATGGTACGCCTATGGCGTGACGCCCATGGATGGATAACGCGCTGTGCAGGCCAAAATACCCTGGATCATCAACCAGCACGGTATCGCCAGGCTTTGTCAGGGCAAGTATGGCTAACGTTATGGCTTGGCTTGCACCTTGTGTAAGTAAAATTTGTGGTGCCGAAACTTCCAGGCTCTCTTCAGTCATTGCGCGTGCGAGCCATTCACGCAAGCCAGGCAAGCCTTTTGAATCACCGTATGGGCTAAGTGTGTGTTGCTTGTTTGCGATCAGGCGTAGTGCAGTGCGAATGCCGTCCTGATCATACCAGTCGTAGTGCATCCACCCACTGCCGGGCTTGGCACAGTCAAGAGGCGGCTCGTAAAGGCTATCAGCCAGCCAAAATGCATTGGCAGCATGCGGGATAGGCAGGGTGATGCTGACGGATTTCTGGTGCGGCCGTTCTGAGAGAAAAAAACCATCACCGCGTCGGGCAAACAACACACCTTCAGCGACAAGGCGATCATAGGCCTCAGCAACCGTGAAGGTGCTCACACCATAGTGTGCTGCAAAGCCACGGATAGACCACATCCGCTCACCGGCTTTAAGCACTCCGTCAGCTTGCGCCTGCCGTATGGCACTCGTAATTTGAGCGACTAAGGGTGTGTCGAGCAAGTTGTCTAAGAGGATATTCATGCTAGGCATGGTGTATTGGCTCCGTAACCTGTACAGCGCCTGTACGCTGCTTGTTAACTGTACATGGTGCCATGTTAACTGTACAGACAACATCCTTCAAATAGAAGGACTCTGATATTAACCAAGCCTTGTAGATGGAGTTTGTCATGAAGTATTTCATAACACTATTAACCCTGTTCATGTTCTCAACAGCAAACTCTCAGACGACAGCTACCCTAAAAGTCGGAATCGATGGTGCATTTCCTCCCTATAGCGAGGTTTTGCCTGATGGCAGTCTAAAAGGCTTTGATGTAGATATAGCAAAAGCAATTTGTAGTGAGCTTAAGCGAAAATGTGATCTCATCCGTTTTGATTTTGATGGGATGATTCCGGCACTTTCAGTTAAAAAACTGGATATGCTGGTGGCTTCTATGGCAATCACTGAAGAGCGCAAGAAAAAGGTGAGTTTTTCAGATAAATATGAAGGTGGTTATATGGTTTTTTATGGCCGTAAAGACAGAAAAATGGAGGCTACACCATTAGGAATGAAAGGTAAGGTCATTGGTGTTATTCGAGGTTCAGTGCAAGAGAGTTATATAAAAGCAGAGTTTGCGAGCAAAGGTGTCAGAATGACATCATATGATGATGCTGAAAAAGCCTTGATGGACTTGGCGGTTGGTCGCACTGACGCTATATTTATAGAAATAGGAAATGCAATAGAATTTAAAAAGAGACCGTCAAACGCGCAGCTTGCTATTTTTGGACCAAAATTTGATGATAAAAAATACTTTGGCACGGGGTCAGGTATAGCGGTGCGAAAAGAAGATAGAGACCTTTTGATAGAAATCAATAAGGCAATAGCAAAGATTAGAACGAATGGTGTGTATAAGAGTATCAATGATAAATATTTTGAATATGATCAGTATGAATAATTTCGCTGATCGAGTGTATGGCAACCGCATGGAAAATTTTTGACCCATCAAGAGGGGAAACATGCAACGCATTGATCATGTACTTGCTCTGTCAACGCCGGGCGCTCAGTTGACTGTAACACGCTGGCATTTTGGTATGCTTGGGGCGCGGCCAAAAGTATTTATACAGGCCGCGTTGCATGCAGATGAATTACCAGGTGTGCTTGTTGCGCATGAAATAAAACAAAAACTGGAGGTACTGGAGCAAGCCGGGCTTTTAAGGGGCGAGGTGATACTTGTGCCTGTGGCAAACCCAATTGGCCTGGCACAATTCCAAAATAGTACTCAGCATGGGCGGTTTGATGGCCAGACTGGTAGAAATTTTAATCGCGGATTTCCTGACCTTGTAGATGCTGTAGCGGCTCTGATTGAATCACAGTTGACGAACTCAGCTGAAAATAATCTACACATTATTCGTGATGCGCTATCGTGTGCATTGCAGCAATTGACGGTAAATTCTCAGCTTGAAGCTTTGCAATGCCACCTATTTGACCTTGCACTTGATGCGGATCTCGTATTGGATTTGCACTGTGATAGCGAGGCGGACTTGCATCTGTATGCACACCGCGAGCAGTTACCCATTGTACAAGTGCTAGGGGCGTATTTAGGGGTGGCAGCTATTCTTTATGCTGATGAGCAGGGTGGACAGTCCTTTGATGATGCATTGACTCGACAGTGGTATCAGTTAAAAAAGCGCTTTCCCAGCTATCCTATTCCAGTTGGGTGTACTGCGGTGACAGTAGAACTGCGGGGTCAGAGCGATGTAAATATCAAGATGGCTTTAGCCGATGCTGACGCTATTATTAAGTTCATTTCATGGCATAGCTCCCCATCAGCAAACAAGGTGGAGGCATTGCATACTGTGCAACAGAAGTCAACACCACTGAATTTTACGGAAATTCTCGCTTCACCTATCAGCGGCATTGTAAGCTACACCATTTCCTATGGGGTAGAAGTAAGCCCAGGGACCTGCCTAGCGGTGATAGTAAATCCAATCTCAGGGGAGACGTTAGAATTGATTACCCAGAGTGGTGGAATATACTATGCACGAAATGCATCACGCTACGTCGCTGCTGGCACCGAAGTATGTTTTGTAGCAGGTGATAGTATACAGCGCAATACCGATAACTTACTTTCAAGTTAAAAATTGTATTGAAATGGTAATTGCGCAGTCTAGAAGATTCTTGTCCGGCCTGCAGGCGGCTGTATGAACGGCACTCACCCCTCGTGTACCGGCATCCGGGCAGATTCGTCGAGCAAGAAGCGGCGAAAGGCCTGCAGTGCCGGACGTTCGGCCAGACTGGGTGGGTAGACCAGCCAGTAGCGGCCCTGGCTGGCGATGGTGGGGTTGAAGGGGCGGCGGAGCAGTCCGGTATCCAGCTCCTGCTGGATGAAGGCCAGGCGCCCCAGCGCTACACCCTGCCCGGCAATGGCCGCCATCAATAGCGCGTTGCTGTCGTCAATGGTCGGGCCGTGACGCACGGACAGCTGGCCGCAGCCAGCGTGCTGCAACCAGCGCTGCCAATCCTGATGATTATCCTCATGCAGCAAGGTGGCCCAGGCCAGATCCGTGGGCTGGCACAGCTGACGGCCTTCCATGCGATAGCCCGGTGCGCACACTGGCGTGAGCTGGGTGCCAAACAGTGGGTCGGCCATCAGCTCGGGCCAGTGCTCCCGTTGTCCCCAGCGGATGGCCAGATCTGCACCCTCACGCTTGAGATCCACGTGTTGCACGGTGTGATGCAGCTTGAGCTCGATTTCCGGGTGCGCAGCCCAGAATGCAGGCAGGCGGCCCACCAGCCAGCGGCTGGAGAACAGCGGGGTCAGCGCAATGGTCAGGCCATGCTGCTGCCGGGCCTGCTGCTGTAGCTGGTCCATCACCTGCTCGATGGATTGGAACGCCTGGCTAAGGGTATGCAGCAGGGTTTCACCTGCCGGGGTCAGCTGCACTTTGCGCACCAGCCGTTCAAACAGCTTCAGGCCCAGATGGGTTTCCAGCTGGCGGATTTGATGGCTGACGGCGGCCTGGGTGACAAACAGGGCGTCTGCAGCGCGGGTGAAGGACAGCAGGCGAGCGGCCACCTCAAAGGTCTTCAGGGCTTTCAGGTAATGCAGATCCTTGCGCATGGCGTCCTCATCATGCATAAGATTAATTTATCCATTGCATGAGAATTGCTCGATTGTCACTGCCCTGTCAAGCCAAGTGTAATAGCCGCAGTCCGTCGTGCATGCAGATGCTGGATGCAAAAGCCATATTGATGCAGGCTGCGGCGGGGTGTGCAACCGGCAGCGTTCAGACTGCCCCCAGACTCAGGTCAGGAACCATGTCCAACAAACCCCGGGTATATCCCTATATCCCCAACTCGGTGCCAGAGGTCAAGGCCGCCATGCTGGCAGCGTGTAACGCGCGCTCGGTCGAGGATTTCTACGCCGAGATTCCGGCAGCGCTGCGCATGATCCAGCCCATGCAACTGCCGGAGCCCATGTTGTCCGAAGTGCGGCTGAAGCAACATGTTGAGCGCATCATGGCACGCAATACTGCTGCCAATGAAGTGGTCAGTTTTCTGGGGGGCGGCTGTTACCAGACCCACGTGCCGTCAATTTGTGACGAGATCAATGGCCGCAGCGAGTTTTTGACCGCTTACGCCGGTGAGCCGTACGACGACCATGGCCGTTTCCAGGCCCTGTTTGAATACTGCTCGATGATGGGTGAGCTGCTGGATGCAGAAGTCGTCAGCGTGCCGACCTTTGATGGTTTTCAGGCTGCAGCGACGGTTTGCCGCATGGCGGGGCGCTACAGCGGCAAGCGCAAGGTGCTGCTGGCGGCCAGCGTCAACCCGGACAAGCTCAGCCATATCGTAACCTATGGTCGTGCAGACCTCGATTTCGAGTACGTGGCGTTCAATAGCGATACTGGTCAGGTGGACCTCGACGACCTGAGTGCCAGGCTGGACGATACGGTAGCCGGTTTTTACTTTGACACCCCCAATTACTTCGGGGTGATCGAGAATGGGCCTGCCATTAGCCAGCGGGTCAAAGCCAAGGGCGCGATGCTGCTGACCGGGGTCGATCCGTCCTCGCTCGGCGTGCTGACCCCGCCGATCCGCTTTGGTGCGGATCTGGTGTGCGGCGACATTCAGCCGCTGGGCATGCACATGAGTTATGGCGGCGGCCACGGCGGCTTCATCAGCAGCCGGGACGAAGAAGCGCTGGTGCTGCAGTACCCGTCCCGCCTGTTCGGCATTGCCCCAACCGAGGTGCCGGGCGAGTACGGTTTTGGCGATGTCGCCTACCACCGCACTTCGTTCGACAAGCGCGAGAACGGTAATGAATTCGTCGGTACCGCTGCCGCACTATGGGGCATTACTGCCGGGGTCTATCTGGCGATGATGGGGCCGAAAGGCATGCAGGAGCTGGGCGAAGGCATGATGAAACGCCTGTGCTACCTCAAGCAGCGGCTGGCCAGCCTGCCGGGGGTGCGTCTGGCTCATGGCAGCAGCGCCCACTACCGCGAGTGCGTGGTGAACTTCAACCGCACTGGCAAGACCGTTGCCGAGATCAACCAGGCGCTGCGTGCACGCGGCATCTTTGGGGGGCACGATCTCTCGGAGACCTTCCCGTCACTGGGGCAATCGGCCCTGTACGCCGTCAGTGACCTGCACAGCCAGGCCGACCTCGATGCCCTGGTGGATGCACTGGCGCAGATTCTGCAAGGACAGACCGCATGAGCATGCAAGACATTTCCCGATTCCGTTTCACCGATGGCAAGCCCAATCTGCGTCGTTACCATCAGGCGCGCTGGGACGAGCCGGTGATTTTTGAGCTGAGCCAAGCCGGTGAGCGTGGTGTGCTGGTACCCGAAGTGGAGGTGGCGATCGAAGCGGCCGGACACGATGTGCTGGCTACCCTGCCTGCCGGCATGCAGCGCAAGGATGCACCTGCACTGCCCGAGTTGTCACAAAACCGGACGTTGCGCCACTACCTGCGGCTGTCGCAGGAAAACCTGGGGGCGGACTTCAACGTGGATGTAGGGCAGGGCACCTGCACCATGAAGTACAACCCGAAGATCAATGAGCAGCTGGCCCGTGCGCCCAAAATGAGCGAGCTGCATCCCTTGCAGCATGAAGACACGGTACAGGGCATCCTGCAGGTGATGTACGCGATGGAAGGCGTGCTGAAAGAAGTCTCCGGCATGGACGCCATCAACCTGCAGCCCCGCTCCGGTTCACATGCCATCTACGCCAATATGGCCATCATTCGCGCCTGGCATGAGTCGCGCGGTGAAGGTGCGCAGCGTGATGAAGTGATCACTACCATTTTCTCGCACCCGTCAGATGCCGCCTGCGCCAAGCTGATGGGCTACAAGGTGATCACCCTCTACCCGGACGAGAACGGCTACCCGGACCTCGAAGCCATGCGGGCCGCAGTGTCGCCGCGTACCGCCGCGCTGATCATCACCAATCCGGAAGACACCGGCATCTTCAACCCGCGCATCCGCGAATGGGTGGATCTGGCACACAGTGTGGGCGCGCTCACCTGCTACGACCAGGCCAATGCCAACGGACTGATGGGGATTGCCCGCGCGCGTGAGGCCGGGTTTGATTTGTGTCACTTCAATCTGCACAAGACCTTTGCCACCCCGCACGCCTGCGGTGGTCCGGCGGTTGGTGCGATGTGTGTGACCGAAGCACTGGCCCCTTTCCTGCCCCGCCCACGGGTGGTACAGGACGGACAGCGCTACCGGCTGGACATGGGCGATGACCGCTCCATCGGCAAGGTATCGGCCTTCCTGGGCACCGCCAGCATCGTATTGCGTGCCTACGCCTGGGTGATGAATCTGGGTGCCGACGGCCTGCGTGAAGTCTCGGAAATCGCGGTACTCAACAACAACTACATGATGGCCGAGCTGCTGAAGATTCGTGGCCTGACCGCACCGTATGCCGAAGGCCACCGCCGTATCGAGCAGGTGCGTTACAGCTGGGCAGGTCTGGCGGCAGACACCGGTATTCATTCGGACGAGATCGGTATCCGTGCGGCCGACTTTGGCACCCACTACTGGACCAGCCATCATCCCTATGTGGTACCGGAGCCCGCCACTATTGAGCCGACCGAAGCCTACTCACGGGCGGATCTGGACGAGTTTGTCGGCATCATGCGGCATATCGCCGATGAAGCACGGCAAGACCCGGCCAAGGTCAAAGGTGCGCCCTACAACTGTCCGATCCACAAGGTGCAGGGCGATTACCTGGACGACCCGGCGCGCTGGGCGATTACCTGGCGGGCGTGGCAGCGCAAGCTGCGGGAGCACGGCGCGGCATGAGTGATCGCTGGCGGATTGGCCTCTTGGTCAATCCCTACGCCGGGCTGGGTGGGCCACTGGCGCTGAAAGGCAGTGACGGCTGCGCGGTGCAGGCCTTGCAGGCCGGGGCGGTGCCGCAGGCTGCCGTGCGGGCGACACAGGCCATACTCGCGCTGCAGCCGTGGTGGCCGCAGATCGACTGGCTGACCGGCAGTGGCCCGCTGGGCGAGGCAGTGCTGGCCGCGCTGGGCTTGCCAGCCCAGTGCTGCCACCATGCGCAGCCCGCCGGAGGGCTGCAAAGTCAGGCCGAGGACAGTCGGCAACTGGCGGCCCGGCTGGCTGCCCAGTCGCCCGACCTGCTGCTGTTCGCCGGCGGCGACGGTACCGCACGCGACGTACTGAGCGGTGCAGGGGTACAGCAAGCCGTGCTGGGCATTCCCGCCGGGGTGAAGATGCAGTCGGCGGTGTTCGGTCATACCCCGCAGGCCAGCGGCCTGCTGGCCGCGCGCTTTCTGTCGGGCAGCAGACGGATCACGGCACAGCAGGAGGTGATGGACCTGGACGAAGCCGCCTTGCGGCAAGGCCGGGTGCAGGCGGCGCTGTTTGGCTATATGGCAACGCCGGTGGACCCGCGCTACCTGCAAGCGGGCAAGTCGCGCGCGCCGGAGGGCGATCGGGTACAGACCGAGGCCATCGCGACGCGGGTACAGGAACAGCTGAGCCCCGGTGTGGCCCACCTGCTTGGGCCGGGCTCGACCACATATGCGGTCAAGCGCCTGCTGGGCGGCGGCAGCTTGCTGGGCGTGGATGTCTGGCAGGATGGTCACTGGCGGGTACAGGATGCGACCGAAGCGCAACTGTGGCAGCAGGTACAGCAGGGGCCGTGCCAGGCCTGGGTTAGCTGCATTGGCGGGCAGGGCCATGTGTTTGGCCGGGGCAACCAGCAGTTTTCACCACGGATATTGCAGCGGCTGGGGCCAGTGGCGGTGACGGTATTGGCCACGCCGGGCAAGCTGCAGTCGCTGGGCGGGCGACCCCTGCTGATCGACAGTGGCGACCCGTTGCTGGACGCCGCCTTTGCCGGCATGGCGCGGGTGTGGACCGGCTACCGGGATGAAGTACGTTACCGCTTGCGCGGCGAGCCGCCGCCAGCGGATGATGCAGCACAATAACAGGCGGCAGTGACCGCCATCACATGACAAGGACAGGGCATGAGCAGCGTAAAACAGGGTGAACTGCAGGGCAAGGTGGCACTGGTGACCGGGGGGGCTTCCGGTATCGGCCAGGCCACCGCGCAGTTGTTTGCCGAAGAAGGGGCCCGAGTGGCGGTGTGTGACATCAATCTGGACCGGGCCGAGATGGTGGCGAGCGAGATTCGCGCCGCCGGGGGGGAGGCTTATGCCGTGCAGGCCGATGTCAGCCGGGCAGCAGACTGTGAAGCGGCCATACAATCGGTGATCGGGCGCTGGGGGCGGCTGGATGTGCTGTTCAACAATGCGGGCATCACCCGTCGTACCAGCGTGGTGGACACCACGGAAGCCGAGTGGGACGCGGTGATGGCGGTCAACCTGAAATCAGTGTTCCTGATGAGCAAGTATGCCGTGCCGGTGATGGCTGGCCAGGGCGGGGGCAGCATCATCAATACCGGTTCCGGCTGGGGGCTGGTGGGTGGCAAGGATGCGGCACCGTATTGCGCCTCGAAAGGCGCAGTGGTCAACCTGACACGGGCGATGGCGGTCGACCACGGCCCGCAGCAGGTACGCGTCAATACCGTGTGTCCCGGTGACACCGATACCGCCATGTTGCGTAATGAAGCGCACCAGCTGGGGCTGGCGGATGATGCGCTGGTGGCGGCAGGCGACCAGCGCCCGCTGCAGCGGGTGGGTAGCCCGCGCGAGATCGCGCAGGCGGTGCTGTTCCTTGCCAGTGACCGTTCTTCCTTCGTCACCGGTGCCGCCTTTGTGGTGGATGGCGGCGGTCTGGCCGGGTCGATGTAAACCGGCAGGCGGCCCCCACTAGGGCCGCCTGGCTTTACAGGCTGACCCAGCGGCTGTCTTCCGCGCTGGAGCGCAGGCAGGCCTCGATGAACAGCTGATCGTGCAGCGCCTCGTCCACCGTCGGCAGCACCGGGCAGGGCGTGCCGTGCTGGATCAACTCAGCGGCGTCGCGGTATAGCGCGGCAAACGCCTCCAGATACCCTTCCGGGTGGCCGGATGGCACGCGGGACAGCCGCCGGACGTCATCACCGCAGCCGGGGCCTCCCCGGCTGAGCGTCTGGCCCGGTTGGCCGAGCGGGAACCACTGCAGCAGATTGGCCTGTTCGTGCACCCATTCCAGCGCCGCGTGTTCACCGACCACCTGTACCCGCAAACTGTTTTCCCGGCCCACCGCCACCTGGCTGGCGACAATTAGCCCGCGTGCGCCATTGGCATAGCGGCAGTTCACCTGTGCGTGGTCGTCCAGCCGACGGCCCGGCACCAGCCGCGCCAGATCGGCAGACAGGCGGCTCGGGCGCTGGCCAGTCACAAAGTGGCTGAGGTTGTAGGCGTGCACGCCGATGTCACCCAGCGCGCCCACGGCACCGGCCTGTGCAGGATCGGTGCGCCAGCTGGCCTGCTTTTGCCCCTGCTGCTCCAGCGGGGTGGCCAGCCAGTCCTGGGTATAGCTGACATGCACCAGCCGCAGCGCGCCCAGATCGCCGCGCAGGATACGCTCGCGCATCTCGCGCAGCATCGGGTAGCCGGTATAGGTGTAGGTGACGATCAGCTGGCGCTGTTGCGCCTGGCTGAGGGCCTGCAGCTCGCGCGCTTCCGCACTGGTGACGGTGAGCGGCTTGTCACAGATCACGTGCAGGCCCGCCTGCAGGCAATCCCGTACTGCGGCGAAGTGCAGGTGATTGGGAGTGACGATCACCACGGCTTCAATACCGTCTGCCCGACCCCGCTCGCCCTGCAGCATGGCCTGGTGACTGTCGTAACAGCGCTCAGGTGCCAGACCCAGTTCCAGCCCGCTCTGTCGGGCCCGTTCCGGCTGACTGGACAGCGCCCCGGCCAGCAGATCAAAACGATTGTCAAAACGCATGGCCAGACGATGCACCGCGCCGATGAAGGCGCCCTGCCCGCCACCGATCATGCCGGTACGGATTCGGTTCATGGAGTCTCCTCAGTGTTATTGCGCTGCAAGCGCCTTGGTTACAGGCTTTCGTTACATCGCATGTTGCGATGCAATGACGAAAATCCGGTGTGATGCTTGACAACACTGTAACGCAAAAAATATTCTGTATCCAGAATTTGAAAACGTTTCAATTTTGAGTTGTCGTGCAGGTGGACTCAAGAAACGACAGGCAGTGATCGTACCGGTGTGGACATGCTGCCACACGGTGATCGGGACAGGACGTCGGGGGAAGGGCATATGTTGCAATGGGGTGTACTGGGCGCGGGTAATATTTCCGGCGCATTTGTAGCGGGTCTGGCGCAAGCACCGTCGGGACGACTGGCGGCGGTCGCCAGCCGCGAGCTCGCCAAGGCGCAAGTACTGGCCGCGCAGGGCGATGGTGAGGTACGCAGTTATGCACGCTATGAAGACCTGCTGGCCGACCCGGCGATTGACGCCGTCTACATCGGCCTGCCGCATACCGAGCATTTGCGCTGGACGGTGGCGGCGCTGCGGGCAGGCAAGCATGTGCTGTGTGAAAAGCCGCTGGCACTGAACCACGCTGAAGCCATGCTGGCGTTCACCGAGGCCGAGCGCGCAGGCAAGCTGCTGATGGAAGCCTTCATGTACCGCTGCCTGCCGCAAACGGCCAAACTGGTGGAATTGCTGCAGCAAGGCATCATTGGCCGGGTACGGCATATCCAGGCCTCGTTCAGCTTTGCCTCCAGCCCGCGTGCTGGCTCGCGGCTGTGGGAGCCGTCGCTGGCGGGTGGCGGCATCATGGATGTGGGTTGTTATCCGGTGTCGATGGCGCGACTGGTGGCCGGGGTGGCGCAAGGGCAGCCGTTTGCGCAGCCGGTCAGCCTGCAGGCCCAGGGCCGCATTGGTGAAACCGGCGTCGACGAGTGGGCGGTCGCCACCCTGCTGTTCCCCGGCGATATTGTGGCGCAGATTGCCACCGGCATCTGTGTCGAGCAGGAAGAATCGCTGCGCATCGGCGGCAGTACCGGTGCACTGGTGGTGCCGAAGCCATGGTATGGCGCGGGCAGCGAGGGTGGACAGAGCGAGATCCTGCTGGTGCGGGACGAGGCGGTGGTGGAGCGCATTGTGGTGGACGCCCCATACGGCCTGTATGCCCATGAAATCGAAACGTTTGCAGCGGCCGTGCAGCAAGGGGCGGTGGCGCATCCGGCCATGAGCGCGGCGGACAGTCTGGGCAATCTGGCGGTGCTCGACCAGTGGCGGCGTGCGCTGGGGCTGGTGTTCCCGCGTGAAACGGCGGTGGGGCTGGCGGGCCGCAACAATCTGGCGGGTCTGCCGATTACTCGCCGTGCCGACAGTGTCATGCAGTATGGCAAGGTACCGGGGCTGGACAAGCCGGTGTCGCGGCTGGTGATGGGGGTAGACAATCAGGAAAGCCTGCCGCACGCCGCCGCCATGTTCGATGATTATCTGGAGCGCGGCGGCAATACCTTCGACACCGCCTGGGTGTACGACTTTGACGGCGGCCACAGCGAAGCGGTATGGGGTGACTGGCTGCGTGCACGCGGCGGGCGCGACGATCTGGTGCTGATCTCCAAGGGGGCGCACACGCCCAACTGCACGCCGGAAGCCATGCAGCGCGAGTTTGCCGAGAGTCTGGAGCGCCTGAGCACCGACCACGCCGACATCTACATCCTGCACCGTGACAACCTGCAGGTGCCGGTGGGTGAGTTTGTCGATGTGCTGAACCAGCACGTCCGCGCGGGCAAGTTCAAGGTGTTTGGTGGCTCCAACTGGTCGCTCGAGCGGGTAGCGGAAGCCAATGCCTACGCCGCCAAACATGGTCTGCAAGGCTTCTCGGTGCTGAGCAACCAGCTGAGCCTGGCGCGTTTGCTGTCTCCCATCTGGGCCGGTTGTGTATCCGCAGGTGATCTGGATTCCCGCCGCTGGCTGACCGAGCAGCAACTGGCACTGTTCGCCTGGTCCAGCCAGGCGCGCGGTTTCTTTACCGACCGTGCCGCGCCGGACCGGCTGGACGACGCCGAGCTGGTACGCTGCTGGTACAGTCCGGAAAATTTCCAGCGCCGTGAACGCGCGCAGCAGCTGGCGCGTGAAAAGGGTGTCGACCCGATCAATGTGGCGCTGGCCTGGGTGCTGGCGCAGCCTTTCCCCTGCTTCAGCCTGATCGGCCCGCGCACGCTGGCGGAAACCGCCAGCTCCTTCCGTGCGCTGGAGGTGACGCTGAGTGCCGAAGAGCTGGCCTGGCTGGACCTGGCTGATCCAGGAGCATCGGCATGACTCGCGTTGCCCTGATCGGTGCCGGTGACATCTGCCCGGCCTATGTGAATGGCCTGCGCCGTTTCCCGGCGCTGAAGCTGGTCGGGCTGGCGGATGCCCGACATGAGGCTGCCGTGGCCCGGGGCCGTGAACTGGATGTGCCGGTATTCACGCTCGACGCCCTGCTGGCCAGCGATGCCGACATCATCATCAACCTGACACCACCGCAAGCCCACTTCGAGGTCTGCCAGCGCATTCTGGCGGCAGGCAAGCATGTGTATACCGAAAAGCCACTGGCCGCCACCTTCGGTCAGGGCCAGCAACTGCTGGCAGACGCTCAGCAGCGTGGCCTGCGGGTCGGCTGCGCCCCGGATACCTTTCTGGGGGCTGCCGGGCAGACCGCTCGCCGCTTTGTCGACCAGGGCGGCATTGGCGCGGTGGTGGCCGGGCAGGCCATCATGATGGAGCGCGGCCCGGACGACTGGCACCCCAACCCCGGCTTTTTCTACGCCGCCGGTGCCGGCCCGTTGCTGGATATGGGCGTGTACTACCTTACCCAGCTGGTGCAGTTGCTGGGGCCGATCGAGCAGGTGCAAGGGTTGGCGCATAGCAGCTGGTCGCCCCGCATTGTGCCGCGTGGTGAACGGAAAGGGGCCACCATCGAGGTGGATACCCCGACCCACGTCACCGGCGGGCTGCGCTTTGCCAATGGCGCCTTTGTCAACCTGACCACCAGTTTTGACGTGTGGAAGCACGCCAGTACGCCGATCGAACTGTACGGCGCAGACGGCACCTTGCTGCTGCCGGACCCGAACAATTTTGGTGGCGAGCTGCGCTACAGCCAGCAGGATGGCGACTGGCAGGGCTTGCCGCTGAGCCAGCCGTTTGACAGCAATCTGCGCGGGCTGGGTGTCGCCGAGATGGCGGACGCCATCCGCGAAGGCCGTCCGCACCGGGCCAGCGGCGAGATGGCGCTGCACGTGCTGGAAGTCATGGAAACCCTGCTGCAGTCGGCAGCGCAGCAGCGCCCCTTGCCGGTACTCACCCGCTGTGAGCGGCCTGCCCCGCTGGATACGCTGCCGGGAGGCTTCGCATGAGCGCGCGTCTGGCTTTACAACTGTATACCTTCAACCACACCCCGGTACTGACAGAGCGGCTGGCACTGGCCGCGGCCTGTGGCTACCAGTGGGTGGAGAGCGAGGGCTTGCATGGTCTGCCGGTGGCAGACTTTCTGGCTGCGTTGCAAGAGCATGGCCTGCAGCTGGCCTCAATGCACGCCGATCTCAGCGAGCTGAAGCGACTGCCGGAGTTGAAGCAGGTGCTGCGACAAACCGGCTGCCAGCAATTGGTGATGCCGTGGCTGGACGAGCCTGAGCGGCCGGTTGACCGTGCTGGATGGTTGCAACTGGCACAAGGGCTGCAGCAACTGGCGCAGGAACTGAAGGCAGATGGGGTGCAGTTGAGTTACCACAACCACGCCTTTGAATTTGCCCGCCTGTCTGACCACGAAACGGTACTGGACCTGCTGCTGGCCGAAGCGCCGGACTTGAACTGGCAGGCAGACGTGGCCTGGGTGGTACGGGCTGGAGAAGACCCGGCGTTCTGGCTGCAGCGCTACGCAGACCGCCTGCAGAGTGTGCATGTCAAGGACTACACCGGACCGGGCGGCAACCCGCCAGAGAACGACTGGGCGACGCTGGGTGAAGGTTTGGTGCCGTGGCCGACACTGTTGCCCATCTTGCAGCCCCGGTCTGGCACCTGGATCGTCGAGCACGATCAGCCCGTTGACCCGGCGCGTACTGCAAGACAAGGCCTGAGCTTCCTGCAACAGCACCTGAACTGAGCCAAATACAACGAGGAGAACACGGTGGCGCAACTGGGCATAGTTAATCTACGCAAGACGTTTGGTGACGTAGAGGTGTTGAAGGGCATCAATCTGGAGATCGCGGACCGCGAATTCGTCTGTTTCCTTGGCCCATCCGGCTGTGGCAAGTCTACCCTGCTGCGGGCGATTGCCGGGCTGGAAGAAGTCAGTTCCGGCGATATCGTGATCGACGGACGCAGTGTGGTGGACCTCTCCCCGGCGGATCGCGATCTGGCGATGGTGTTCCAGAGCTACGCGCTGTATCCGCACATGAATGTGCGCAAGAACATGAGTTTTGGCTTGTCCCTGCGCAAGTTCCCCAAGGCCGAGATTGAGAAGCGCATTGCAGAAGCGGCCCGTATCCTGCAACTCGAACCCTTGCTGGAGCGCAAGCCCAAGCAGCTGTCTGGCGGTCAGCGGCAGCGGGTGGCGATTGGCCGCGCCATTGTACGCAACCCGCGCATCTTTCTGTTCGACGAACCGCTGTCCAATCTGGATGCCGCGCTGCGGGTGAATACCCGGGTCGAGTTGGCGCGGCTGCACAAGGAATTGCAAGCCACCATGGTCTATGTGACCCACGATCAGGTCGAGGCCATGACCTTGGCTGATCGGGTGGTGGTGATGAGCGGCGGTCGTATTGAGCAGTTCGGCAAGCCGCTAGAGCTGTACCACCTGCCTGCCAACCGTTTTGTGGCGGGTTTCATTGGCTCGCCGAAGATGAATTTCCTGCCAGTGACTGCGGCCCATAGTGCCGACGGCCACCTGAAGGTGACCAGCTGCGGGGTGGAGATCGCCACCCAGGTGCAAGGGCAGGCCAGCGATGGACTGACGTTGGGCATCCGCCCGGAGCATGTCCAGCTTGTCGAACCGGGTTCCGCATCACTCAATGGGCAGGTGCTGATGGTGGAGCGGCTGGGTGCGGAAAGCCTGGCCTATGTGCGGCTGAGTGGTGGCGAGGTGGTCACGGTCAGCGTCGATGGCAGTCACCTGATCCGGGATGGGGAAACGGTGGGCCTGCAGCCTGACCCGGTGCATTGCCATCTGTTTGATGGGCAAGGTCAGGCGCTGCCACGTACCTTGCCGCCGGAGCTGGCTCATCTGTTGCAAGCCTGAAGGAGCACGACATGAAAACCTTGCAAGGACCGGCCGTTTTCCTGGCGCAGTTCATCCGTGACGAAGCCCCGTTCAACACGCTGGAAGGCTTGGGACGCTGGGCGGCAGACAAGGGCTTTGTGGCGGTACAGCTGCCGACCAATGTCCCGGCTTTGTTTGATCTGGTGCGGGCGGCAGAGAGTCAGACCTACTGTGACGAGATCACTGGGCGGCTGGCCGAATGCGGGGTGCAGGTCAGCGAGTTGTCCACCCACCTGCAGGGGCAGCTGGTGGCGGTGCACCCGGCGTACGACAGCCTGTTTGACGGCTTTGCACCAGAGGCGCTGCGCGGCAACAAGGCCGCCCGCACCGAATGGGCCATCAGTCAGGTGAAGGCGGCAGCAAAAGCTTCGGCCCGCATGGGCTTGCGGGCATCGGTCACCTTCTCGGGTGCGTTGGCGTGGCCGTACTTCTACCCGTGGCCGCAGCGTCCGGCCGGACTGGTCGAGGCCGCGTTTGACGAGCTGGCGCGCCGCTGGCGGCCGATTCTGGATACGTACACCGAGGCTGGGGTCGACCTCTGCTATGAGATTCACCCCGGAGAGGACCTGCATGATGGTCTCAGTTTCGAGCGCTTCCTGGCAGCGGTAGAGGGTCATGAGCGTTGCCACATCCTGTACGACCCCAGCCACTTTGTGCTGCAACAGCTGGACTACCTCGGCTTCATCGACGTTTACCACGAGCGCATCCGCATGTTCCACGTCAAGGATGCCGAATTCCGCCCCAGCCCGCGTAGTGGAGTGTATGGCGGTTATGCAGACTGGGTGGGGCGCGCCGGGCGCTTCCGCAGCGTGGGGGACGGGCAAATCGACTTCGCCGCCATTTTCAGCAAGCTGGCGCAGTACGACTTTCCCGGCTGGGCGGTGCTGGAGTGGGAGTGCTGCCTGAAAGACAGTGAAGTCGGTGCGCGCGAAGGCGCGGAATTTATCCGCCGCCACATTATCCAGGTCGCGCAGCGGGCGTTTGATGACTTTGCCGGCAGTGGCGTGGATGCCGGCCATCTGCGCAGTGTGCTGGGTTTGGCGACGACATGAATGACAACCCTCCCGGTGCGTGGCTGGCAGCCGCACGGGTGATGGGGGGAGCTGCTTGCTGCCGGGAACATGAATAACAACCCTGAAGTGACAAGAGGAGAGCACGCATGAAAGCAAAAATCGTCGCGGGTCTGGGGCTGACACTGATCGCGCTGCAGGTGATGGCAGAAGACAAGGTGTTGCGGGTCGCTACTTGGGACAGTGGCGAGTCGGTCAATGTGCTGACCCAGACTGCCAAACTGTTCGAGAAGACCCACCCTGGCGTGAAGGTGCAGATCGAAGCCTATGGCGACGGCTTTGACCAGAAGCTGGCGGCCGCGTTTGGCGCACAGAATCCGCCCGATGTGACCTATATGTGGAATTTTCCGGACTACGCGGCTTCGCTGGAGCCGCTGGATGACTACATCAAGAAGGACAAGTCACTCAAGCTGAACGATCTGGTCCCTGGCCTGCTGAACTACAACAAGGTGGGCGGCAAGCTGTACGGCCTGCCTGCCGGCTTCTCCAGCTATGCGCTGTACTACAACAAGACCATGTTCGACAAGGCCGGTGTGGCCTACCCGAATGACAACTGGACCTGGGACGATGTACGCGCTGCCGCGCGCAAGATTCGCAACAAGGAGCAAAAGCAGTATGGCTACGGGGTGGATGCCAACCCGGACCCGTATGACCTGCAAAGCTTCCTGTGGAGCAATGGCGCGACCATGGTCAGCCCGGACGGCAAGAAGATCAATGGTTACTTTAACAGTCCGCAATCGAAACAAGTGTTCGAAATGTTTGCCGACATGGTGAACAAGGAAGAAGCGGTACTGTTCGGTACCGGCGATAACAAGAGCTATCGCGACCTGTTCATTGCCGACAAGCTGGCGATGGTGGTGAGCGGGGTGTGGCCGCGCGGGGCCTTCATCAAGGCGAACAAGCAGTTTGGGGTTGCCATGTTGCCGTCGTTCAAGGGCAAGCCGCCGGTGAGCGTGGTCGCACAGTCGGCGGTGTCGATCGCCAAGGATTCCAAAAACAAACCACTGGCCTGGGAATTCATCAAGTTCTACGTCAGCCCGGAAGCGGTGGTGCTGCGCAAGGATACTGACCTGCCGGTGTCGCTGACGGTGGCACGGAACGAGAACTTCCTGAAAGACCCGTATGTGGCCCCGTTCTACAAGGTGATGCAAAAGGGTTCGCGTACCCCGGCTTTCCTGCTGGCCAAGGGCTGGAGCAAGGCACAGGACACCTTGCTGGAAGGCATTCAGGAAGCGTTGCTGAAGCGCAGCGACATTGGCGCCATCCTCGACAAGATCGCTAAAAAGGCAGAAGGCAAGCTGGTGCCTTGAGCCCGGCGTGGCGGGCGCCAGCACGGTGCCCGCCCGTCCAGACGGGGCCGCCCGGCCCCATCCTGCAAGCAAAGGATGACACATGCCTGCTGCAACACCTCGTCCCGGCAGACGCTGGGGCAAGCTGGTCCCATGGTTGTTTGTGGCCCCCTGGGTATTCGGCTTCATCGCTTTTACCGTCGGGCCGCTGCTGTACTCGCTCTATATGAGCCTGTTCAACTGGCCGCTGGTGGGAGAGCGGACCTTTGTGGGGCTGCATAACTACAGCAGCATGCTGCAAGACGAGGATTTCCTCGATGCCGTGGTGGTCACCCTCAAGTTTGCCGCCCTGTATGTGCCGGTGAATCTGGTGCTGTCGCTGCTGCTGGCGATGCTGCTCAACCAGAAAGTGCCGGGGCAGGGCGTGTTTCGCACCCTGTTCTACCTGCCCTCGCTGATTTCCACGGTGGCGCTGGTCACCATCTGGTCGTGGGCGTACAGCCACGAGTACGGCATCCTCAATTACCTGCTGTCGCTGCTCAATATCCCGGCGGTGGACTGGCTGGGCAGCCCGGATTGGGCGATGCGTTCGGTGGTGATCGCCGGGCTGTGGGGCTTGGGGGGCACCATGCTGATCTTCCTGGCGGGCCTCAAGGGTATCCCCAGCGAGCTGCATGAAGCGGCCATCCTGTCGGGTGCCGGGCCGGTACGCCGCTTCTTCGGCCTGACCCTGCCGCTACTCAGCCCGGTGCTGCTGTTCAATCTGGTGACCACGCTGATTGCCGCGTTCCAGCAACTGGCGCTGGCCCTGTTGCTGACCAAGGGCGGACCACTGAAGACCACCTATATGGTGGCGCTGTATATCTATGACACCGCCTTCAAGCACTTCGAGATGGGCTATGCCTCGGCCATGTCCTGGGTCATGTTCCTGGTGGTGTTGTTGCTGTCCATGCTGGTGATGCGCTTCTCCAGCATGTGGGTGTTCTATGAAGCGGAAGTGAAGTCGAAGTGAAATGAGCCGGGTGTTGCAGGCCCGGCAAGGAGTCATGCGTGAAACCGTATCAGAAATGGTTTGTCTGGTCCCTGCTGGTGTGCCTGTCCGCGGCCTTCATGCTGCCGCTGTATTGGGTGCTGGTGTCGGCGTTGAAAGGGCCGCAGGAGCTGTTTACCTGGCCGCCGGTGTGGTGGCCGTCACAGCCGCAGTGGCACAATTTTTCCGACGCGTGGCAGTCCGCCCCGTTCGATACCTATCTGTGGAATTCACTGAAAGTATCGGTGCTGTCCACCATTGGCCAGTTGTTTTCTTCCAGCCTGGTGGCGTTTGGCTTTGCCCGCTTTGATTTCAAGGGGCGCAATGTCTTGTTCATGGTGCTGCTGGCCGGCATGATCATCCCGTGGGATGCCATCATGATTCCGCTGTATATGGAGTTCAACCTGCTGGGCTGGATCAATACGCTCAAGCCCTTGATCGTACCGGCCTTCTTTGGCGCGCCGTTCTTCATCTTTCTGCTGCGCCAGTTCATCATGGGGGTGCCGCGCGAGCTGGATGAAGCCGCGCGCATGGATGGCGCCAATGCCTGGCAGATCTACTGGCGCATTCACCTGCCGCTGATGATTCCTGCCCTGGTGCTGGTGGGGACGTTTCAGTTCCTCGCAGCGTGGAATGACTATATTGGCCCGCTGATCTTCCTCAATGATCAGAGCACGTACACGCTGCCCTTGGGCCTGGCCAGTTTCAGTGGTATCCATGGCTCCAATGTCAGCGCCATCTCGGCCATGACCGTACTGCTGTGCCTGCCGCCGCTGATCCTGTTCTTTGCCGCACAGCGGCAGATCATGGAAGGCACCACCAGCGCCGCGGTGAAGGGGTGAGCATGTCGACTGCAATGTGGCCGGACTGGCGAGCAGATCTGTTTGACCCGTACAAGGTCCCGTTTTCGCGCCGTAACAGCTTTCTGGCGATCAGCTGGTTGAGCGAGGGGCCACAGCCTGGCTTCTGGCTGCGCTCGCTGCGCGGCGGTGACGAGCATGTGGATGATGGCCGTCTGTTCTGGCTACAGTGCTGTGATGCCGAAGGGCAACCCTGCGAGGTCAAGGTAACACTGACCCCTGATCAGCTTCGCTTTGAAGGGAATGGTGGCTGGCTGGCCTTGAGTTTTGCCGATGGCGACACGGTGGCGCTGCAAGGTGAACGGCTGGGGCTGATGCTGGGCATGCAGCCCAAGAGCTACGACTACGCCCAGCGCCTGCCGGATGCCGTACAGATCAGCCATGCCCGGCAGGATCTCAGCCTGCGGGTGCAACAAAGCCAGGGCCAAATGCAGCTGGACGCCCCATGGCAAGGCCAGCGGGCCACGCATATCACCCTCTGCTTGCAACCGGGAAGCCATGACCGGCTTGCCGCTAGCCTGCACCTGTACCGGGTGGTGCCGCAGCGACAGGTTGCAGCGGCTTTTGCTGAGGCGCAAGCCAGCAGCCGTACCGACTTTGAGCGCTGGCTGGTGGCGACGTTGACCCTGCCGGATGAACTGAAAGCAGGGCGCTTGCTGGCGGCTTACATTACCTGGTCTTGCATGGTGCCGGCGGAAGGCATGCTCAGCCTGCCCGCCATGTACATGTCCAAGAACTGGATGACCAATATCTGGAGCTGGGACCATTGTTTCAATGCTTTAGCGCTGGGGCAGCTACAGCCGGAGCTGGCCTGGCAGCAAATGGCGGTGATATTTGCGGCCCAGCATGACAGCGGTCGTCTGCCCGATTTCATCAATGATCGCTACGCCTATTGGCGCTTCACCAAGCCCCCGGTGCACGGCTGGGCTTTCGCACGCCTGCGGCAATGGGCGCCTGAGTTTTATACTCCGGATCGACGCTTGCAGGTTCGCCACTGGCTGACACGACAGACGCAGAGCTGGATGGCCGGCAGCATCAAGGGCTTGCCCTGCTACGATCACGGCAACGATGCCGGTTGGGACAACAGCACGGTATTTCTGGAGGGCACGCCGCTGCACAGCCCGGATCTGGCGACTTTCCTGATCCTGCAAATGGAAGAGCTGGCCGTATTGGCGGCACTGGAGCGGGATGAGGTCGAGGCACGTCACTGGCGTGACCAGTCCGCTGCCTTGCGGCAAGCGCTGCTGACCCAGCTGTGGGATGGCGAACGCTTTGTCGCGCGACATGCACTACGGGGTGAGGCGGTGACGGGTGGTGACAGCCTGATCTGCTTTACGCCGCTATTGCTGGGGGAGCGTCTGCCGCTGCCCATCCGGCAGCGCCTGCTGGCGGGTTTGCAACAGGAGGGACGCTTTCTCACCGCGCATGGACTGGCGACCGAATCGCTGTCCAGCCCCCACTACACCCCGGATGGCTACTGGCGCGGCCCGATCTGGGCGCCCACCATGGCGCTGATGGTAGATGCCTTGCAACGCTGCGGAGCGCATACCCTGGCGCAACAGTTGGCCTTCGGATTTACCCGGATGGCAAATCACAGCGGGATGGCGGAAAATTATGACGCTTGCAGCGGTGTCGGGCTGCGGGACCCGGCCTTTACCTGGACCTCCAGTGTGTTTCTACTGCTGGGGCAGGGATTGATGGCGGATTGACAGACAGAACAGGAAGCGGGCATGCGCACAGGAAAAGTCACCTTGAAAACGCTGGTGGAGCGGACCGGGTTGTCGCTGGGGACGGTGTCACGTGCGCTGAAAGATGCCCCGGAGGTCCGGCCGGAGACGCGCGAGCTGGTCAAGCAGATGGCAAGGCAGCTGGGCTACACCCCCAATCTGGGTGGGGTCAAGCTGCGGACTGGCAAGACCTACACCCTGTGCATCGTACTGCCGGTGGATACCCGTGCACAGGACTTCACCGACAGCGGCTATATGGCCCTGACCTCGGGCATCCACAAAGCCTTGCAGGGGACACTCTACAGCCTGATTGTTCAGCCGCAGCTGATGGACGAGGACGAGCTGGCCGGGCTACGCCACGTGGTCGAGGCCAAAGTGGCGGATGGGGTCATCCTCACCCAGACTCGACCGGACGATGTCCGTATCCGCTACCTGCTGGAGCAGGGTATGCCCTTCGTTACCTACGGGCGCAGCGAGTTGCATACGCCGCATGCCTGGTTCGATACTGACCATGAAGACATGGCCTACCGTGCCACCCGCCGCCTGCTGGACAAGGGGCATCAACGCATTGCCCTGCTCAACCCGCCTGCGCATTTGCTCTACAGCCGCCACCGTGAGTATGGCTATCGCCGTGCATTGCGCGAGGCCGGTTTGCCGCAAGACCCGGCGCTGATGACCGCCTCCGAACTGTCGGCGGCGGATGGGCAGCAGCTGGTGCTGCAGCTGGCGGCCCAGCCGGATCGCCCAACCGCGTTTATCTGTGCCAATGAATATGCTGCGCTGGGGGCCCTGTCGGCTTTTCAGCAGCTGGGCTGGCAAGCCGGACGCGATGCCTGCCTGATTGCGACGGATGATTCCAATATCAGCGCCTACTTTGTCCCTCCGCTGACCACCTACTACTCCTCGCTGGTGGATGCTGGCACGGCACTCGGCCAGCTGCTGCTGCGGCGGATTGCGGGTGTGGCTGCCGAGCAGCTGCAGCAGCTGACCTGTGCCGAGTTGCTGGAGCGGCAGGATGACCGCTGGCCGCCGCAGGGGGCGGTCCTGTCCCAACGAGCAGGCGGCAGTTAAGGTTGTACGCGCTATCATGGGTACCTGCATCTGCCCCGATGCAGTTCAGTGTGTTGTTTGACCTTGGCCACCATTGCGGTGGCCATTTTTTTAGCGGCTGGTCTTGAGCTCAGCGGATTGCAGCCAGTTGTCCAGGGTGGTGGCCAGCAACTCGGCACGTACCGGTTTGGTCAGAAAATCGTTCATGCCGGCATTCAGGCAATCCAGCCGGTCACTCTCAAACGCATTGGCGGTCAAGGCAATGATGGGCATGCTCAGGCCCTGCGCCCGTATCTGCCGTGTGGCTTCCAGCCCGTCGAGCTCCGGCATCTGGCAATCCATCAGAATCAACGGGTAGTTCCCCATGGACGCCGCGCTGACGGCCTTGCGGCCATTGTCCACCACATCCACCCGATAGCCGAGTTTCTCCAGCAGCAGGGTAACCAGCCGCTGGTTGACGACATTGTCTTCCGCCAGCAGCAAGGTCGGGCGGCTGGCCTGGCGCTGCTCTGCCAGCGTGTGTTTGGTGTGCAAGGTGGTGCCATGCCCGCTGCCCAGCACCACTTGCAGCAGCTCTGCCAGCTGGCTGGCCCGGAACGGCTTGGTCAGATAACCATCAAAACCCGCTTCACGGATATCCTGCGACTGACCCTTGGTCGCCAGTGAGGTGAGCAAGACCAGCAGGGGCGGGTGGGGCATTTTCCGAATCAGTTGCGCCAGCCCCAAGCCATCCAGGCTTGGCATTTGCTGGTCCAGAATGGCCAGTTCAAAGGTATGCTCGCTGCCCTGCAGCAGGGGCAGAACCGATTGAGGGTCGTGCGTGGTGGTGACCTGCATGCCCCAGTTGTCCAGCGTCAGGCGCAGTAATTCCACATTCAGCGGGTTGTCGTCTACCACCAGCACACGCTTGCCGCTCAATGAGGCGGTGGAGCTGGGGGGCGTCGTGGTCTGGGTGGCAATGGTGAGTGGCAGGCTGATTGTGAAGGTGCTGCCTTGTCCGGGCTGGCTGCTGACCGTAATCTTCCCGCCCATGCCCTGAATGATGCGCTGACAGATGGACAAGCCCAGTCCGGTACCGCCAAAGCGGCGGGTGGTAGAGGCATCCGCCTGGCTGAAGGGTTTGAACAGCTTGGCCAGCGTGTCCTCACTCATGCCGATGCCACTGTCGGTTACCGTGAATTGCAGCATGCAGCGCTCGGCATTGAGCAGCTGGACCTCGACCCGCAGCACCACCTGACCCTGATCGGTAAACTTGATGGCATTGCCGAGCAGGTTGATCACTACCTGACGCAAGCGCCCAGGGTCACCTTGCAAGCGGGGCGGCAAACCGGGGCTGATCAGCCCCACCAGCTGCAGGTGCTTCTCTTCGGCTTTGCTGGCCATCACCTCGATGGCGTCTTCAAATGGCAGTCGGCTATCAAAGTCGATGTGCTCGAAGTCCATGTGACCGGCTTCGATCTTGGAATAGTCGAGGATATCGTTGATCAGCGCCAGCAGGCTTTCGCCAGACGTGCTCACAGCGCGCAGGTAGTCGCGCTGCTCCGGTGTGAGCGAGGTGTCTTCCAGCAGGCGGGTAAACCCCAGCACGGCATTCATCGGTGTGCGAATTTCATGACTCATGTTGGCGAGAAACGCGCTCTTGGCCTGATTGGCGGCCTCCGCTGCATTGCGTGCCTGTGCAAGGGCCTGTTGTCGTTCCTGCATCTCATCGAGCAGCGTGTCCAGCGCCTTGCCGATGTAGCCAATTTCGTCTGCTTCCTGCATGCCGGTACGCCAGGGGACATTGCTGTCCTGCTGCTCCCGGATTACTTCCACAATATGTCGACTGGGGCGGATCACGCGGCGCAACAACAGCACATAGCCGGCCGCCAGCAGTAATACCGCCACCCCGCCCGCCGTGCCGAGTATGGTCAGGATGGACTGCTGGATGGCGGCACTGGTCTGTGTGGTATCAATATGAATCATGATGGCACCGCGTGTCGGTATCGGCGGCCCACCATGTGGATTGACCTGGCTGAAGATGAAGGGGGCAGAGTAATCAAACGCTTTGCCCCCCTCCTGGTCGAAGGCATGCCAAGCCTTGCCGGATTGCAGTACACGCATTAGGTCTTCTCGCACATCCTCCTCTGGCAGGCGTTCCAATACTTGTCCATCCCACTCCAGCTGGGTGGTGGCGATGACCTGCAGCGGGGTGCCACCTACCACCACAATTTCGCGGATATTGCGGCTGGCCCCCATGGCCATGACAAAGCGGCGCAGCTCGATCGGATCGTGTGTGCTTTCTGCCGCCAGCACGATAGCATCGTTCAGCAAAGCCCCTTGGGTGAGCAGGGCGTTTTCAACCTGGCTGCGATGGTAGCGATACAGCAGCCCACCACTGATGGGGCCCACCAGCAGCAGCAGGGCCAGCATGGGCAGCAGCAAGCGGGCTTGCAGGCTGCGGTAGTGTGTTTTCATGGTGTACCGGCCCGCTGAGTGATTGAGCCATCCAGACAGGCTGCACCACAGGGCGTTTGTTTCAGCAGATTGAGGCTTTGCAGGGTCTGATGGGTGGTCAGCATCAGGCGTGCCAGCTTGCCTTGCTGAAAATAGCTGGCCTGATCCGGCAGATAGACCAGCTGGATGCCTTTCAGGCTATCCGCAAACTCTGTAGGCGAGATGCCTTCTCGCCCCGCCATGATGGCATTGGCTTCTGTCGGGTGGGCCCGATGATACTGCTGGGCCCGGTGGAAAGCCCGTACCAGCTTGACCAGATCGTCGCGACGGGTGCGGACCATGTCCTTGTGAGTGACCAGGATATCCACCACATTGCCGGGGCTGCGTGCGGTATCGAAGATTACATGCGCATCTTCGCTTTTCAGTACGCTTTGGGAAAAGGGCGGATAGGTCTGGATGGCATCCAGCTCACCCCGCAGGTAGGCGTTGACGGCCTGGGGCTGTGTCAGGTTTTGCAGGTCGACATCGGCATAGCCCATCTGTGCTGAACGCAGGGCCAGCCCGGCTGTCAGCACGTCCACCGTGCCACTCTCCAGCCCCAGGCGCTTGCCACGCAGCCCGGCCACATCCGGTATGGACTTGCGGGCAATCAGCATGTCTGCGCCATTGGAGTAATCGGTGACGTAGAAGGCAACTGGCTCGACCGGTGCCAACTCACGCGCCATCAGCGGTTCCAGCAAGGTGGAGCCCATCACATCCACCTGACCGCGCTCGAAGGCGCGCCGACCATCGCCAAGGGTGGAAAAAGGGATGATCTGTACCTCGATCCCTTCGTCCCGATAGTATTTCAGGTGTTCGGCCAGATAGAGGAACTCATAGCCCGGCCAGGCATTGAGTCCGATACGGAGTGGCGGTGGGGGCGGGGTGCAGCTGACCAGCAACAGGCACAGCAAAAGCATGAGCAAACGCATGGCATTCTCCGGAGGATGCCTCTGTTATAGGCAAGCGCCGGGGGATTTGCCATGCTGAGCGGGCCAGCGGTTAAACCGGCGGCACCCTAATGGCGATCAAAGCAGCCTTGCAGATCCGGCTCACCTGCCGCCAGCGCCAGTTGCAGCAGAATGCGCGCTTGCGGCGGTGGCAAATTGTCACCGCTGACAAAGCCATGCTGGCTGTCTGCCACCTCGCCATCGCGAATCACCGTACCATTGGGGACACGGCTGCTGCGCACGATGTGGATACCCTGCCGGTGCAAGCGGGCGAGGCAGGCCAGCCAGTCGGGCCGCAGGTTGCCGTTGCCCAGCCCGGCAAACACCAGCCCCGCTGCACCTTGAGCGGCGGCTTCGATCTGTGTGACAGGTAGATCGGCGTATGCGTGCAGGATATGCACAGGCGGCAGGGTGGGTGGCAACGGCAAATCACCGTGTGCCCGTACCGGACGCTGGTACAGATGCACGTGGCTACCCTTGACCAGACCCAGCCGACCATACTGATCGGCATCAAACGCAGCAGGGGTGCTGTCCCGCTTTTGCAGGCCACGCGCGCTGTACAGGCTGTCACCAAACACCACCAGCGCACCCAGCCCGGCGCTGGCCGGGTGGGCAGCCGTCGCTACGGCATGGTAGAGGTTCATCGGACCATCGGCACTGAGGGCGGTGGCGGGCCGCATGGCACCGGTCAGCACCAGTGGTTTGTCACTGCGGACGGTGAGGTGCAGGAACCAGGCGGTTTCTTCCAGCGTATCGGTGCCGTGCAGCACCACCGCGCCGTCTATGGCAGGGTCGGCCAGCACCGCATTCAGGCGGGCCGACAGCTGCAGCCAGTGCGCGGCTGTAATATGGGCGCTGTCGATGGCAAACAGCTGCTCGGCCTGCAAATCGGCCAAGGCATCCAGCCCCGGTACCGCAGCCAGCAAGTGTTCCACTTGCAAGGCCGCCGCCTGATAACCCAGTGTCTGGCTGGAAGAGGCTGCCGAACCGGCAATGGTGCCGCCGGTGGCAATCAGGGCAATCCGGCGCTTAGTCATCCAGCGCTCCAGACAGCTTGGGGGTTTCCAGCTGGCGTACCTGACCACGCAGCTTCAGCAGCATCAGCAGACCCGGTACGGCCATCACCACCGATACAATAAAGAAGTGGTCCCAACCGATGCTGTCCGGCAAGACCCCAGCCACCGGCCCCACCCACACCCGGCCAATTGCAGCAAAGGCGGACAGCAGGGCAAACTGGGTGGCGGAGAAGCGTTGATTGCACAAGGCCATCAGGAACGCGAGGAAGGCCGCTGTACCCATCCCGCCGGTGATGTTTTCAAACCCGACGGCACTGAGCAGCAGATAGTCCAGCTGAGTGGCTTCCTTCAAGGTGATTCCACCCCAAAACAGGCTGAATGCCGGGACTTCAAAGCTGCCCCAAGCACCCTTGCCCAGAATGGCCAGCGCGTAGAAGCCGAAATTGGACAGCAGCTGCAAGACGCCGAATACCATCAAGGCGCGGTATAAGCCCATGCGCAGCATCAAGGCACCGCCGAGTAACGCACCACCGATGGTGAGCCAGATGCCGAAGATCTTGTTGACCAGACCCACTTCCGCCTGCCCGAAGCTCATGCCTTTCAGCAAGAAGGGCGTGGTTAGCGAACCGGCAAAAGCATCACCCAGCTTGTAGAGGATGATGAGGGCCAGAATGGCATACGCGCTCTCCTGGCTGAAATAGGCACCGAGTGAGCGGTTCAAGGTTTCAAAGCGGCTGATCCGTGCCGCAAAATAGACCAGTGGCAGCGTAAGCAGCACACCCAGTAGCACGGTGAGCATGTCAGCCCACTTCTTCACCGGGTTGTCCTTCTTCGGACCGGCGGCCTTCTTGTCGTCCTTCTTCACATCGCAGACGGTGGCAGCCTTGTCGGGCGTGGTGGTTGTCGCGGTGGGCTTAGCTACCGGCGCAGCGGGGGGCGTCGTGACCGTTGGTGTTACCGCGGGAGCCGTGGCGGCTGGCGGGAAGGCCTGATTCAAGACACTGTTGATACCTTTGGAGAGCAGCTTGTCCGTAAACTGGTAACCCGCAATCACCACAGCGATGACAGCGAGGAAACCAATCAGGTCTTGTGAGGCTTGCGAATCCGGCGCGCGCTGGTTGCGCGGTACCGAGGGCAGCATCAGGGCCGAGAATCCGGCCATGCCCAACATGATGATGGCCATGATGCCGTAGATATAAGACCAGCTCCAGCCGTTACCGCTGACCGGGTCAGCCCACAGCAAAGCGATGCCGCCAGACAGAATCATGGCCAGCCGATAGGTTGCAATGGCCAGTGAGGCCCCCATGCCGCGCTCGTCCTGCGTCAGGACATCGGTACGATAGGCATCCAGCACGATATCCTGCGAGGCTGACAGGAATGCGATCAGCACCGCACACAGCGCAAACGCCTGCGTACCCACCTTGGGGCTCTGCATGCTCATCAGGTACAGTGCGGCTGCCAACCCTAGCTGGGTAATAATCAGCCAGCCGCGCCGCCGCCCGAGCAAAGGGGGCTCAAAGCGGTCCATCAGCGGGGCCCACAGAAATTTGAAGGTGTAGGGCAGCCCCACCATAGACAGCAGACCAATGGCGGCAATATCCACACAATCGGTGGTCAGCCATGCTTGCATGGCCTGGCCGGTGAGGGCCAGAGGCAAGCCGGAGGCGAAGCCGAGAACGGCGATGGCAAACAGGCGTCGGCAGGAAGCCAGGGACCATTTTTGCATGGGGAGTCCTTGTCAGCGCAATGCGTGTTGGTAATCAACCACCAGTGGTGCGTGGTCGGAGAATTTCTCATCTTTGTAGATGAACGCCGCCTGGGCTGCCTTGGCGACGCCTGGCGTGGCAATCTGGTAGTCGATGCGCCAGCCGACATCCTTGGCATAGGCTTGGCCACGGTTGGACCACCAGGTATAGCCGGGTTGCTCGGGGTAGAGGCTGCGGTAGACATCGACCCAGCCCACCTCGTCGAATAACCGGGTCAGCCAGGCACGTTCTTCCGGCAGGAAGCCAGAATTTTTCAGATTGCCCTTCCAGTTTTTCAGATCGATCGGCTGGTGGGCGATATTCCAGTCGCCACAGACGATGAACTCCCGTTGCTGCGCGCGCAGGGCCTGCAGTTCGGGCAGGAAGTAATCCAGAAAGGCAAACTTGACCTGCTGCCGCTCTTCCGAGCTGGAGCCGGACGGCAGGTACAGCGAGATGATGGACAGTGGTCCGAAGTCGGCCCGCACAAAGCGGCCTTCCAGATCAAACTCCGGGTGACCCAGCCCGATCTGTACCTGATCCGGTTGTTGGCGGCTATAGAGGCCAACGCCGCTATAGCCCTTTTTCTCGGCATACTGGAAATGACCGTGATAGCCCTTGGGGGCAAGAAAGTCGGGTGTCATGTCTGCGGCCTGGGCTTTGAGCTCCTGCACGCAGACCACATCGGCGCCGCTCGCCTGCATCCAGGGGAAGAATCCCTTGCTGGCGGCGGAGCGGATACCGTTCAGATTGGCGCTAACAATACGCATGATTCGCTTTCATAAGTGCGAACTTCTATACTGACGGGTATTTGGGCGGGGGCGGATGGGGCTGACCCCGCGAAACAAGGGCTGATGGTAAAACGGATGAGCAACTTTCGCACGGACTTTATTGACTTTGCCGTACAGCGCGGCGTACTGAAATTTGGTGAATTTGTCACCAAGGCCGGGCGCTTGTCGCCTTATTTCTTCAACGCGGGCCTGTTCAATGATGGTGACAGCCTGCGCCGCCTGGGCCAGTTCTATGCAGAAGCGATTCTCGCGTCCGGTGTGCAGTACGACATGCTGTTCGGGCCTGCCTACAAGGGCATCCCGCTGGCCTCGGCCATTGTGATTGCATTGGCCGAAAAAGGTCACAATGTGCCGTATGCGTTCAATCGCAAGGAAGCCAAGGACCACGGCGAAGGGGGCACGGTGGTGGGCGCTCCGCTGTCGGGCCGGGTGCTGATTGTGGATGATGTGATTTCGGCCGGAACTTCAGTACGGGAATCGGTGAACCTGATTCGCGGCATGGGTGCGGAGCCCGCGGGCGTTGCCATTGCGCTGGACCGTATGGAGCGAGGCCAGGGGGCGCTGTCTGCGGTGCAGGAGGTGGAGCGCCAGCATGGCTTGCCAGTGGTGGCGATTGCCCGGCTGACCGACCTGTTTGACTACCTGGCCCCGCGTGGCGATATGGCACAGTATTTGCATAAAATTGAGGCTTACCGTCAACAATACGGGGTGACACTGGATGGCCCTCAAGGCTGATTCGATTTGCTGGGGATTGTTGTTGTGTCTGGCGCTGCCAGTCAGCGCCGGGCCGCTGTATCGCTGGGTGGATGAGAACGGCAAGGTGCAGTACAGCGACAAGCCACCGGTGCAGAGCAAAAGCGGTACGGCGACCTTGTCCAAGCAGGGCACCGTGGTCAAGAAGACCGAGGGTGAGCTGACACCGGAGCAAAAGCAGCAGCGTGAAGCAGACACGGCCAAGGCCAAAGCCGAGGCCGAGGCGCGCGAGGCGGCCCGGTTGCGTGACAAGGCTTTGCTCTCTACCTTCAATAGCGTCGCGGAAATCGACCGCAAGCGTGACCGTAACCTGCAGCAGGTGCAAGGGGAGCTCACCAGCCTGAAGGTACGCTTCAAGTCGACCGAAGGCCGACTGAATGCCTACTATACGCAGATGGCGCAGTACGAAAAGGCCAAGCGCCCGGTACCGGCTTCACTGAAAACGGATATTGCGGATACCGAAGCCGAGCTTGTGAAGATCAAGCAGCAGATGGATGAGAAGCAGAAGTCTGTTGAGGTGATCCGGCAGGCGGCTGAGGCAGACAAGAAACGCTATCTGGAGCTGAAATCAGGCGCGCCGATGGCGCCCTGATTCCTGGCTGGGGAAGTACAGGCCCGGTGGCGGGCCTGCGGATACCCCTCAGCTGGCTTGATCCAGCTTTTGCTTGAGCAGGCTGTTGACCTGCGCCGGGTCCGCCTTGCCCTTGCTGGCCCGCATCACCTGCCCGATCAGCGCATTGAACGCTTTTTCCTTGCCCGCGCGGTATTCCGCCACCATGCCGGCATTGGCGGCCATCACCTCGTCAATCATCTTCTCGATGGCGCCGCTGTCTGAAATCTGTTGCAGCCCTTTGCTGGCGATGATGGCATCGACCTCACGGCCTTCGCCCGACCACAGCGCCAGCAGCACATCCTTGGCCCCCTTGGCGGAGAGGGTGTTGTCGCGCACCCGGCCCAGCAACTGCGCCAGTTGTGCCGGGGATACCGGGCAATCGAGAATGTCTTTTTCTTCACGGTTCAACTGGGCCATCACTTCGCCGGTCAGCCAGTTGGCCAACAGTTTGGCAGCGCTGGCTTCGCGTTGTGGCGACAGCGTACCCAGCGCCGTGCTGTAATATTCCGCCAGTGCCTTGCTGGCAGACAGCTGGCTGGCATCGTAGGCCGACAGGCCCAGTTCACGCATCAGCCGCTGTTGCAGGGCTTGCGGTAGCTCCGGCATGTCGCGCTGCACCTTGGCAATCCAGTCTTCGCTGACCTGCAGCGGCAGCAGGTCCGGATCGGGGAAGTAGCGGTAGTCGTGTGCATCTTCCTTGCTGCGCATCATGCGGGTGGCCCCGGTGTTCGGGTCGAACAGCACGGTCGCTTGCTGGATTTCGCGGCCATCCTCGATTTCACTGATTTGCCAGTTCACCTCATAGTCGATGGCTTGCTGCACAAAGCGGAAGCTGTTCAGGTTCTTGATTTCACGACGGGTACCAAAAGTGGTCTGCCCCAGTGGCCGTACCGACACGTTGGCATCCATGCGGAAGCTGCCTTCCTGCAGGTTGCCGTCGCAGATGTCCAGCCAGGTCACCAGCTGATGCAGGGCGCGGCCATAGGCTGCGGCCTCGGCAGAGGAGCGCATCACTGGTTCGGACACGATTTCCAGCAACGGGGTACCCGCACGGTTGAGGTCAATGCCTGAGCTGCCGTGGAAATCCTCATGCACCGACTTGCCGGCATCTTCTTCCAGATGCGCGCGCGTGAGCTGCACGACCTTTTCCTGATCGCCCACCTGGATGGTCAGGTTGCCGCCCACCACGATCGGCTGCTCGAACTGGCTGATCTGGTAGCCTTTGGGCAAGTCCGGGTAAAAGTAATTCTTGCGGGCAAAAATGGAGTGACGATTGATATCCGCCCCGATGGCCAGACCGAAACGGATGGCTTTCTCTACCGCTTCACGGTTCATCACCGGCAGTACGCCAGGCAGCGCCAGATCCACCGCGCTGGCCTGAACGTTGGGTTCCGCACCAAAAGCCGTGGCGCTGCCACTGAAAATCTTTGACTGGGTGTTGAGCTGAACGTGTACTTCCAGCCCGATCACGACTTCCCATTGCATGGTCATGCCCTTTACTGTGTTGCCTGAGGGGCTTGCCGGTAAACATACCGGTAGCCCTCGTGAAATCCGGTTTGCTGATACAAGGCGCGCGCGCCCTGGTTGTCTGCCACCACTTGCAGCCAGCCGTGGCGAACACCATGTTGCCAGGCGTGAGCCTGCAAGCTATCGACAATGGCCCGCGCCCAGCCTTGCCTGCGGTGCGTCGGGGCGGTGATCAGGTCACAAAAGCCGATGTGGTCACCCTGTACCACCCCCAAGCCAACCGCGATCACCTCATCCCCGTGCGTCACCCACGCGTATAGCGAAGGCGGTAGCGCCTGCAAGATGCTTGCCAGTTGCAGACCTTGATCGGACAACTGCAACAGGCGGCTTGTGGCTGCCAGCCAGGCGTCGGAGCACGCCGGGCTGATCTGCACCGCCGGGTGTGCGGTGGCCGGCTGCGTCCAGTGACGATACATCACCAGACTCTCATCCAGACAGGTATAGCCGCGCGCATCCAACTGCTGCACCACCGCCTGTGGCGTGTGCTCGGTGAGCTTGAACAAGGGGCGCAGCCCCAGCGCACGGTAACGGGCCTCTACCCGGTCCAGCGCAGCGGGGTGTGCTGCGTCTGTCGCATCCAGCAGCCAGGCCGAATTGGCGCGCTTGGTATAGCCCCCGTGCTCGCGCCACAGCCAGCCGTCCATCACCTGCTGCTGGCGCGCGGGCCACGCAGCGGCGGCCAGCTGCTCCAGTTGGTGACTGTGGTCGGCGCCCAGGTTCATGGCTGCTTCAGGGTGGTGGTGGCCCATTGCGTGTTGGTGGTTCGTACCCACGCTTCGTCTGCCGGGCCATTGAGGCTATAGCTCAGCAGCTGCACCACCTTGTTACGCTTGTTGATCATGGAGGAGACCCCGTATACCGTGGCATCCATCGTCTTTTGTCCGGCCTTGAACTGCAGGCGGCTCCACATCTGGAAGGTGAAGCGATCGGTCTGGCGCTCCAGCTTGCTCATCCGGGTTTCGCCCAGCTTGAGCTTTTCCACCTTGGCGGTACGCTGCTGATTCAGCTTTTGCACCTGGTTGCTCATCTGCTGATTGACCGTCTGCTCGGCGGCACTGCCCAAGGCAGGCATTTGCCGCTCGAAATCGTCCACCATTGACTTGAACTGTACCGGCGGGATGGTCATGCCATTGAGCTCGGGCATGGTTTGCACCATGTGGTAGCGCTTGAAGTTGGCCTTGGGGTCTGCCGCATCCTTGGGATCGACCAGCATGGCCTCCAATGCGATGTTGGCGGGCATGAACTGACGCGTGGCCAGAAAGCGCGGGTCGTTCTGGCTCAGCAGCACAAAACCGGTCGGCAGCGGAATGGTGAGGGCCACACCACCGGGTTTGAGCGTGAGCGTGTTGCCTGCCGCCAGCAGAAGGGAGGGCAGGGTCAGCAGCAGCGCAAGCGCGTGGCGTAGCCTCATGCCAGGCTCCCGGGCTGTTGCTGGTGCCAGTCACTGTTCAGCTGGAACTGGTGGGCGAGGCCCAGCATGCGTGCTTCGCTGAAGTAGTTGCCAATGATCTGCAGACCAATCGGACGCCCGGCGCGGTTGAAGCCCGCCGGGATGCTCATGGCGGGCAGGCCGGCCAGATTGGGCGACAGGGTGTAGACATCTTCCAGGTACATCTGCAGCGGATCATTGCTGCGGCTACCCAGATCAAACGCAGCGGTGGGCGCGGCTGGACCCATGATCACATCGCAATCGGCAAAGGCACGCTGGAAGTCATCGGCGATCAGGCGGCGTACCTTCTGCGCCTTGATGTAATAGGCATCGTAATAGCCATGGCTCAGTACGTAGGTACCGGTGAGGATACGGCGCTTCACTTCGGCGCCGAAGCCCTCGCTACGGCTGCGCTCGTACATGTCGGCCAGGTCGCCATATTCCGCCGCACGGTGGCCATAGCGCACGCCATCAAAGCGGCTCAGGTTGCTCGACGCTTCTGCCGGCGCCAGGATGTAATAGGTCGGGATCGCCATGCGGGTACGCGGCAGCGACACCTCCTTGACCGTGGCGCCCAGCTGGCGGAATTGCTCTACCGCAGCCTGCACGGTGGCCGCTACTTCACTGTCCAGCCCGTCGCCAAAATACTCCTTGGGTAGGCCAATGCGCAGGCCGGCCAGCGGCTGGTTCAGGTCGCGGGTGTAGTCTTCTGCCGGGCGCTTCAGGCTGGTGGAATCGCGCTCGTCAAATCCGGCCATCACATTGAGCAGGTGGGCGCAGTCTTCGGCGCTGCGCGCCATGGGGCCACCCTGATCAAAGCTGGAGGCGTAGGCCACCATGCCATAGCGCGACACCACGCCATAGGTCGGCTTGATGCCGGTGATGCCGCAGAAGCTGGCGGGCTGGCGGATCGAGCCGCCGGTATCGGTGCCGGTGGCGATGGGTGTTAGCCGAGCAGCGACTGCCGCGGCAGAGCCACCACTGGAGCCGCCGGGTACGGCCTGGGTATCCCACGGGTTTTTCACCGGGCCGAAGTGGCTGTTCTCATTGCTGGAACCCATGGCGAATTCATCGCAGTTCAGCTTGCCGAGGGTGACCATGCCCGCGTCCTTGCAGCGGGCCACCACGGTGGCGTCGTACGGCGAGACAAAGTTCTCCAGCATGCGTGAGCCGCAGGTGGAGCGCCAGCCTTCCGCCACATAGATATCCTTGTGGGCGAGCGGAATGCCAGTCAGTGGCCCGGCGTGGCCTGCGGCGCGCCGGGCGTCCGCAGCGCGGGCTTCTGCCAGCGAGCGCTCGGTATCCAGGGTGATGAAGCTGTTGAACTGCGGGTCCAGTTGCTGGATGCGGTCCAGGTAGTGCTGGGTCAGCTCGACACTGGACACTTGACCAGTGGCCAGCGCCGCACTCAGTTGGGTCAGGGTATGCGTGTGCATCGGGGTACTCGGCAGCAGACTCATTCAATCACTTTCGGAACCAGGTAGAAACCTTGTTCTACTTGGGGTGCGACGCTCTGGTAGGCGTCGCGTCGATCAGACTCGCTGACCACGTCCTCACGCAAGCGCAGAGGCAGGTCCAGCGCGTGCGACATCGGGTTGATGCCCTCGGTGTCGATGGATTGCAGTTCGTCGACCAGCGCGAACAGATTGTCAAAGTGCTGGCGCAAGGCATCGACCTCTTCCGGGCTGACATGCAGGCGGGACAGGCGCGCCAATTTCTGGATGGCTTCGGTACTGAGTGACATGATGAAAAATGTCCGCTTGGTTGGCTTTAATCGTGGAACCTGAATAGGTTATCATACTCTATTAGGCAGACAGAATTTGCCACCGGGGTCGGCAAGGCCCGAAACCGGTGCAGCTTGCAGCTTGACGGGTACTGCATGGGTTGGATGTTCCATGCAGAATTCAAATTTAACATAATGATTCGGCAGGTTTTTTCATGTTCAGCGCACTGAGCAGCTACTTTTCCAATGATCTGGCGATTGACCTGGGTACCGCCAACACGCTGATCTGGGTGTCCGGTAAGGGCATCGTGCTCGACGAACCGTCGGTGGTGGCCATGCAGCAAGAGGGTGGCTCCAACGGCAAGAAGACCATTCTGGCGGTGGGCCTTGAAGCCAAGAAAATGCTGGGCCGTACACCGGGCAGCATCAAGGCGATTCGTCCGATGAAGGACGGCGTGATTGCTGACTTCACCGTGACCGAGCAAATGCTCAAGCAGTTCATCAAACGCAAGGACGTGAACCCCTCGCGCCTGTTTGGTCGCAGCCCGCGCATTGTGATCTGCGTGCCCTGCGGTTCAACCCAGGTGGAGCGCCGCGCCATCAAGGAATCCGCGCTGAACGCCGGTGCCAGCAAGGTGGAGCTGATCGAAGAGCCCATGGCGGCAGCGATTGGTGCCGGTCTGCCAGTGGAGGACCCGACCGGTTCCATGGTGGTGGATATCGGTGGCGGTACCACCGAAGTGGGCGTGATCTCGCTGGGCGGCATTGTGTACTCCAGCAGCGTACGGGTGGGTGGCGACAAGTTTGATGAGGCCATCATCAACTACATCCGTCGCAACTACGGCATGCTGATTGGCGAAACCACCGCCGAAGAGATCAAGAAAAAGATTGGTTCGGCGTTCCCGGGTGCCGAGGTCAAGGAAATGGAAGTCAAGGGCCGCAATCTGGCCGAAGGTATTCCGCGTTCCTTCACCATCACCTCGAACGAGATTCTGGAAGCGTTGACCGAGCCGCTGAACCAGATCGTATCGGCAGTGAAGTCGGCACTGGAACAGACCCCGCCGGAACTGGGCGCCGATATTGCCGAAGCGGGCATGGTGCTGACCGGTGGGGGTGCGCTGCTGCGTGAGCTGGATCGCCTGCTGATGGAAGAAACCGGTCTGCCGGTGATCGTGGCCGATGACCCGCTGACCTGCGTGGTACGCGGCTCGGGCCGGGCGCTGGAGAAGCTGGACAAGGTGTCGATCGGTAGCATCTTTACCAACGACTGAGCTGTTTTCACCTCCTCGATCGGGGCGGGCCATCAGGCCCGCCTGTTGTTTTTGTGAGTCAAGGCCGTGGACAAGGAAACACAACCCGCCTTTTTCGGACGCCGACAGAGTCCGCTGAGCAAGCTGATCTGGTTCGGCGGGCTGGCCATTGCGCTGGCGATTACCGACAGTTACTGGAACTACCTGAAAGGCGTGCGCCAGAACGTCTCGGTGGCGCTGTACCCGCTGCAGAAAATGGCCACGCTGCCAGGGCAGTGGTGGGAATCGGTGTCGACCCTGGCGACCGCACACACGGCCTTGCAGCAGGAAAACCAGATGCTGCGCATGCGTGAACTGCAGGTGACGGATCAGCTGCAGCGCGAGCAAGCCTTGCAGCAAGAAAACCAGGAGCTGCGCCGCCTGATGGGCTTGTCCAGCCAGCCCTATCGACAAGGGCAGGTTGCGGAAATGCTGTACGCCGGGCGTGACCCCTTTACCCGCAAGATCATCATTGGCAAAGGGCTGGACGCCGATGTGGCGCAAGGGGTGCCGGTGCTCGATGGCGAGGGCCTGGTCGGGCAGGTGACACTGGTACACAAGTTGGTGTCGGAAGTCACTTTGGTCACGGACAAGAATTTTCTGGTACCGGTCGAAGTGCAGCGGACCCGGCAGCGGACCTTGCTGTACGGTCTGGGGGGGGCCGGTACCATGGAGGTTCGCTTCATGGCCGTGAATGGTGATGTGCAGCAAGGTGACCTGCTGGTGACCTCCGGGCTGGATGGCATTTACCCGCCGGGGATTGCCGTAGCGCGGGTCAGCCGGGTGGAGCGCAACAGCACACTGCCGTTTGCCAAGGTGCTGGCCACGCCGGTCGCCGGGGTGGAGCAAAGCCGCTTCCTGCTGGTGCTGTCGCCCAAACCGGCTTTGCCCGCTTATCCGCTGCCGCCGGAGCCGGAGAAGACGGAAGGTAAAAAAGGCAAGGGCAAAGGGGGCAAGTCATGAGTCCGCGTCCGCAAACCCTGTTGCTGCCGGTACGGCCTTGGTTCGTCTGGTTTTCCCTGCTGTGCGCGCTGTTCCTGAACCTGTTGCCATGGCGTAACCATGGCCTGATGCTGCAGCCGGATTTCGTGATTCTGCTGTTGCTGTACTGGAATCTGTACGAACCGGAGCGGGTGTCGCTGGGGTGGGGGCTGATTTTTGGCTTGCTGATGGATGTGGCCGATGCCGCTCTGGCTGGCCAGCATGCGCTGGCCTACGTAGTGACCCTCTATCTTGCCCTGCAACTCTCCCGCCGCATGCGCATGTTTGGCCAGTGGTGGCAGGCCATGCACCTGATGCCGCTGTTGCTGCTGGGGGCCGCCATCATGGTGTTGGTGCGGTTTCTGGCGGAGCGTCGCCTGCCGGGGTGGAGCTACTTTTACGGACCAATGGTCGGCGCCTTGTGCTGGCCTGTGCTGACCCATGTCTTGCAGTGGCCGCAGCGGCGGGCGCGGGAGTCTGAGCTGTAATGGGGAAGAAATCGGCCCAGCGCCACGAAGGGCATGACGCCGTCCAGTTTCAGATCCGGGTGTTGCTGCTAGGCGTACTGGTACTGGTGTGCTTTGGCCTGCTGATCTGGCGGTTTTCTGTGCTGCAAATCAGCCGGCACGCGTTCTACAGCACCCAGGCGGACAGTAACCGCATCGGCATTGCGCCGGTGATGCCCAGCCGTGGCCTGATTGTGGATCGCAATGGCGTGGTGCTGGCGCATAACTACACGGCGTTTACGCTGGAATTGCGTCCAGACCGGGTCGGTGACGTCGATCAGACCATTGCCGAGCTGGGCAAGCTGGTGGACATCGGCCCCAAGGACATCAAGCGCTTCAAGCAGCTGCTGTCCGAGAGCAAATCGTTTGAAACCCTGCCGCTGAAACTGCGCCTGACCGATGATGAAATCGCCAAAGTGGCGGCGCAGGTTTACCGGCTGCCTGGCGTGGAAATCAAGGCGCGCTCCTTCCGTGAGTATCCCTACAAGGCGCTGACAGCGCATGTGATTGGCTATATTGGCCGCCTCAGCGAGAAGGATCAGCAGGTGCTGGAGGAGACCGGCAAGCTGGTCAATTACCGGGGCACCACCCATATTGGCAAGCTGGGGCTGGAGCAAAAGTATGAGGACGACTTGCATGGTGTGACCGGCTATGAAGAGGTGGAAACCGATGCCGCTGGCCGAGCCATCCGTGTGTTGCGCCGTACGCCACCGATTGCGGGCAATAACATCCAGTTGTCGCTGGACATCAAGCTGCAGCAATACGCGGACGAGCTGTTTGGCGATCGTCGTGGTGCCTTGGTGGCGATTGAGCCCGCCACCGGCGGAGTGCTGGCCTTTGTCAGCAAGCCGGGCTTCGATCCCAACCCCTTTGTGGATGGTATCGATGCACAAAGCTGGAAAGAGCTGAACGAATCCATTTATCGGCCGTTGAACAACCGGGCGTTGCGCGGCATGTATCCGCCGGGCTCTACCTTCAAGCCCTTCATGGCCATGGCCGCGCTGGAAATGGGCTACCGCAGGCCAGGAGATGCCATTGCCGACCCGGGCTTCTTCTCCCTGCCGGGCAGCAGCCATCGTTTCCGCGATGACAAGGCGGGCGGGCATGGCTATGTGGACATGTACAAGTCGATTGCGGCCTCGTGTGATACCTATTACTACCGCTTGGCCTACGACATGGGGATTGAAGCGATTGATCGTTTCATGCCCAAGTTCGGCTTTGGCCAGAAAACCGGCATTGATCTGCCCGGTGAAGTGGAAGGCATTCTGCCGTCCCCCGCCTGGAAGCAAAAACGCTTTTCAGGTGCACGCTTCCGTGATGAGCACCGCAAGTGGTATGTCGGTGATGTGGTCAGTATTGGCATCGGCCAGGGCTATAACTCATACACGCCTTTGCAGCTGGCGTACGCCACCTCGGTGCTGGCCAATGACGGGGTAGCCTTCAAGCCGCATATTGCCTGGCATGTGACAGATGTTCGCACCGGCAAGGTGTCCACGGTGGAGCCGACGCCGATTGCCCGGCATGACTTCAAGCCGGAAAACCTGGCGGTGGTGAAGCAGGGCATGCGCGGGGTACTGATGCCGGGGGGCACCGCATTTGGCATCAGCGGCGGGCTGGAGTATGCCATGGCGGGCAAGACCGGTACCGCACAGGTGATTACCATCAAGCAGGGTGAGAAGTACAACGCTTCTCGCATTCATGAGCTGCACCGTGACCACTCCTGGTTCATTGCATTTGCCCCGGCGGATCAGCCGAAGATTGCCATGGCGGTGCTGGTGGAAAACGGCGGCTTTGGTGCTGCCGCCGCCGCCCCGATTGCCCGCAAGCTGACCGACTTTTACTTGCTGGGAAAACGTGCCGAGGTGGCCCCGCCAGCGGCAGCCAGCAAGTCGGGCAGCAAACCCGCCACCCCGGAACAACCCGCCAGTCAGGAGGGTGACCATGATTAGCCGCTTGTGGCACGCGTTCTGGCGGCCGCTGGATATCTGGTTGTTGCTGGTGGTGTTGGCGCTGTTGACCGTGGGGCAGATTACCCTGTATTCGGCGGGTGACCGCAGCATGATCAAGGTTGAGGCGCAGCTGTTCAACTTTGCCGTGGCGGCGGTGGCCATGTGGCTGGTAGCCAGTCAACCGCTCCCGCGGTTGATGAGCTTGGCTCCGCCCTTGTATGCGCTGGGGATGATTCTGTTGCTGGGTGTGTTTTTCTTCGGCGAAACCAGTAAAGGGGCCACCCGCTGGCTTAACCTGCATTTCATCCGCATTCAGCCATCCGAGATGATGAAGATCGCCTTGCCGATGATGCTGGCCTGGTATATGCACCGGCATGAGGCCGCATTGCGGGTGAAGGATTTTGTGGTGGCCGGGGTGTTGTTGGCCTTGCCGGTGGCATTGGTGCTGAAGCAACCAGACTTGGGTACCGCTATTCTGATCAGTGGCTCGGGTTGTTTTGTACTGTTCCTGGCCGGTTTGTCCTGGCGGTTGATCATTCCGGTGGTGCTACTGCTGGCAGGGGGTATCTGGTATGTGATGGATGCACCCCGCTGCGAACAGGTGTTTCACAAGTATCAGTGCACTCGTGTCCAGATTCTGATTGATCCGCTGTCAGACCCTTTGGGCAAGGGTTATCACACCTTGCAAGGTACCATTGCCATCGGCTCAGGTGGCGTGACCGGCAAGGGGTGGTTGCAGGGCACCCAGACTCATCTGGATTACATCCCCGAACGCACCACCGACTTCATTTTTGCGGTGTATGCCGAAGAGTTCGGTCTGGTGGGCGGCTGCGTGCTGCTGGTGCTGTATACCCTGTTGCTGCTACGGGGCCTTGCCATCACCTTGCATGCGACTACCCTGTTTGGCCGCCTGTTGGGTGGGGCGGTCACCATGACCCTGTTTACCTATGCCTTCGTCAATATGGGCATGGTTTCCGGTATCCTGCCGGTGGTGGGGGTGCCGTTGCCCCTGATGAGTTATGGCGGAACCTCGCTGGTGACCCTGCTGACCGGCATGGGTTTACTGATGAGCATTCACCGCCACAAGTCCCTGATCAAGTTTTCCTGATCCGGAACCGTGCTGGAGAGCACCATGTTGTTACGTTTTGTCTTGCTGCTGTTGACCGCCTTGCTGGCTGCTTGCGGCAGTACCTCTTCCCCGCAGCAAAGCAGTCAGGCCCCGGCCCCGGTAGCCCATCGTGGCGAGCCACCTGCACCAGCCAGCCCTGCGGGTAAACCCGCGCCTGTCTATCAGCCCGGCAAGCAGGCCAGTCGCGACCCTAACCTGCCGCCGCCAGCCAAAGACGGCGGCTATTATCTGGACGATGGCCCGGCAGAGCAGATTCCGGATAACCTGGCCGCCACGCCGGATGCGGTGCCACAGAATGAGCCACTGCATAAATTTGCCAACCGGCCCTACAATGTACTGGGTCGAACCTGGGTACCGGATACCCAGGGCAAGGCCTATGTCGAGGAAGGCCGCGCCTCCTGGTATGGTCGAAAATTCCATGGCAAGCGCACCAGCAGTGGCGAAACCTACGACATGTTCCAGATGAGTGGCGCACATCGTACCTTGCCCATCCCCAGCTATGCCCGGGTGACCAATCTGGAAAACGGTCGCTCGGTGATTGTCCGCATCAATGATCGCGGCCCGTTTCATATTGAACGGCTGGTCGACCTCTCCTATGCGGCGGCGTTCAAGCTCGGCTATGTCAGCAAGGGTAGTGCCCGCGTCAAAGTAGAGCGGGTGTTTCCGGGTGAGGAAAAGTCTGCCCCACCCACGGTGCTGGCGCAACAGCCGGTTACACCCATCGCGGAGACCCCGCAGACACCGGCCAGTACGGCGCAGCCAGAGCCGGCCGGCTTCTATCTGCAACTGGGCTCATTCAGCCTGAAAGCCAATGCAGAAGTGCTGCGCGACAAGATGGCAGGGGTCTTGGCCGAGCACGGCAAGCCGGTGCAGGTGGTACAGCGCAACGGCCTGTACCGGGTGTGGGTGGGCAGTTACGATAGCGATGCCAGCGCGCGCGAGGCGATCCCAGTGGTGCAGCAGCTGGCGGGGATGACGCCGCTACCGGTGCACTGACCGGGGTTTGACCTGCTTGAGCGCATCAGGAGACATGCCATCACGCCATTGATGGACAGCCAGCTGCTCCAGCGCCTTATCGTCACTGTGGTGCAGGCCATTCAATTCCGGCAGGCGCAGGTCCAGGCTGTGACATAAAGGATAGTCACGGGTGCGCAGCCAGGGGGCGATGCTGACAAAACCCGCCAGTGTCGGTACCCCAAATCCCGCTGCGGCATGTACCGCTGCGGTATCCGTCGAGACCAGCAAGGATGCGCCGCGTACCCAGGACAGGAAGTGGAACGTATCCGGCGACAGTGCGGCCACGTTGTAATAGTGCGGATGGTGCAAGGGCTCGAAGCCCAGCACAGGCAGCTGGTAGTGTTGCCACAGTTGTTCGACCAGCGTGTGCTGTACCGCCTGCGGAATGCTGCGCAGCGGCACGCTGGCACGCGGGCAGAACAGCAGGTACGCACTGTGCCGCCAGGGTTTGGCGGGCAGGGGCAAGTCGAACGACTGCAGCCAGTCATTGGCTTTACTCGCCGCAGGCACCCTCGCAGGATCGATGCCCAGACCCGACAGGAAAAAATCGATCATCGGGGTATCATCAAACTGTGGCCAATAGACAATATCTGCGAGGTCTACGAGCGCCGCATCGGCATCCAGCTTGGGCAAGGGTTGTGGCAGGTAATGCACCTGCTGCAGCAGCGGGCTGGCCAGCTGGTACAGGGCTTCGACGTAACGCGGTGCATGCCGGGCCCGGTACAGGTGAATATGCAGGTCGGGGTGGTGGGCCTTCAGCCAGGCCAGTGCACTGATGCCAATAATGGAATCACCCAGCGCCACCCCCATGCCGTTGAGGACATGCAAGGTACGCAAGCGGCCGTGATCCAGCCGGAAAGGCTGACGCCCTGCGTGTTGCGTGGCCTGATATTCGTGCAAGGGCCGCAGGTTTGCCGTGGCCTCGCGTTCCACATCATAGGGAAGCCAGACCTGCTGCCGGGCATCAATCAGGCTGTAACCATGTAATGCTGCTGCACTCGGGCTTGCCATCCAGCCTCCCGGTGTTCAGACACGATCAGGTCAGCAGCAGTCCCAGACCGCTGCCACAGGCCCCGGCCAGCAGCAGCCATAACCAGCGCTGCGCGTAAGGGGCAGGCTTCCATGGTAGCAAATGTACTCCAGCGGCCATAGCGGCCCATGCTCCTAAAGTCAGCCAGCGTGGCCCGACCAAAGTACAGGTCAGCAGTACCAAAGGTGTCAGGCAGGCCAGCACTTCCACCAGCCACTGGCGCCAGGGCCATTCGGGCAGGGGCTGCCAGATGGCAAAGCGTGGCATCGACTCGATGTCACGCCAGCTACCCGGAGCGGTGGCCAGTTGTGCCAACAGTACAGACGCGCTGGGCGCGGGTAGCATGCCTTGCAGCCAGTGTGCGAGCGATGGGCTTTGTTCCAATACCTGCGGCTCCAGCTCAGCGAGCTGGGCCAGCTGGCGTTCACAATGCGTTTGCCAGCGATGATGCAGCTGCCGGGCTTGCCTTACGCCGTAGTACAAACCGATTGGCAGGCAAAAGGCCGCCATGATCTCCGCCCGCAGTACCGCGGGGTGAGGTGTGACCAGCAGAATGCCGAGCAGCAGGCTGGCAACCAGCAGGACGTGCTCGAACGCAAGCAATATGCGCACGGGCTCCAGGGGGCGCGGTGCGTACAGGGCCGCATAAGCAGGTAGCAGGCGCTTAAGAAAACGGTACAGGCTGCTGTTGCCCAACCGGTCTGCCCGCCACAAACGCAGGCGATCCTGCCACGGCGGCCGGTAATCTGCCGAGCGCGAAAGCGCCTGCGCTGCATCCAGTAGCAACCACTGCCGCGGGGTGCCGCTGGCACGGTCGGCCAGTTGCAACAGCCACCAGCGCTGACGGGCGGCGTCAGTCGTCACCGTGACCCAGCCCCAGTTCCTGAATCTTGCGGGTCAGGGTGTTGCGCCCCAGGCCCAGCAGCTGTGCAGCCTCGATGCGGCGGCCATGGGTATGCTGCAAGGCCTCCTGAATCAGGGTGGCCTCGAAGCGGGCGGCGAGCGCCGGTAGGATATTGCTGTCGCCACGCTGCAGGGCATCGCGGGCATGCTGTGCCAGATGCTGCAGCCAGTCACCCTGACTTGCGGCTGCAGATACGGCGGCATCCGTTTGGCGGAATTCCGGCGGCATGTCGGCCAGTTCAACCCGCTGCCCGGGCGCCATGACCGTGAGCCAGTGGCACAGGTTTTCCAGCTGACGGACATTGCCTGGCAAGGGATGCTGCGCCAGCAGCTGTAGCACAGCCTCACTCAGCTGCTTCGGCTCCACACCCAGCTCGCGGGCACTGCGCTGCAGGAAGTGCCGGGTCAGCAAAGGGATGTCCTGCGGGCGTTCACGCAAAGGGGGCAGCCGCAAGCGAATCACGTTCAGGCGGTGGAACAGGTCCTCCCGAAAGTGACCTTCCCGTACCCGGGTTTCCAGATCCTGATGGGTGGCGGCAATCACCCGCACATTGGCTTTGACCGGTTGATGACCGCCGACACGATAGAAATAGCCATCCGACAATACCCGCAGTAGCCGTGTTTGCAGCTCGGCAGGCATGTCGCCGATCTCGTCCAGAAACAGGGTGCCGCCATCTGCCTGCTCAAAGCGCCCCTGACGCTGGGTCTGGGCCCCGGTAAAGGCCCCCCGTTCATGACCAAACAGCTCGGATTCAAGCAGATCGCGCGGGATGGCCGCAGTATTGATGGCAATGAAGGCGCGGTTATGGCGCGGGCTGTGGCGATGGAGGGCACGCGCCACCAGCTCCTTGCCGGAACCCGATTCCCCGGTAATCAAGACGGTGGCGATGGACTGGGACAAGCGGCCAATCGCGCGGAATACATCCTGCATGGCCGGGGCCTGGCCCAGCATGTCGGTACTGCTGGCGGGGGCCTCAGCATCGACCGGCTGGGTCGGGTTGGACGACAGCGCACGCTCGATCAGTGCCACGGCCTGGTCCACATCAAAGGGCTTGGGCAAATACTCGAAAGCACCGTGCTGGAAGGCGGCGACTGCGCTTTCCAGATCGGAATAGGCGGTCATGATGATGACCGGCAGCTGCGGCTGCTGTTGACGCAATTCACGCAGGAAATCCAGGCCATTTTCGCCCGGCATGCGGATGTCGCTGATCAGCACCTGCGGCACCTGGGTGGCCAACGCGTCCCGTGCGCTGCTGACCTCGGCAAAGCTTTGGCAGGAAATTCCGGCCCGGCTCAGTGCCTTCTCGAACACCCAGCGAATGGAACGATCGTCATCGACGATCCAGACTTGACTCATGCAGACTCCGCAACAGGGGTAAATTGCACTGGCAGCAGGATGGTAAACACGGTATGACCGGGGCGGCTCTCAAAGTCCAGTGTGCCACCATGCTGGTGCACGATGCTCTGCGCCAGCGAGAGGCCCAGCCCGGTACCCTCCGCCCGCCCGGTGACCAGCGGGTAAAAGACCTGTGGCTGCAAGGCGGGTGGAATGCCAGGACCACTGTCGATGATGTCCACCTGCACCGCCATGCCATGCCGCTTGCGATGTAAGGTCACTTGCCGGGCAATGCGGGTGCGCAAGCCGATCTCCCCCTGACCATTCAGCGCCTGCACTGCATTCTTGACGATATTGAGCACCACTTGCACCAGCTGCCCTCGATCAGCCAGTAATTCCGGCAGGCTGGCGTCGTAGTCACAGCGAAAATGAACGGCGCGATGAGTTTCGGCGCTGACCAGCTGGCGTACCCGCTCCAGCACCTCATGAATGTTCAGCCAGCCGGGCTGTGGACGCGGATTGCGGGTCAACAGGCGGTCCAGCAAGGCTTGCAGGCGGTCCGTTTCGCTGCGGATCACCTCGGTGTACTCATGCAGCGCCGGATCGGCCAGCTCATGCTCCAGCAATTGCGCGGCGCCCCGGATGCCACCCAGCGGGTTTTTGATCTCGTGTGCCAGATTGCGCATCAACTCGCGGTTTGCCGCCTGCTGACGTGCCATCTGCTCTTCCTGGACCACTTTCCATTGTGGGTCGACCGCCGTCAACTCAATCAGCAGGCCATCAGGCAGGGCGGGGTGGTCCAGCAGCGGAATCACATGCAGGTTGCCGTGCAGCTGCTGGCGGTGCGGTACGGTGCACAGGCGGATGTCGTACTCGCGGCAGGGGGCATGTTGCTGGCGGGCACGCTCCAGCGCCTGGTCCAGCCAAGGGCGGGCCTGGCTGTCAAACAGCTCGGGGAGCCGCTTGTCCAGCAGCATGCGCAGGCTGGTCCCCAGCCACTGCTCGGCCGCCGGGTTGGCATAGCGGAGCCGGTCCTCCGCATCCAGTGCGAACACGGCATGTTCCAGCCAGTCCAGCCCGGCAAAAGCGTCGACAACGACAGTCATGGTCATCCTGCATGGTGGCATTACGGCCATCCGGTTGGATGGTGTGCAGGACTCAGCAAGTTTTGCGCCAGAGCGGCATGCTGCAAATGCTGCACCCAGAGCAGCAGATTGCACCATGCTGACGCATTAGGCAAGAATTCCGCACCAAAATGGTGCAAAATGAGGGTGATCGGGTTTAGTACTGCTTGACGCCAGCCAGCTCTTTCTTCAAGGCCTCGATGTTCTTCTCATGCAAGGTCACTTTGTTCTGGGCGCTGGCCAGTTGATCCGGGCTGGCCTTCTGGCTGGCGATGCTGGTGAGCTGCTTGCGGGCATCATCCAGCATGCGGTTTTCGTCATTCAGCTCCTCGGTGAGGATCTGGAAACGGGTGGCATCACGCCGTTTCTGGGTCTCGGTCTCTACCTTGGGGAAGCTGGCAGGCGTGGCGGCCGGGGCACCGCCGGCACTGGCACGGCGCGGGCTGGGGTTGACGCTACCCCCGGGGGTTTCATCCACGATGACGCGCTGCGCGCCTTTAACCTGGGTATTGGTATAGGTAATGTTGCCGTTGGCATCCACCACTTTGAAGATGTCTGCCTGGGCCATGAAGGGCAGCGCCAGCAGCATAATGGGCAGCAGTTTCATGAACACACCTCTTAGTACGTTTTCGCAGGGGGAAAGTCCAGTTTATGCCAATGGCAAAAACAGTGCAAGGGTTTGTTCTGAAAGCGGATTCCGCGCTGTTGCTTTTCTGCTAGAAGGAGAGGCCCAGGGCACGCAGGGCAGCCGCGGTGTCCGGCCCCGAGCGGTGGTGGATGGCGTGCCAGCCGAGTGCACGTGCCCCTTCCACATTGTGTAATACATCGTCGATGAACACGCAAGCCTCTGCGGCGACGCCGATGTGTTGCAGCAGGTGCTGATAAATGGCCGGATCAGGCTTGGCCAGTTTCAGGCGTCCCGACACCGCAACATGGCGAAAGCGTTGCAGAAAAGGGTAGTGCTGCTCGGCGTAAGGGTAGGTTTCGGCAGACCAGTTGGTCAGGCCGTACAAAGGAATGTCTGCTGCGTGCAGGGATTCCAGCAATGCCACGCCGTCAGTCAGCGCGCCTTTCAGCATCACCGGCCACTGCCCGTAGAAGGCCTTGATCAAGGTTTCATGCTGCGGAAAGGCAGCGATTTTTTCCGCTTCGGCTTCAGCAATGCTGCGCCCGGCATCCTGTTGCAGGTTCCAGGCGGGATTGCACACTTCTTGCAGAAACCAGCGGCGCTCGGCTTCATCCGGAATCAAGGTCTGATACAGATACTCCGGGCTCCAGTCGAACAACACCCCGCCAAAATCAAATACCACCGCCTTGATCATGTCATTCCTTGCCGCTGGCCTGCTGAAGCTGACCATGCTGGCATGCGGCACCCGATGTGGCAAGTTGTCCTGTTCCGTGTCAGACCACTTGGCCATGATGCGGTGTACTTGCCAAGGCACTACACGGGATCGGGGGGACTTAGCCGGTGACCTGCGGACCTTCCAGAAACCGCAGGCCCACACCAGGCTCGGTGGCAATGTAGCGGGGCTTCAGCGGCGAGTCGCCCAGTTTCAGGCGCAACTTGCCGACCAGAATGCGGATGTAGTGAGTGTCATCTGTATGGGTCATCCCCCAGATTTCCCGCAGGATCTGGGGCTGGGTGACCACACGGCCGCTGTGCTTGAGCAGCAAGACCAGTAGCGCGTATTCCTTGCGCCCCAGCGTGATGAGCTCCCCGTCCAGGCGGACTTCGCGGCGGGCCTGATCAATACGCAGGTGTCCGTCATCGAACAGGGTGGGTGCCTCCTGGGCAGGCATGTTCTGCCTGAGCAGTACCCGGATTCGCGCCATGAGCTCCTGGGTGCCAAAGGGTTTGGTGACATAGTCATTTGCACCCGCATCCAGCGCGGCCACCTTTTCCTGCTCACCTGCGCGCACGGAGAGCATGACAACGGGAACCTGTGACCACTGACGCAGCGCTTTCAGAACCTCGTGTCCATCCATGTCCGGCAGCCCAATGTCCAGGATCACAAGGTCAGCACCCAGGGCCGCCAGTTTTTCCAGCCCGCCCTGCCCGGTTTCTGCCTGTACGACCGTATAACCCTGTGCCCGCAGGCCGATGTCGAGGAAACGACGAATCTGAGGCTCGTCGTCGATCACCAGAATGCGTGTGGACGTGGATGCAGAGGTATCAGTGACCATCAGCCCTCTCTGAAGAGGCGGGTACCAACAGCGGTAGCCGGATGCGGATCAGTGTGCCTTGTCCCGCTCTGGGCGGCAAGGCCTCGATACTGCCGCCATGTGCGCCCACCATCCCCTGCGCAATGCTCAAGCCGAGGCCGGTGCCCTGGCGCCCACGGTCTCCGCGTTCAACGGAATAGAACATGTCAAAAATCCGGCTACGCTCATCTTCTGGAATGCCAGGTCCGTGATCACGGATGTCCAGCTGCAGTTGTTCCTCTGCCAACTGGGCGGAAATGTCGATGGCCTCGCCCGGCGGAGAGAATTTGGCGGCATTCTCCAGTACATTGAACAAGGCCTGCTCCACCAGCGCCGGATGCACCCAGATGGGTGCAAGATCCGGCTGAATCAGGACATTGAGGCGGACATCCGGCTGATACCGCCGGAGCCGGCCGGTGGCGGACCCGATCAGCTCATCTACCCCGATCCAGTCGCGCTTCAGGCTCAGCCCATTGTGCCCTAGCCGGGTCATGTCCAGCAGGTTCTGGATATAACGGTCCAGACGTTCACCTTCTTGCAAGATGGCATCCAGCAGCGATTTGCGATCTGCAGCACTGATGGCGTCACTGTAATTGCTCAAGCTGCTGGCCGATCCAATCATGGCGGTCAAAGGTGAGCGCAAGTCGTGCGAAACCGAAGAGAGCAAGGCGGAGCGCAGGCGCTCTGCCTCATTGCTGACCCGTGCGCTTTCCAGCTCCGCAACCAGTCGGGTACGCTGAACCGCCTGCGCTATGCCTTCCACCATGGCTTCCGCCAAGCGTCGCTGTTCTGCAGACAGGCGAGCTTCATGTGCGCCAAATTGCAGGCCGATGACGCCAACCGCCTGCCCCCCGTTCAAGAGCGGCAGAAACCACCAGGAAGCACCTGCTAGGGTATCGGTATAGCGTCCGGCCAGTTGAGCATGATGCAATGCCCAGTCTGCGGCACCCCGGTCCAGGCTTTCCAGCACACTGCCGCTGGATTGCTCGGCAAGCGTACCGACCTCCAGCCGCACGCGTGCCTGCAGGTGCTGCTCCAGCACCGTTCGGCCTGCGCGTAAAACCTCGCCCAGGTCCGCTGCAGTACTGAGCGTCCGCCCGAGCTCCTGCAGGGCGGTGGCGTGGGCATTGGCGGCTCGCAAGGCGAGGACCTGCATGCGCAATTGTGAAGCCAGCCGCCCTGCTGCCAGCGCCGCCGCCAGAAACAGAAAGACCGTGGCAAAACCCTGGCTGGCCCCGATATAGAAGGTGAGGCGAGGCTCAATAAAGAAGAAGTTATAGGCAAAAAAGCACAGTATCGCGGTTAATGCTGAAGCCGTCATGCGTGTACGGGCGGCCACCAGCACAACGGCAACAATGAACACCATGGAGAGGTCATGCAAGCCCAGCCAACGCTCCGCGCCCCAGGCCATGCCGGTGGCAAAGATCGAGGCGAGTGCGGCCAGGGGCACATCCTGCCAGCTGAAGGGCGATACGGACCGGCATTTCTGCATTCGGGCCTTCATCCGGAAACTGGGTGTGCCAATGATGACCAGCTCATAGTGCGTTCCTCTCTGCAGGAGTTGCTGCGTCAACGTCCGGTTGAACATGCGCGCGATCGGCCGCTCACGCGTGCGTCCGATCACCAGCGTGGAGGCGCCCGCCCGCTCGGCATGCGCAAGCAAGGCTTCCGCGACACTGCTGCCATACAGCACTTCGGTGTCTGCTCCCAGACTGCGTGCCAAGGCAAAGGCCTGGTCCAGCGCGGCCTGACGGGCTGCATCAACGCTGCCCCCCGGCTGGACCGAGATGACACTCCAGGGCGCATCCCGCCGCTCTGCCATGCGTCGTCCCGCGCGGACCAGGTATTCTGACGCGCCCAGGCCATCTACGGCAACCAGTACCCTGCGCCGCAAAGCGACACCAGGCAGCCCCCTGGCCTGCTGAGAGGCCCGAAAGTCACCTTCCACACAGTCTGCCGCCGTTTGCATGGCAAGCTCACGCAAGGCTGCCAGGTTGGCGGGCGAGAAGAAGGCTTGCAGTGCACGCTCCGCCTGATCCGGAATGTAGACCTTGCCTTGATTCAGCCGCTCGATCAACTCACGCGGTGGCAGGTCCACCAGACGGATGTCACGCAAGCGGTCCAGCACCGCATCAGGCACCGTCTCGCTGACGCGCACACCGGTAATGCGATACACCACATCGTTCAGGCTCTCCAGATGCTGGACGTTGACGGCTGAGTAGACGTCGATTCCAGCATCCATCAACTCCACGACATCCTGCCAGCGGCGCTCATGGCGGCTGCCGGGGGCATTGCGGTGCGCCAGCTCATCCACCACTACCACTTTCGGGCTTCTGGCCAGGATGGTGTCCGTATCGAGCTCATCGAGCGTATGCCCCTGGTAGCTCACCACCCGCCGCGGGATCAGCTCAAGCCCACTCAACAAGGCGGCTGTTTCGGTGCGGCCATGGGTTTCTACCAGCCCGATGACAATATCCACCCCTTGCTTTTGTAGTTCCTTGGCACGGGACAGCATGGCGTAGGTTTTTCCTACCCCGGGCGCTGCGCCAAGGAAAATGGTCAGCTGCCCGGCTTTCTGACGCTGCAGCTCCTGTATCAGGGCATCGGCTTTGGCATCGCGATCGTCATTCATGGGGCAGCCTCTCTGCGTAATGTTACTTCAAGGTGTCCAGAGCCAGATTCAGTGCAAGCACGTTGACCCGGGGTTGACCCAACAGGCCGAACTGCTTGCCTTCTGTATGGGCCGAGACCAGCTTGGCGACCTGCTCCGCAGGCAGATGGCGCGCTTGTGCGACGCGGGCGATTTGTAGGCGTGCGGCTTCCGGGCTGATGTGCGGATCACTGCCACTGCCAGACTGTGTGAACAGATCCGCGGGTACGCGTTCGAGCGGCACGCCTTCACGCTGGGCAACGGCTTTGCGCGCCGCTGTGATTCGCTGCATGAGCTCGGGGTTGGAATGCGCCAGATTACTGCCGGCCATGGCCATGGGATCATGACCGGATGCGGTGGGTCGCCCCATGAAGTATCGCGCTGATGCGAAAGGTTGCGAGACCAGGGTAGAGCCTGCGACCACCCCATCCCGGGTGACCAGACTACCGGTGGCGGTGTAGGGAGACAGGGCGCGGCCCAGTCCTGTCGCCAACAGGGAGTAGGTCAGCCCGAAGCCGAGCAGAGTCAGCATGGCCATTCCCAAGGCCGGGCGTAGCAGGCGGGTTTGCGGGGTGATATCAACGGTATTCATGGCAATCTCCTCATGCGCCAAAGGTGGCATGCAACAGCATGTCGATCAACTTGATGGCCGGGAACGGCAGGATGATGCCGCCGAGCCCATACACCAGCATGTTGCGTCGTAACAGCGCCGTTGCGGTTGACGGGCGGAAGCGTACTCCGCGCAGCGCCAGCGGGATCAGCGCCGGGATGATGATCGCGTTGAACAGCAAGGCGGCAATCACCGCATTGTTCGGGCTGGACAGCTGCATGACATTCAGCGTGGCCATGGCGGGAATCGCACCGGCAAACAGCGCGGGCAGGATGGCAAAGTACTTGGATACATCATTGGCCAGAGAGAAGGTGGTGAGCGCCCCGCGGGTGATCAGCTGCTGCTTGCCGATTTCTACCACCTGCAGCAGTTTGGCGGGATCGTTGTCCAGATCGACCATATTGCCGGCTTCCTTGGCGGCCTGTGTTCCTGAGTTCATGGCCAGACCGACATCTGCCTGGGCCAGTGCCGGGGCATCGTTGGTGCCGTCACCGACCATGGCGACCAGTCGGCCACCTGCCTGTTCCTTGCGGATACGGGCCAGCTTGTCCTCGGGGGTTGCCTCCGCAATGTAATCGTCGACCCCGGCTTCGGCCGCTATGGCGGCTGCGGTCAAGGGGTTGTCCCCGGTGATCATGATGGTTTTGACCCCCATCGCCCGGAAGTGCGCAAACTTCTCCTTGATGCCGTGTTTCACCACATCGGAGAGCTCCACCACGCCCAGCAGATGCTTGCCATCCGATACCACCAGCGGGGTGGCCCCTTTGCGGGCAACCGCCTCAACCCGGTTGGCCAGTTCAAGCGGGACTTGCCCACCGAGCGACTGCACATGGCGACTGATGGCATCCATGGCCCCTTTGCGGATGGTGCGCCCGTCTGGCAGGTCGACGCCGGACATGCGGGTGTGTGCGCTGAAGGCCACAAAGTGTGCCTGTTCTGGCTCCTCCAGCGACTCACCGGGCTGGCGTGCCAGCTTGACGATGGATTTACCCTCAGGGGTGGGGTCCGCCAGCGAGGACAGCAAGGCCGCTTCACGTAACGCGGCATGGTCGATGCCAGCCAATGCATGGAAGGCGGTCGCCTGGCGGTCGCCATAGGTAATGGTTCCCGTCTTGTCCAGCAGCAGCACATCAACATCGCCTGCCACCTCCACCGCTTTGCCGGATTTGGCCAATACATTGGCGGACAGCGCCCGGTTCATCCCGGCAATCCCGATGGCTGGCAGCAAGCCGCCAATCGTTGTGGGGATCAGGCAGACCAGCAAGGCGACCAGCAGCAAGGGATTGAGCGTGACACCCACAAAGCCCGCAATAAAGGGGAGGGTGGCGACCACCAGCAGGAAGGTGATCGTCATGGTGAACAGCAACAAGCCGAGAGCCACTTCGTTCGGGGTTTTCTGCCGGTTTGCACCTTCAACCAGGGCAATCATGCGATCCAGGAAGCTATGTCCGGGTGCCACCGTAATCTTGACCACAATCTCGTCTGACAACACCTTGGTGCCGCCAATCACGCCAGAGCGGTCGGTTCCCGCCTCACGTAGTACGGGGGCAGATTCACCGGTCACGGCCGATTCATTGATGGTGGCCAGACCCTGCACGATTTCGCCATCCGCCGGGATGATCTCACCGGCAGAGACCAGCACCAGATCGCCAGGTTGTAAATCGGCGCCAGCGACAGTGGTGGTCTGGTGACGTTGTGTCGGATCGGACAGCCGCCGTGCAACCAGCGACTGACGCGCCCGGCGCAGCGAGGCCGCCTGGCCCCGGCCACGGGCTTCGGCGATGGCCTCTGCGAAGTTGGCAAACCAGACCGTAACGAACAGCAGGCTCGTCACCGTCCAGCCCAGTTTGGGGCTGGATGCGCCCGTCAGGGTCAAGACGGCGGTGAGTACCGTTCCGACCCAGACCACAGCCATGACCGGGTTCTTGAACGCATGCTGGGGTGCCAGTTTGGTAAAGGATGCACCCAGCGCGGCCTTGAATCCCGCGGCATCCAGCAAAGCCTGGTGGGTCTTGCGTTGAGTGGGGGAGGAAGTGAATGAGGTCATGACAGGATATCCTTAATGGGCCATCAGCGACAGATGCTCGGCAATCGGGCCTAAAACCAGTACCGGCAAGAACTGCAGCAGGGTCAGGATCACCACCACCGCAATCAGCGTGAGGGCAAAGGTCGGTGTTTCTACTTGCAGACTACCGCCACCTTCGGGGGCAACTCGCTTGCTGCCCAAACGGGCTGCAATGATCAGCGGCAAGATCAGTGCGGGGTAGCGTCCGAGTAACAGGACCAATGCGCAGCTCAGGTTCCACCAGTAACTGGCATCACCCAGCCCCTCAAAGCCAGAGCCATTGTTGGCAAATGCCGAGGTGAACTCATAAAACACCTGGCTGATGCCATGGAAGCCCGGATTGGAATTGCCGGTGAGGGCGGGCAGGCTCAGCGTCAGCGCGGTCATGCCCAAAAGCACCAGCGGCTGCAGCAGGACCAGTACCGCCAGCAATTTCACTTCACCGGCTTCCACCTTGCGGCCAAACAATTCCGGTGTCCGGCCCGTCATCAATCCTGCCAAAAACACCGACAGCAGCAGGTACACCAGAAACTGCTGCAAACCGCAGCCAACACCGCCCCAGATGGCATTGATCAGCATATTGCTCATTGCGACCATGCCGGTCAGCGGGGTCAGCGAATCATGCATGGCATTGACAGAGCCATTGCTGCTTTGGGTGGTGAAGGCCGACCAGACTGCTGACGCATCCACGCCCAGGCGTACCTCTTTGCCTTCCATGACGACCTGGCTTGAAGCCACTGCTGGGTGACTTTCTAGCCACCATGAGGCGGTCGCGGACAGGAGCGACATCAGCAACATGGTGCCCAGCACCAGGGCCGAGAACTTCTTGCGCCCGGTAAACGGGCCGATCATGAATGCAATGGCGACCGGGAACAAAATCAAGGCCAGACATTGCAGCAAGTTGGTCAGCGGGCTGGGGTTTTCCAGCGCCACACTGCTGTTCGGGCCATACCAGCCACCACCATTGGTACCCAACTGCTTGACTGACACCATGGCGGCGACGGGGCCAAGCGGAATCTTTTGCGTCGCCATGCCTGCGCTGGCGTCAACAGGGTGCGCCACGGGCCCTGCCGACAAGGTTGAGGGCACGCCTTGGGTAGTGAGCAACACGGCAAACAGCATTGCCACGGGGATAAATACCCGTACTGCAGGGCGCAGGACATCAGCCCAGTAATTCCCGACATCCAGTGCGGCGCCCGCCTGTTCGGTCTTGCGACCGCCAAACAGACCACGCAAGGTGGCGGCCACCAGCGCGAGGCCCATCATCGGGGTGATGACTTGCAAGCCAACGATGCAGGTCATCTGGGACAGGTAAGATAGCTGAGCTTGACCCGAGTAATGCTGCTGATTGGTGTTGGTCAAAAAGGACACCATGGTGTGCAGCGCCAAATCCCAGCGCATATTCGGCACACCATCCGGGTTGAGGGGGAGCCAGCCCTGGCACATCAGCTGCACCCACACCACTCCGGCCAGCATCAGGTTACTGAACAGGAACGCCTTGGCGTAGGCTTGCCAGCGCATGCCCTGCGCAGGGTCCACCCCCAGCAGGCGGTAAACCGGGGCTTCAATCCAGCCAAAGCAGCGATCGCCCCGCATGGGGGCGCCTTTCATGACCGCTGAAAGGTAATGGCCTAGCGGCCAGCCGAGCACCAAGGCCAGTGCCAGCACAAGAAACAGGTCTAACACGCGATTCTCCTGGTAATGAACACAGGAGAAATTCTGGCTGCGCAGCCCGTAAAGTTACTATTCCAGCCAGGCCGGGTTTGCGTAAATTCTGCATAAATTGGGGCTGCACAGCGTAAAGCTTGCTGGTGAACGACTTACACATGCGCTGGCAAGGCATGGCAAATACACATATGGCACTGCTGGCGGTCTAATGGCGTTAAGGCAATTGGTGTAAGGCATGGGTGGCGGAAGCTGTGAGATTCGAACTCACGGATGGTTGCCCATCGCTGGTTTTCAAGACCAGTGCCTTAAACCACTCGGCCAAGCTTCCGCTGAAAGCTGCTGACCGGACGGCAGCAGCAAAGGTGCTGCGCATTATACCGCGCAGCCCGGGTTGTGACGAGAGCTGAGGTGGAAACTTTCCTGGGTTCCCGGTAGTCTTACGCTCCAACAACCCGTGGTGGGTTGATCTCAACGCAAGGAGTTCCAACATGCAACCCTATGGCATCCCGAGTTACGGCGCTGCCGCTGGCCTGCAAGAGCGCAACAAGGTGTTGCGCAATACCTATCTGCTGCTCGCGCTGTCCATGATCCCGACCATTGCCGGTGCGCTGCTGGGCATGCAAATGCACTTCATGATGGGTGGCCTGGGCCTGCGCTTACTGGTGTTCATTGGCGTATCGTTTGCCTTCATGTTCATGATCGAGCGGACCAAGCACAGCAGCATGGGCGTGGTGTTGTTGCTGGCGTTCACCTTCTTTATGGGCTTCTGGCTGTCGCAGTTGCTGCAAGTGGCGCTGATGTTCCGTAACGGTGCTCAGGCGATTGGTCTGGCCGGTGGTGCTACGGCGACCATCTTCTTCGCACTCTCCACGCTGGCGACCGTGACCAAGAAGGATTTCAGCTTCCTGGGCAAGTTCCTGTTCATTGGCTTGATCGTGATGCTGGTGGCTGGTATTGCCAATATGTTCCTGCACCTGCCGGTGATGACGCTGGTGCTGTGCTCGATGGGTGCGCTGATTTTCAGCCTGTACATCCTGTACGACGTGAGCCGGGTGGTGAACGGTGGTGAAACCAATTACATCACTGCTGCATTGGCGATCTATCTGGACATCTATGGTCTGTTCCAGAACCTGCTGGTGCTGATCCTGTCGTTGACCGGTAATGACGACTAAAGGCCAAGCGTCCTGCCAACAAAAAACCGACCCTGGGGTCGGTTTTTTGTTGGGCATCCATGTAACGGCTTAGCGGGCAACGCCCGGTATTGGCAGCTTGGGGCCGACTTCGCGACGCTCAAACTGGCGGCGGCGCAGCAGGGTCAAACCATAGACGGTGGCACAACCGATCAGGTGGCCGGTGGAGACACCCACCCAGGGCAGGTCTTTCACCACCAGTGCGGCGTACAGCAGGGTGACCAATGAGGTGAAGGTCCAGACCCCCCACGACCACAGCGAGACGGCGCGCGCGCCTTCCTGGTCACGCCAGATCATCAGTGCCTGCGGGATATAAACGGCCAGCAGGCCGATGCCGCAGATACTGTAGAGGAAGGTGATGGACTGGTTCAGCAACGACATGATTCACACTCGATATATTAGCCAGCGAACTATAGCAGTTTTCGCATGCTGTGTCGCAACAATTGGTCAAAAACCGACAAACGGCGTGACCATTTGTCGAATTTTGACCAATTAAAGTCGCGTCAAGGGCGCTCGAACCAAGCGATGCTTTCGACGTGTGCGGTATGCGGGAACATATTGACCACGCCCGCTGCCATCAGCCGGTAGCCATGTACATTCACCAGCACTCCGGCATCCCGCGCCAGGGTGGAAGGGCTGCAGGACACGTAAACAATACGCTTGAGCGCATCCGGTCGACGTGCCAGTGCAGTGCCGAGTGATTTGACCAGCTCAATTGCGCCATCGCGCGGCGGGTCGATCAGCATGCGGTCGAAATCGCCCAGCGCGGCAAAACCGGCTTCGTCGATCTCGAACAGGTTGGCTTCGGTAAAGCGGGTCAAGTGGCTGAGGCCATTATGACTGGCGTTTTCCAGCGCACGCTGGCACAGCTGGCGGCTACCTTCCATCCCCAGCACCTGCGCACCCCGGCGTGCGATGGGCAGCGTGAAGTTGCCCAGCCCGCAGAACATGTCGGCAATCTGTTCGCCCGGCTGTGGGTCCAGCAGGTCAATGGCACGTTTCACCAGCACCTGGTTGATGTGCGGGTTGACCTGGGTGAACTCGGTCGGCTTGTAGGGCATCTCGATACCGAATTCCGGCAGGCGGTAGCACAGGCGCGGGGCATCCAGCGGATACAGCGGGTAGGCGGTATCCGGGCCTTTCGGTTGCAGCCAGAACTGCAGCGGTTGGGCCGGTGTGCTGTGCTGCTGGATGAAGGCTTGCAGCTGCAGCTCATCCGCCGGGGTCAGCGGGTCCATATTGCGCAGTACCAGTGCGGTGACATCGTCTCCCACCGCCAGCTCGATCTGCGGCATGCGCTGGGCGATGGAGAGCGAAGCGATCAGTGTACGCAGCGGCAGCAACAGGTCGGAGACAAAGCGCGGCAGCACCTCACAGGACTGCATGTCGGCAATGAAGCTGGAGCGTTTCTCATGGAATCCAATTAGCATGCCGCCTTTCTTCACCACCAGTCGGGCCGACAGGCGGGCACGATGGCGGTAACCCCAGGTCGGGCCGTAGATGGCGGGCAGGATGCGCTCGGCTTTCACCTTGCCGATGTGCCAGAGGTTATCCTCCAGCACACGCTGCTTGGCCGCCACCTGGGCCGCTGGCTCCAGATGCTGCATCGAACAGCCGCCACAGACGCCAAAGTGCGGGCAACGGGGTGTCACCCGCTGGCTGCTGTGCTGCAGGATGCGGACGGCTTGTGCGCTCTCAAAGTTTGGCTTCTTGCGATAACTGCTGTACTCCACCACCTCACCCGGCAGGGCGCCGTCAATGAAAATGGTTTTGCCATCGACATGGGCGACACCATGGCCTTCATGGTCGAGCGATTCAATCTGGGCAATCGGCATGGCCCTTTACCTTCCGTGCATCAAGTATTCAGGCTGGCAAACGTGCTGCCAGCAGGGTTGTAATACAGTCCGGCAGCTGGTCCGGCTGTCGGCAAAATCCATCCGGCTGGGCGGCGTGCAGCTCGGCATCGCTGCCATAGCCCCAGCACACTGCCAGCGCGTGCACCCCGGCACGGCGGGCGGCCAGCAGGTCGTTGTCGCGGTCGCCAATCATCAGGCAATCCTGCAGCGGGAGCTGTAGCCGGGTGGTCAGGCGTTCGATCTGCACCGCCTTGTCGTCCAGGCTGGCATCCAGCGCCGCACCAGAAATGGCGCGAAAACGCGCGGCCAGGCCAAAATGCTGCAGGATGCGCTCTGCGGGCTGCTGCGGTTTGGCGGTGACCACATACAAGGTGTGTCCCAGCGTGGTTAGCTGATCCAGCGCCTGCGGGATGCCTGCGTAGACCTGATTCTCGAATAGCCCCGTCTGGTTATAGCGCTCACGATAGGCGGCGATGGCCGCCTCGGTGAGGTCGTCCCGCCCCAGCAATTGCGGGAAGCTCTTGCGCAAGGGCGGGCCGATTACCCAGCCCAACCCCGTTTGCGGCGGTGCGCTGAAGCCCAGTTGCTGCATGGCGTACTGCACGGAGCGGGTGATGCCTTCAAACGGGTCCGTCAGCGTACCGTCCAGGTCAAACAGCAAGTGGGCCAAGCACGCGCTCCTCGGGTCAAAATGGCGCCGCTCACGCGGCGCTGGTGGTCTTAGTGACGGAAGTGGCGAATGCCGGTGAACACCATGGCAATGCCATGCTCGTCGGCGGCGGCAATCACCTCTTCATCCCGCATCGAACCGCCGGGCTGAATGATGGCAGAGACCCCATTTTCGGCGATCACATCCACGCCGTCGCGGAACGGGAAGAAGGCATCCGAGGCGCACACCGAGCCCTGCAGTGACAAACCTGCATGCTGCGCCTTGATGGCGGCGATGCGGGTGGAGTCCACCCGGCTCATCTGCCCGGCACCGACGCCCAGCGTCTGGCCCTGGCCACAGAACACAATGGCATTGGATTTCACAAAGTGCGCCACGCGCCAGGCAAACAGCAGGTCGGCCACCTGTGCCGGGGTCGGCTGCAGGCGGGTGACCACTTTCAGGTCGGCTGCGCTGATCGGCAGCAGGTCCGGCGTTTGCACCAGCAGGCCACCGCCCACCCGCTTCAGGTCAAAGCGGTTGGCGCCTTCCTGCAGCGGTACTTCCAGCACGCGCACATTCTTTTTGGCCGCAATCACCGCTTGTGCTTCTGCGGTGAAGGCGGGCGCAATCAGCACTTCGAGGAACTGGCCGGTCACGGCTTCCACGGTGGCGGCGTCCACTTCGCGGTTGAAGGCGATGATGCCGCCGAAGGCGCTGGTGGTGTCGGTGGCAAAGGCCTTGCGGTAGGCGTCAAGCAGGGTATCGGCAATCGCCACGCCGCAGGGGTTGGCGTGCTTGACGATCACACAGGCGGCCTCGCTGAATTGCTTGACGGCTTCCCAGGCGGCATCAGCGTCAGCAATATTGTTGTAGCTGAGCTCCTTGCCTTGCAGCTGGCGGTAGTGGGCCAGGCTGCCGACTGCCGGGCGCAGGTCGCGGTAGAACGCCGCCTGCTGGTGCGGGTTTTCGCCATAGCGCATATCCTGCACTTTTTCGAACTGCAGGTTGAGTCGGGCAGGGAAAGTCTGCAGATTGCCGTCGTCCATCAGCGCGGTCAGGTAGTTGCTGATGGCGCCATCGTAAGCCGCGGTGTGGCTGAAGGCCTGCCGCGCCAGCCGCTGGCGGGTTGACAGGGTCAGCGCACCGTCGTGCTCGGCCAGCTCGGCGATCAGGCTGTCGTAATCTGCCGGGTTGGTCACAATCGCCACATGGGCGTGGTTCTTGGCGGCGGAGCGCACCATGGCCGGACCGCCGATGTCGATGTTTTCGATGGCGTCGTCAAAGCTGCAGCCCGGCTGGGCGATGGTGGCCTCGAACGGGTAGAGGTTCACGCAGACCAGATCAATGCGGCCGATATCGTGCTGGCTCATCATCTGTACATGGCTGTCGAGGTCTCGCCGCCCCAGGATGCCGCCGTGAATCTTCGGGTGCAGGGTTTTCACCCGGCCATCCAGCATTTCCGGGAAACCGGTGTAGTCCGCCACTTCGGTGACAGTCACGCCGTTTTCCGCCAGCAGCTTGGCGGTGCCGCCGGTGGAGAGGATGTGTACGCCACGGGCCGCCAGCGCCTGGGCAAACGCCAGTACGCCGGTTTTGTCGGAGACGCTGATCAGCGCACGTTCAATCTTGCAGGGATTCATCCGGGGGTTCCTGAATCTAAGGGTCACACACGCATGGGCTGCTTACAGCAGCCCATGCTCTTTCATTTTCTTGCGCAGGGTGTTGCGGTTCAGGCCCAGCCAGTCTGCGGCCCGGCTCTGGTTGCCACCGGCCTTGTCCAGCACGGCCTGCAGCAAGGGGCGCTCGACACTCTTCAACACCATGTCGTACACCCCGGCGGGCGTTTCGCCGTCCAGATCAGCAAAGTACTGCTGCAGTGCCTGTGCCACGCATGCGGCAATCGGGTCGTACTGCGGGTTCTCCACTTTCATCAGCTGTTGGCCTTTTCTCGTTATCCTGCTGCGGCAGGTGCCTTGTGGCGTCTGTTGTTCAGGCTGCAACCGCGAGCGGCACACGGTCGCCAAACTCGCGCATCAAATGGTCGAAATAACCGTCAACGGTAGCAAATTGTGCGGCGGTACTGTCCAGCTGGTTCATCGCTTGCCGGAACGGCTCTGCCCCGGGCAAGTCTCGCACATACCAGCCAATGTGCTTGCGGGCGATGCGGCAGCCGCTGTATTCACCGTAAAAGTCATACAAATCGGTCAGGTGGCCACGCACAATGTCCTGCATCTCGGCCAGGTCTGGCCCCGGCAGCAGGCGGCCATGGTCCAGGAAATGCTGGATTTCACGAAACAGCCACGGCCGTCCCTGCGCAGCCCGGCCGATCATCACGGCGTCAGCCCCGGTGTGTTGCAGCACCTCCCGCGCCTTTTGCGGTGAATCAATGTCACCATTGGCGCTCACCGGAATCCGCACCGCTTGCTTGACCTGCCGGATGGTGTCGTATTCGGCCGCGCCACGGTAGGCGTCAGACCGGGTGCGCCCATGTAGCGCCAGTGCCGCAATCCCGGCGTCTTCCGCCATGCGGGCAATGGTCAGCGCATTGCGGCTGTCCGGGCACCAGCCGGTGCGGAATTTCAGCGTCACCGGCACATCGACGGCATCCACCACCGCACGCAGGATGGACCCGACCAGCGCCTCATCCTTCAGTAAGGCCGAGCCCGCCGCCACATTGCACACCTTCTTGGCCGGGCAGCCCATATTAATGTCAATGATCTGCGCGCCACGGCTGACATTGTAGCGGGCCGCCTCGGCCATCATGCCGGGCTCGCCGCCTGCGATCTGCACCGCGATGGGACCCGGCTCACCCTCATGGTTGCCCCGGCGCACCGTCTTGTCGGTTTTCCACAAGCCCGGAATCGAGGTGACCATTTCGGACACCGCCAGCCCGGCACCCAGCCGCTTGCACAGCATGCGGAAAGGCCGGTCCGTCACCCCCGCCATGGGGGCGACAATCAGGCGATTCGGCAGGGTGTACGGTCCGATCTGCATGCGAGGCCAATGTCCATAAAATCAAATGGGGCGCGGCCTGGCAGGCAGTGGCCCAGTGCGGGGCGAGCGCCAGGCAGCGCGCACGCCGGGCGGCAGGGTGGGCCGCCCAAGGCAGCCACTCTGCAGCGAAAAGGCGGCCATTGTACCGCGAACCCCGGACCGGCGGAATGGTGATTGCCTGTTTTTTAGACAGAAGGTTGACCGCAGGCCAAGGGTAAATCGGTCTGAACGCGACCGGCTGGGCATGTTAAACTATGCCGTTCTGATTTTTTGGCTGCTGAAACATGGACTTGACCCATCTGACCGCGCTCTCCCCGCTGGACGGGCGCTACCGCAAACACGTAGAAGCGCTGGCGCCGCTGTTCTCCGAATTCGGCCTGATGCACCGTCGGGTGCAGGTGGAGGTGGCCTGGCTGAAAGCGCTGGCAGCACACCCGGGCATCGCCGAGGTGCCGGCATTTTCGGCAGACACGGTGGCGGCACTGGACGCACTGGTGGCGGGGTTTTCGCTGGCGCAGGCAGAGCGGGTCAAAGCGATTGAGTCGGTGACCAACCATGACGTCAAGGCCATTGAGTATTTCCTGAAAGAGCATTTCAACGACAACGCGGAAGTGCGCGCCGCCAGTGAGTTCATCCACTTCGCCTGCACCAGTGAAGACATCAACAACCTGTCGCACGCGCTGATGCTGCAAGCCGGTCGCCAACAGGTACTGCTGCCGATGCTGGACAAGCTGTTGGCGCGTCTGACCGAGCTGGCGACGCAACTGGCCGCGCAGCCGATGCTGTCGCGCACCCACGGCCAGACCGCCAGCCCGACCACGCTGGGCAAGGAGCTGGCCAATGTGGTGTACCGTTTGCAGCGCCAGCGGGCGCAACTGCTGGACGTGCCGCTGCTGGGCAAACTCAATGGCGCGGTGGGCAACTACAATGCCCACCTGTCGGCCTACCCTGAGGTGGACTGGGAGTCGCTGTCGCGGCAGGTGATCGAGTCGTTTGGCCTCACCTTCAACCCCTACACCATCCAGATCGAGCCGCACGATTACATGGCCGAGCTGTATGACGCACTGGTGCGCATCAACACCATCCTGATCGACCTGGATCGCGATGTGTGGGGCTATATTTCGCTGGGCTACTTCAAGCAGAAGGTGGTGGCGGGCGAGGTGGGCAGCTCCACCATGCCGCACAAGGTCAACCCGATTGATTTTGAAAACTCGGAAGGCAATCTGGGGGTGGCCAATGCGCTGCTGACGCATATGGCACAAAAGTTGCCGGTATCGCGCTGGCAACGGGATCTGACCGATTCCACCGTATTGCGCAATATGGGCACTGCCTTCGGCTACACCCAGTTGGGCTGGGTGTCCTTGCTGCGCGGCCTCAACAAGCTGGAAGTGAACCCGGCTGCGCTGGCGGAGGATCTGGACCAGAGCTGGGAAGTGCTGGCCGAGCCGATCCAGACCGTGATGCGCCGCTATGGCATTGCCAACCCCTACGAACAGCTGAAGGCGCTCACACGTGGTCAAGCGGGTATCAACCGTGACACACTGGCGGCCTTCATCCAGGGGCTGGCGATTCCGGCAGCGGAAAAAACCCGCCTGCTGGCGATGACTCCGGCCAGCTACATCGGTAAAGCCACCGAGCTGGCGCTTCGTATCGGGCAGGAGTAAGCAGCCGGCATGATTCGCAAACTGATTCGTCGCGTCCTGCGACTGCCGCTGCGCCCGCAAGGTGGGGCGGAGGCGGTGCCGTTCAAGAAGCATGGTATTGCCCGCGAGCACCTGAGTGGCCCGGCCCTGAAAGTCACCGACAAACTGCAGGCTGCGGGGTATACCGCACTGGTGGTGGGCGGTGCGGTGCGCGACCTGCTGCTGGGCAAGTCGCCCAAGGACTTTGATATTGCCACCAATGCGACGCCGGAACAGGTGCAGCAGGTGTTTGGTCGTCGCGCCCGCATCATTGGCCGCCGCTTTCGCATTGTGCATGTGCCGTTCGGGCAGGAAATCATTGAAGTCACCACTTTCCGTGGCGATGCGGATGAGGTGCACACCGACGAAGAAACCGGCCGTATTCTGCGCGACAATGTGTGGGGCGATCAGGAGCAGGATGCCCGGCGGCGCGACTTTACCGCCAACGCGCTCTACTATGACCCGGCCAAGCAGGTGATCTACGACTATCACCACGGCATTCGGGATTTGCAGCGCAAGCAGCTGGTGATGATCGGCGACCCCGAGCGGCGTTACCGCGAAGACCCGGTGCGCATGCTGCGCGCGGTCCGGCTGGCGGCCAAGCTGGGTTTGAACATCGAAAAAGACACCGCTGCGCCGTTCGCCAACCTGATCACGCTGCTGGACGACGTGCCACAGGCACGCCTGTTTGATGAGCTGACCAAGGTGCTGGTGTCTGGCGCAGCAGAAGCGTGCCTGGTGGAATTGCACCGTACCGGCGTCTATCGGGCCGTACTGCCGCAACTCGATCGCCTGATGCGGGATGCGGAGGATCGCGCCTTCCTGCTGGCGGCCATGCGCGCCACCGACCTGCGCATTGCGCAGAACAAGCCGGTGAATCCGGCGTTCCAGCTGGCCGCCTTGCTGTGGCCGGAAGTGCGCCAGCAAGCACTGGAACTGGAGGCCGATGGCCAAAGCGTGCTGCAGGCCAATCTGGGCGCAATTGAGGAGGTGCTGGATCGCGCCCGTGGCATGGTGCCGGCCCGCCTGGCCAGCACCATGCGGGAAATCTGGTCCTTGCAGCCCCGCTTCGAATCCCGCAGTGGTCGCCGTCCCTTCCGTCAACTGGAGCACCCGCGCTTCCGCGCCGCCTACGATTTTCTGCTGTTGCGTGCCGAGAACGGCGAGGTGGAGACAGAGCTGGCCGAGTGGTGGACCCGCTTTCAGGATGCCGATGCACATACCCAGACCGAGATGCTGCAACCGGAACGCAGCGGTACCGCCAAGAAGCGTCGCCGTCGTCGTCGCAAGCCCGCAGGTGAGGGTACGTCGTCCACCGGATCAGCGGAGGACTGATGGCGGTTGCCTATATCGGCATGGGGGGCAATCTGGGCGATCCGGTGACCCTGATGCAGACCGCGGCCCGGCAACTGGCGGCCCACCCGGCCGTCACTCTGGTTGAGCTGTCGCCCTTTTATCGCAGCGCCCCGGTGGGCTATGTGGACCAGCCCGATTTCATCAATGCAGTGGCCCGGCTGGACGTGATGCTGCTGCCGCATGAGGTGCTGGATCTGCTGCAGCAGCTGGAGCGAGAGGCCGGGCGCGAGCGCTTGTTCCAGAATGCGCCCCGCACGCTGGATCTGGACCTGTTGCTGTATGATGAGCTGTGTCTGCAGGATGAGCGGCTGACCGTACCGCATCCCCGCATGCACCAGCGTGCTTTTGTGCTGCGACCGTTGCTGGATCTGGCGCCGGCCTTGCACCTTCCGGGTTTGGGTGCGGCGCAGGCGGCGTTACAACAGTGTGCAGATCAGGTGGTCCTGCCGTGGTCACCGGAACATGAGGTAGATCGCAAGGGCTGATTGCAACCGGCTGGAAGGAGCACTATGTCGCGGCAATACCGGTATATCGTGGTGGAAGGCCCGAGCGGGGTCGGTAAAACGGCACTGGCTCGCCGGCTTGCTGAACATTACCAGTCCCGGCTGCTGCTGGATGCCCCGGAAGACAATCCGTTCCTGCCGCGTTTCTATGCCGACCCGCAACGCTATGCCCTGCCCACCCAGCTGGCCTTTCTGTTTCAGCGCCTGCGCCAGCTGGAGGAAACGGCGCAGCCCGACCTGTTTGACAGCGGCCTGGTGGCGGACTTCCTGCTGGAGAAAGACGCGCTGTTTGCCGAGCTGCTGCTGTCCAATGATGAATACAGCCTGTACCTCGACCTGTACCAGAAGCTGACCAGCAATCTGCCACAGCCCGATCTGGTGATCTGCCTGCAAGCCTCGCCCAACTGGCTGGTCGAGCATGTGCGCCGTCATAATTACCCGCATCTGCCCCAAGTCGGGGATGGCTTGTTGCGGCGCTTGGCTCAGCGCTACAGCAGTTTTTTCTACCGTTATCAGGATGCCCCGCTGCTGATGGTGAATGTCGAGCATTTACAGCTTGAACAGGACGCAGATTTTGCGCTATTGTTGCGACGCATCAACGAGATGCGTGGCCAGCGCGAGTTTTTCAACAAGGGCGACTAGGCGAACGCAACCCGGAATGCGGGTGGTACCCCTGAGGGAATGCCGCAGGAAGACCGCAGCCGTTGCTGCGGTTTGTGCATTTCTGGGGTCATCAGCCTTGAAAATTACCAAGCAACCGCTTGCTTGTTTAAAACGGATGGGATGACCATGCAAGTCACCGTGACCACTTTGCAGTCCATGGCGCAGCAAGGGCAAAAGATCGCCATGCTGACCTGTTATGACGCTACCTTTGCCCATGTCGAAGATGAAGCCGGGGTGGATGTGGTGCTAGTCGGGGATTCCCTCGGCATGGTAATCCAGGGGCATGGCTCCACCTTGCCGGTGACGCTGGAGGATGCGGAGTACCACACCCGCTGTGTGGCCAGCAAGCTGCAGCGTGCCATGCTGGTGACCGATCTGCCGTTTGGCAGCTATCAGGTCAGCCCGCAGCAGGCGTTTGCCAGTGCGGCGCGACTGATGGCCGCCGGTGCCCATATGGTCAAGCTGGAGGGCGGCAGCCATATGGTGGACACCGTGCGCTTCCTGACTGAGCGCGGTATCCCGGTGTGCGCGCATCTGGGGCTGACCCCGCAGTTCGTCAACGTATTTGGTGGCTACAAGGTGCAAGGCCGCAATGAAGAGGCGGCCGAGCGGGTCAAGCGGGAAGCGCTGGAGCTGCAGGCCGCCGGTGCCGGGCTGTTGGTGCTGGAGGCCATCCCGGCTCAGCTGGCTGCTGAAGTGACGGCGGCCATGCAGACCTGCCCGACCATCGGTATTGGCGCTGGGGTGGATTGCCACGGCCAGGTATTGGTGCTGCAGGACATGCTGGACATCTTCCCTGGCAAGAAGGCCCGCTTCGTCAAAAACTTCATGCAAGGGCAACCCAGCATCCAGGCAGCAGTGGCACGCTATGTGGATGAAGTGAAAGCCCGCCAGTTTCCGGCGGCAGAACACAGTTACTGAGGAGCGGAGTGATGCAGGTACTGGAGCGCATTGCGGAGGTCCGCGCTTTTCGCAAGCAGGTGGGGCGACTGGCCTTTGTGCCGACCATGGGCAATCTGCACGACGGCCATTTGTCGTTGCTGCGGGCCAGCCGCCCACACTGCGATGCCGTGTTGACCAGCATCTTCGTCAACCGCCTGCAATTTGGACCCAATGAGGACTTTGACCGCTACCCGCGCACGCGGGAGGACGATCTGGCCTTGCTGGAAGCGGCGGGCTGCGAAGCGGTGTTCTACCCGACTGAAGCCACCCTGTATCCGCAACCACAGGTGGTGGCAGTCGACCCGCCCGGCGAGCTGACCAGCATCCTGTGTGGGGCTTTTCGTCCTGGTCATTTCAAGGGCGTGACAACGGTTGTGGCCAAGCTGTTCAATATCGTCCAGCCGGACGTGGCAGCGTTTGGCCTCAAGGATTATCAGCAGTATTTCCTGATTCGCCAGATGGTTGAGCAGCTGGAAATCCCGGTGCAGTTGCTGGCGGTGGATACCGGTCGGGCTGAGGATGGTCTGGCGCTCAGCTCGCGCAACCGCTACCTGAACCCGGGCGAGCGGGCAGAAGCGCCGCGCTTGTACCGTTTGTTGCAGCAAGTGGCAACCACTGTGGGGCGTGGTGAGGACGCCAGCCAAGCATGCCAGCAGGCGATGGCAGAATTAGAGCAGTCCGGCTGGCAGCCACAGTATCTGGAAGTACGTGATGCGGACAGCCTGCTGCCGGTAGCGGAAACCAGCCGCCACAAGGTGGTGCTGGCCGCCGCCTATCTGGGCAAGACCCGCCTGATCGACAATCTGATGTTCTGACCTGCTCGATCAGCTGCCAACGCCGGTTTGCTTGCGGGTACAGCCGACGTTGGAGAAGCTCCAGAGCAGGCTGTTGTTTTGTGCTGTGGGCTGCAATTGCACCGTGCAGCCTGCCAATCCCCCGGTGCCCTGGATGTTGATGATGGCGGAGCTTTGCATGGTGACATCACCAAACTTGACCTTCCAGACCAGCGGGTTAGGGATCGGGTCAATGTACTCACTGGTGCGCAGTTCTGCAAAGGAATCGCATAAGCTGGCCTGTGATCCATTCTCATTCATGCATTGTGCGATACCCAGCTTTAATGCCATCACACCGCCAAAGTTGTCCTGCCAGCGACTGCGGGTGACGTAGTCCTGGTACTGCGGGATGGCAATGGCCGCCAGGATGCCGATGATGGCAACCACGATCATCAACTCAATCAGTGTAAAGCCCTGTCGCAGGGTCTTGCCCATGAAGCGCTCCTTGCTAATGGTCTCTGCCCGCCATGGCGGGCTTATGTCTTCAGACTTCATTAGCAAGAATGATGCCTTGTCATGGAGCGGACTAAAGCTGTCATTTGGTACCAGTGACACGACAAGCTGCGGCGGGATGTGACCTTGTACGTCAGCCTCGGGAGCGCTCAGGGACGGGTTTGACTCGGAGCCTCACCAAAGCAACGCCGGTAGGCCGTAGCAAAGTTGCCACTCTGGGCATAACCCGCCAGAGCCGCTGCCTGCTGAATGGTGCCGCCGTCCAGCAGATGATCACGGGCTTGTTGCAAGCGGTTTTGCCGCAGATAGTGCAACACACTGCAGCCAAAGGCTTGCATGAAGTGGCGCTGCAGGCTGGCGGCGCTGGTGGCAAACTGGCTGGCCAGTTGCTGCAGGCTGGGCGTCGTGTCAACGGGCAGGGCGTGCAGGTAGTCCCGCAGTTGTGACATGCGTTGCTGCACGCGTGGGGGTAGCGCACGGTCTGCTGGTGGAGCCTGCAAGACTTCATGCGCCATCGCCAGGCTCAGGCTCTCCAGTTGCAAGAGGGCAAGACCGGCATTACCCAGCCGACTGTCCAGCACGGCATCTGCCAGTGCGTGTAATCGGGCCGAGGGCCGCCAGCGCCGCGTTTGCAGGTGTTGCACAGGCAGCGCGGTGTGCCGTAGCAGATCATGCGTGTGCAGCCAGTCTGCGCTCATGCCGAGGTGAACCTTGCGTACCCGGATACCGCGCCGGGCCTGCCGGATCAACCGTTCCGGCTGCTGAAGCTGCAGCAAGGTCGCCTCACCCCGCCTAGGTGTATGGTCTGCACATTCCGCGCTGCCATAGCGTAATGCCACATCCCCTTCCAGCAGCAGGGTGAAGCCCAGCCCTGCTTCTGCGACGACTTCACTGTGCAGATCCTGCAGGTTGAGCACGTCCGAGCAATGCAGGCTCAAGCCGTTGCCCCAATCGTGTGTCCGAAATACGCCTTGCAGCATGCCGCTCGGGTGGGTCTGGCCGTGCAGTTGGTAGTGTGGGCCCCAGAGGCGGGCGTGCGCCAGCAGGTCGGACCGGTCAAGGATGTGGTGCAGCATGATTTGATTCTTTTGCAAAACAGTTTGAGTGGCGTGCAAAACGCAAAGGGCAACAACCTCGCCATACTAGGCGCCGTTCCATTTTGTTGCAATCAATTCTCATTCAATAGTTGAAGAAATGATCAAAACCATGCAGAAAAAGGGTTATTCAGGGCAGGCTAAGGCAAGGGGGCGCCGTATGGTGGCCGTGGTTGGGTTGGCGCTGGCAGGGTGGGCTCAGGCTGAACAAGCCAGTTTGCCGACGATCCAGGTAGTAGGTGAAATCGACAATGCCACTTTGCGGGCCAATCCCGAGACCCTGGCACGCAAACAAGCCAAGGACATCCGCGACATCTTCAACGATGCCCCCGGTATCACGGTGGGTGGTGGGGGTCTGTCGGCGGCGCAGAAGGTGTACATCCGGGGTCTGGAAGATACCTTGCTCAATGTCACCATTGACGGCGCCACACAAAGCGGCAATCTGTATCACCACCAGAGCCGATTGATGATTGACCCGGCGCTGGTGGAAAAAGTCGAGGTCGAGAAGGGCACCGCCTCTGCCACGGCGGGGCCGGGTGCGCTGGCCGGCGCGGTGCGGGTGCAAACCCGGAATGCCCGTGACCTGCTGCAACCCGGTGAGCGAGTGGGTGCCCGCCTGAGCCAGGGCTGGCAGAGCAACGAAGGCTGGCGCAGTAGCGCACTGGTATACGGGCGCTTTACCGATACAGTCGACGCCATGCTGTCCTACTCGCGGCAGCAGAATCATGATTATGAGGACGGCAATGGTCAGCGGCAAATCAACAGCGCTTCGCAGCGTGACAGTTGGCTGGCCAAAGTCAACTGGCAGCCCTCTGCCCGGCAGCAGTTGACGCTGAGCCACAACCACGAGCGTGACAAAGGCGTGCGCAACCAGCGGCCGAACATGGTGGCTTGGGCTGCCAACCAGCCTCTGCCACAGACGCTGGAGCGCGATACCACCACTTTGAGCTACCGGCAGAAAGAAGAGGGCGGCCTTCCCGGCATTCAGGCCAGCCTGTACCACACCAAGGCCCGCTCAACCCGGCAGACCGTGACGCGTCTGGCGGGCGAAGAAGTAGCCAGCCATGGGGCCGATGTGAAGCTGGAATCTACCCTCGGCCGTCACCGCCTGCAGTACGGCATCAACTGGCGGGAAGACCATGCTCAGGCGCTGAGTCCGGTCAACCGCTACAACGCCAGCGTGACCAACGGTGCGGATAATCGCGCTGAAGAGGATAGTCGGGTCGCCGGGTTGTTTGTTGAAGACAAGATCACCCTGGGTGAGCAGTGGCAGCTGGCGCTGGGGCTACGGCATGACCGCTATGCCTACAAGGACAACCACAACCAGACCTACCGCAGCAGTGGCTGGAGCCCCAGTGGCGCGCTGACTTTTGCTCCAAATGATGACTGGCTGATCACGGCCAGCAGTGCACGCAGTCTGCGCGGGGTGGGCTTGAAGGAAGGTTTTGACCTGGACACCCTGATTGGCGGCGAGATTGTCCGTAACCTGCCCAATCTGAAAGCCGAGCGCGCGCAAAAGCACGAGCTGGAAGTGCAGTATCAAGCAGATGGTTGGAAGGTGGGGGGCAGTGTGTTCCGGCAGCGTATCGACAACTATGTGGCCGGGCTGGACGACGGGCGTGGCAACTCGGGTGCGGTGCGTATTCGGGGCTTTGAACTGGGCCTGCAGTACAGTCAGGCGCGCTGGAATGCCGGGGTCAGCCTGTCACGCAGCAAGCCGGAGTGGGATGGTCGCGCTTTGGCGGACTACGACTTTGGCCTGGGCAGCACCTATGGAAAGACCCTGCTGGCCAATGCGAGCTACCGCTTCCCGACAGAGCGAGTAGAGCTGGGCTGGAACGGCAAGTGGGTGACGGCACTGCGCTACACCCCTTACAACGGGAAAGAGCAGGTCAAGCCGGGCTACAACGTCCATGACGTCTATGTGCGCTGGCAGCCGGTTGAAAAGGAAAAGCTGTTCCTGACCCTGACGGTGCAGAACCTGTTCAACAAAGCCTATTACGACCACGCCACCTATGGCTATCACGCCGGGATGAAACGGCTGATCGGCTTGCCTGAGCCGGGTCGCAGCATTCGTCTGGATGCCAGCTGGCAATTCTGAACCACTTGATGCCGGCCACCTCATGGGGTGGTCGGCGAGGGAAATGACCATCATGTTGCAAAGTGAAGCCATTGTGCAGACCAGCGAGGCTTCGCGTCTGCTGTTCAAGCTGTGCAAGCATTTTGCCCGCAAGATTGACGTGCAGTTCGACGAACGACAAGCCCGAGCTTGCTTCCCCTGGGGGGGGTGTCATATGCAGGCCACCGCGGAAGACCTGGTCTTCCGCTGCCAGGCCAGCAGTGAGGACAACCTGCAGCAATTGCAAACTGTGCTGCAAGCGCACCTGGAACTGCTGACCCGCAAGGTACCGCTGACCTGTTGCTGGTCGCAGCCGCTGGACTTATCGTAGAATAGAAATGATGATGAAAAGCATACTCAGTTATTTTTACAAGGCTGGCCTGCTGCTCGGTTTACTGCTCCCGCTGGGCCAGATCAAGGCGGAAACCGTGACGGATCTGGCCGGACGTCAGGTCAAGCTGCCTGCCAAAGTGGGGCGCATTGTGCTGGGCGAGGGGCGCTTGCTGTATACGCTGGCCTTGCTGGAAGGCAAGCAGCCGCTCAAGCGCATCGCGGGCTGGCAGGGCGACCTCAAACTGCTGGATGGGCAGACCTATCGGCAGTATCAGAAACAGTTTCCCGAGATTGAGCGTATCCCCCTGATCGGCAAGGCGGATGAAGAGTCGGTCAGCGCGGAGAAAGTGCTGGCGGTACGGCCGGATCTGGCCATCTTTACGCTGGCGGGGCATGGTCCGGATGTCGACAGCAAGGTGCTGCATGATCTGGAGAAAGCCGGTGTGCCGGTGGTGTTTGTCGACTTCCGTGTTTCGCCGCTCACCCACACCGTACCCAGCATGCGTTTGTTGGGCAAGGTCCTGCAGCGCGAGCAGGAGGCCGAGCGTTTCATCAGCTTCTACCAGCAGGAAATGGACAAGGTCCGTCAAGCACTGACCAAACTACCCGGCAACCAGCGCCCGGCGGTGCTGGTGGACTTACGGGGTGGCAGCATGCCGCAGATGATGTCACCCGGCAAAGGCAGCCTGGGCGAGATGGTGGCGTTTGCCGGTGGCCGCAATCTGGCAGCAGATTGGGTACCCGGCGCCATGGGTGAGGTGAGCGTGGAGAAGGTCTTGGCTGCCCGCCCGCCTTTTTACCTGCTGACCGGCGCCAATGCCCCGGATGCGGCCAGTGGCCTGAAAATGGGGGCGGAGATTGACGCCAGACTTGCTAGAGACAGCCTGTTGCAGACCGCGCGACGCGGGCAGCTGGGCCAACTGCCCGCCATCCGGCAAGGGCAGGTGCTGGGTGCCTGGCATCACTTCTACAACACCCCGCTGCACGTGGTACTGGTGCAAGCCATGGCGCGCTGGATGCACCCGGACCTGATGCAGCAGGTGAACCCGCAGCAAACCTGGCTTCGGCTGCATCAGCAGTTCCTGGCCGTCGCCCCAAGCGGCACGTACTGGGTCAGCGGGCATTGAGCGTCGCACTCGCCCTGCAGCACAGCCAGCTGCGCATCGAGCGTCGCCGTCAGGCCTTGCTGGGTGTGCTGCTGCTGGCGTGCCTGCTGAGCTTGCTGCTGGATGGCATCACCGGCCCTTCGGCACTGACACTGCGAGAGTGGTGGCAGACCCTGTGGCAACCAGGGCAGGCCGACCCGATTGCGCGCACCATTGTCTGGGACATTCGCCTGCCAGCCGCCCTGCTGGCGGTGTTGACGGGCGTGGCGCTTGGGGTAGCCGGCGCCGAGATGCAGACCATTCTGGATAATCCACTGGCCGATGCCTTCACCCTGGGGCTGGCCCCGGCGGCGGCTTGCGGCGCTGCGTTGGCCATGGTGCTGGGCGTCAGCCTGCCGGGATTGGCAACCGTCTGGCTGGTACCGGGCAATGCCTTTCTGTTTGCCATGGGTACCGCACTGTTGCTGGACCAGCAGGCACGACGCCCCGGCACAGACCGGCAGGCCGTGCTGCTGTTCGGCATCGCCTTGGTGTTCGCCTTCAACGCGCTGCTGTCGCTGGTGCAGTTCCTCGCCTCTGCTGAGGATTTGCAAGGGCTGGTGTTCTGGATCATGGGCGGCTTTGGTCATGCTTCGTGGACGGCTGTGGCGGTCCTGGCCGGGGCGCTGTTGCTGGTGCTGCCATGGTGGTGGCGCGCACGCTGGATGATGACGGCCTTCCGCTTGGGTGAGGCAAGGGCACGCGGCTTGGGAGTGCCGGTGCAGCGGGTACGGCGACAGGCCCTGTTGCGTGTCAGCTTGCTGGCTGCGCTGGCGGTGGCCTTTACCGGCACCATTGGCTTTATTGGCCTGATGGCGCCACCGCTGGCGCAACGCATGGTGGGGGATGATCAGCGATACGCCATCCCGGCCAGTGGCCTGATTGGCGGTGTGTTGCTATCGCTGGCCGCGCTGCTGAGCAAGAACCTGATGCCGGGGGTCATGATCCCGGTGGGCATCATCACGGCCCTGCTGGGGGTGCCCGCGTTCCTGTGGCTGGTGTTGCGGCGCACCGGGGGTGTGGCATGAAGCAACTGTATTGGCAGGACCTGACCGTCGGCTATCGTCAACGACCGGTCTTGCAGGGCTTGTCCTGTCAAGCGCTACGGGCGGGTGAGCTGGTGGCCGTGCTGGGGCCGAATGGCTGTGGTAAATCGACCTTGCTGCGCGCCTTGATGGGCGAGATTCCGGCGGAAGGCACCCTGTGGCAGGATGGCGCCCCGGTGAGCCGGGCGGCGCTGGCGGCACAAGCAGCCTGTCTGCCGCAGGCGCTGCCACCCCCCTCCCGCCTGAGCGTGCTGGAGGCGCTGCGGCTGGCGCGACAGCTGTCTGGCGACAACGCTGCAGCCCGCTATGCCGAGCTGGCCAACATGTTGCATGCCATGGATCTGCAGGAACAGGCGCATACACCACTGGCAGAGCTGTCAGGTGGCCAGCGGCAGCGTGTCGGCATCGCGCAGGCGCTATTGCGGCAGCCGCGCCTGCTGCTGCTGGATGAGCCACTCAGCGCATTGGACCTGTACCAGCAACATCAGGTCATGGCCTGGTTGAAAGCAGAGACGCAGACCCGGCAGATGATCACCATCCTGGTGCTGCATGACCTGAACATCGCCTTGCGCCATGCCGATCAAGTGCTGCTGATGCACCGGGGAGGGCTCTATGCCCAGGGGCGACCGGAGCAGGTGATTCGCCCGGACACGCTGCGAACGGTTTACGCCATCGACACCCGCCTGGAAACCTGCTCGCAAGGGCGGCACTGGCTGATGGTGGATGGTGCAGCACAAGGCTTTCCGCCACTTTGAATGCCGGCATCCGCGCCGGGCAGGTGATCCGCCTGCGGCTTTGGACAGCATTAAGCCGGATCGCGTCTTCCTTTGGCTGGCCTTGGGATGAGGCGCCTAGCATGGGCGCTGTTATGGCGTAACGGACGCCTGACCCTGCAGCAATGACAGCGCCATGACAGCAGGGGCCAAGGGTGCCGAATCTGGTTAATGCTGATCATGTCTCACACTGCCCTTGCTGCGCCTGCGCGCTCTTTTGTATCCACCCAAGCCTGGTCCACGGTCTGGTGGGCGTATCGCCAGTTTTCCGATCGAAAGGGGCAGCGGCTGGGGCGCAAGCTTCGCTTTCTGTCGCGTTCCTTGTTTTACTGGCAGGGAAGTGTGCGCTGGTTCCAGCTGTTGCAGCAAACCAGCCTCGGCACCTTGGCGAAACGCGAGGGTGCTTTCTGGGAGCGGGTACATCGCCCGTTTTTTGATTGCCGGTTGACAGCCGCCGAGCGGGCCGAACTGCTGCTGAACCACTATCGCCTGTTGTTTACCTTGCTCAAGCCGGGATTGGTGGAGCCCATCCTGAATGGGCAAGGCTGGCCGCTGGCACAGTTGCAGGGCAAGAGCGGGGCTGTGTATACCCTGCAGTTCACCCGCAATGGCAAGTTCGACAAGGAGGGCGGCATGTGCCTGCAGCTGCTGGCCGAAGGCCGGGTGCTGGTGACCTTGACCCTGCTGCTGGCTGAAGGTGCAGAGGGCCGCGTGATCAAGGTGGGGGGGGCGCAAGGAGGCCTGAATTGCCGGGAGGCGCTTAAACAGGCCACGCGTGACCTGCACGGCATTCAGCCAAGGCTGTTGCTGGTGGAGGCGCTGCGCCGGGTGGCGCGCTGGTTTGCGGCAGCGCGTATCGAAGCCATTACCCAGGCCCAGCATGTCTACCGGGCAGGCCGCTACAGCTGGAAAAAACAGATCCAGATGGACTATGTGGCGTTGTGGGACATGTGTGGCGGCTCGCGCCGTGCGGACGGGCTCTATGATATTCCGCTGCAGGCGCCGGAGCGGTCGCGGGAGATTCCGGCCAACAAGCGTGCTGAATACCGGCGGCGCGAGGCCTTGTATCAGGACATGAGCGAGCAGATGTATCAGACCTTGTACCTGCAGCAGGCCTGACCCGGCGTTAATCCAGCAGATGCCCCATGCGCCGCCGCTTGGTTTCCAGGTAGGCGGCGTTTTCATCGTTGGCTTCCACGATGTGTTCCACCCGCTCCAGAATCGTGATGCCCGCCGCCTCCAGCGCGTCCAGCTTTTGCGTGTTGTTGCTCATCAGACGCACCGAACGTACGCCCAGTTGCTGCAGCATGTTGACGGCATCGTGGTACTCGCGGCCATCCACCGGCAGGCCCAGTGCCAGGTTGGCGTCTACGGTATCGAGCCCGCTATCTTGCAGCCGATAGGCATCAATCTTGTGGGCAAGACCAATGCCACGGCCTTCGTGGCCGCGTAGATACAGCAGTACGCCACGCCCTTCCTGCACAATGCGCTGCAAGGCGCGGTCCAGCTGTTCGCCACAATCACAACGCAGCGAGCCAAACGCATCGCCCGTCAGGCATTCGGAATGCAGCCGAGCCAGTACCCCGTCACCGGCAACCTCTCCGATGGTCAGGGCAAGGTGTTCTACACCATTGTCCGGGTTGCGGAAGGCATGGGCGTCAAACTCACCATGGCGGGTGGGCAGACGGGCGCTGGCAATTTTTTCCAGGGGCGGTGTCATCAGGTGCAGATCGGTCAGGGCGGCCACAGGCCAGCCGGGTTGGAACAGTAGACAGCAGGTGCATCCTGCATGCGCTATAAATCAGGGCATGTTGCCTGTTTTCAAGTATACACCTGTCCATTGGTCGGAATGCCGTCAGATGACCGGTCAAAAACAGGTGCAGGCTGACGTATGCTGTCCTTTTTGACAGGAGGAGACCGAGATGTGGCGCTTGTTCTGTGTGTTTTTGCTGTGCTGTAGCGGGCCGCTGCTGGCGGCACCCGCGCTGACCCTGAAGTCTGCCCGGCAGACGGTAACGTATGAGCTGGCTACCTTGCAGGAGCAGCCTGGCCTGAGCGCCATTACCATTCCCAATGACATTGCCTACAACCGCAGCATGCAGTATCAGGCGCTGCCGCTGGCGCCGCTGCTGCGGCAGGCAGGCTTTCAGCCCGGCGACCAGCTGCGGCTGGTGGCGCTGGATGGCTTCGCCATGACGGCGGATGCGTCACCCTTCCTGAATGAGCAGGGGGCACAAGCCTGGCTGGCGGTGGAAAGCCCGCAAGCGCCTTGGCCACCGCTGAAGCCTGGTAAGCCGGGAGCCGGCCCGCTGTACGTGGTGTGGACCCATCCGGAGCAAGGCAAGATCACCGCTGAGATGTGGCCGTACCAGCTGGCGATGATTGACCGGGTGGCTCCGCTGGAAGAGCGCTTTCCCATGCTGCTACCCGATGCCGCCTTGCCACGACAAGGCGCGGTCTGGCAGGGCTTTGCCCATTTCAAACAGCATTGCCTGGCCTGCCACAGCCTGAACCAGGGGGGCGACGCCCGCCTGGGGCCGGATCTGAATGTGCCGTATAACCCGACCGAATATCTGGGCGAGCGCTTCCTGCGCCAGCTGATCCGCGATCCCAAGAGTGTACGCTGGTGGGAAAAAGGGCAGATGCCGGCCTTGAGCGCGCAAAGCCTGTCGGACGCGCAGCTGGGTGAATTGCTGCAGTACCTGCAGCATATGGCCGGACGCAAGGTCACTCCTTAAACGATGTCAGTAGCAGGCCCGGTTCAGGCGTGACCGGGCCGCGGTGATGACTTCATCGCAACTCAAGCCGATCGGCCCGCCCTGCTGGGCGACCGCATCGTCGGCGGCTGCACCATGCAGCCAGATTGCGCCGAGCAGGGCGTCACCGGCCGCCATGCCTTGTGCCAGCAGGGCCGCCACCATGCCCGCCAGCACATCGCCCATGCCCGCCACCGCCAGGCCGGGGTTACCGCTGCCGTTCACCCACCATTGCCCATCCGGGCTGGCCACAATGCTGCCTGCGCCTTTCAGCACCACCCAAGCCTTGAATTGCTGTGCCAACTGCAAGGCGTGCTGTATGCGGTCTGCCTGAATATCCGCGACGGTGCAGCCAAGCAGGCGGGCAGCTTCCAGCGGGTGCGGGGTGAGCAGGGTTGGCGCTGGCCGCTGCTGTACCGTGGTGTGTAACGCCGGGTGTGCGCCCAGCAAAGTTAGTGCATCGGCGTCCAGCAGCAGCGGTGCTGTGCTGTGCAGCGACTGCTGCAGGAGCTGCAAAGCCGCATGTTCCAGCCCCATGCCCGGCCCGACCACCAGTGCTTCCAGCGCTTGTGTGCAGAGCGTGTCTGCGGGTTGTTGCATCAACTGCAGGTGGGATACATCCAGCGGCAGTGGCGACAGCCCGCCCAGCCACACCCGCCCGGCACCCAGCTGCAGCGCTGCGCGCCCGGCCAGCAAGGCCGCGCCCTGCATGCCTGCCGCACCACCGATGATACCCACCCGCCCGAAGCGGCCCTTGTGGCTGTCATGCGGCCGTGCAGGCAACCGGGCGGGTAGCTGGTCCAGTCGCCAGCCATCAGTCACGCTGAGGGTATCCAGCAGCGGAGCGATATGCACCTCACCCGCATGATCCTGCCCGGCCCCGGTCCACAGGCCTGGCTTGTCGCTGAGGAAGGTCAGCGTGTACTGGGCGCGTACCGCCGGACCGGTAGGGTAGCCCGTATCGGCCTGCAGGCCGCTGGGAATGTCCAGCGCCAGGATGCGGCGGGCGTACAGATGGAGGTAGTTCACGGCCTCGGCATACTGTCCTTGCAGCGGGCGCTGCAGGCCAATGCCGAATAGGCCATCCACCGCCCAGTCCCACTGCTGCGCCGGTGGCAGACTGGTGTGCAGCGGACAGCCCGCTGCGCGCAATTGCTGCAGGGCCGCAGCGGCATCGCCGGGTAGTCGCGCCTCCTCGCCCAGCCACACCAGATGCAGCGGTACGCCGCGCTGGTGCAGGTGGCGGGCCATCACCAGCACGTCGCCCCCATTGTTGCCGGGGCCTGCCAGCAGCAGTAACCGGTCCCCGGCTTGCAGGCGCGGCAGCAGCCAGTCTGCCGCTGCCTGCCCCGCCCGCTCCATCAGGGGCGGCTGTAGGTGGGCATGCTGCATTTCCAGCTGCCGCAAGGCGAAGCTGCGCAGACAGGGGGGCAGGTTGGGGCGATCGCAATCAGACATGGGCAGCTTTCTGCAGCTCGGATGGGAAAACGTTCTTTTGCCGGCACCACATTCCAAGTAAAATCAAGCGTTTTGAACCTCCGGCCATCAGGCCGGATGGACCGCCACGCGGGCGGCAACCGGTACAGGCTAGATGAGTATGCGCACTTTTCAGGATCTGATTCTAACGCTGCAACAGTATTGGGGTAAGCAGGGCTGCGCCTTGCTGCAACCCTACGATATGGAAATGGGCGCCGGGACCAGCCATACCGCCACCTTCCTGCGGGCCATCGGCCCGGAGCCATGGCGCGCCGCCTATGTGCAGCCCTCGCGCCGCCCGAAGGATGGTCGCTACGGTGAAAATCCCAACCGCCTGCAGCACTATTACCAGTTTCAGGTGGCGTTGAAGCCGAACCCGGACAACATCCAGGAACTGTACCTCGACAGCCTGCGTGCTGTGGGCATCGACCCGACCGTGCACGACATCCGCTTTGTTGAGGATGACTGGGAAAACCCGACACTGGGGGCCTGGGGCCTTGGCTGGGAGGTGTGGCTCAATGGCATGGAAGTGACCCAGTTCACCTACTTCCAGCAAGTGGGCGGGTTGGACTGCAAGCCGGTGCTGGGTGAAATCACCTATGGGCTGGAGCGGCTGGCCATGTACATCCAGGGCGTGGAAAATGTCTACGACCTAGTGTGGGCAGAAGGTCCGGACGGCAGCAAGATCTGGTACCGCGATGTCTACCATCAGAACGAAGTGGAACAGTCCACTTACAACTTTGAACACAGCAATGTCGACGGCCTGTTCACGCTGTTCAACTACTTCGAGTCCGAGGCCAAGCGCCTGCTGGAAGTGATGAATACGCAGCAGGTGGGGCTGGCGCTGCCGGTGTACGAAATGGTGCTGAAGGCCGCGCATACCTTCAACCTGCTGGATGCCCGTGGCGCCATCTCGGTGACCGAGCGTGCAGCCTATATTGGCCGCATCCGCAATCTGGCCCGTGCTGTGGCGCAAGCATTTTATGATAGCCGCGAAGCGCTGGGTTTCCCGATGTGCAAGCAGGGCTAAGACCTGCCGCCAGCCATGATTTTCACACCTGCTGCGGCAGGTGTTGCCCGGATGAGATAGACCATGCAAGACACCCTGTTGATTGAGTTGCACACCGAAGAATTGCCGCCCAAGGCGCTGGCGCGCCTGGGGCAGGTTTTCGCCCAGACCCTGTACGAAGAGCTGCAGAAACTGCAGCTGGTGGATGCCGGGGTGGAATGGCAGCCGTTTGCCAGCCCGCGCCGCCTGGCGGTGCGGATCCCGCAGGTGCGGGCGCAGCAGCCCGAGCAGCAGATCGAGCGCAAAGGCCCGGCGGTGGCCTCTGGCCTGAAAGACGGGCAGCCCACTCCGGCGCTGCTCGGCTTTGCCCGCTCCTGCGGCGTGGAATGGAACACCTTGCAGACCATGCCGGACGGCAAGCAGGAGGTGTTTGTCTACCGCAGCCGCCGGGACGGTGAGCCGCTGGCCAGCCTGCTGCCGGATGTGCTGCAGCTGGCAGTGAAGAAGCTGCCGATCCCCAAGGTGATGCGCTGGGGCGATTCCGACGTACAGTTCGTACGCCCGGTGAAAAGCCTGATCGCACTGCACGGCAGCGCCGTGTTGCCGGTATCGGTGCTGGCATTGCAGGCCGGACGGGATACCCGTGGTCACCGCTTCCTCTCTGAGGGCGTGATCACCCTCGCGCATGCGGATGATTACGCGCGGGTTCTGTTCGAGCAGGGCAAGGTGGTGGCCAGTACCGCTGCGCGCAAGGCGCTGATCGAGCGTGAGCTGCAGCAAGCAGCCGAGCGGCTGGATGCAGTGATTGGCGCTGAACCGGAGCTGATCGACGAAGTGACGGCGCTGGTAGAGTGGCCCAAGGTCTATGTCGGCGAGTTCGACGCGGACTTCCTCAAGGTGCCGCAAGAGTGCCTGATGCTGACCATGCAGCAAAACCAGAAGTATTTCCCGTTGCTGGACCGCCAAGGCAAGCTGCTGCCGCGCTTCCTGCTGGTGTCCAATCTGGAAACGGCTGACCCCTCACACATCATTCAGGGCAATGAGCGGGTGCTGCGCGCGCGCTTGTCGGACGCGCAGTTCTTCTTCGAGCAGGATCAGAAGCACCCGCTGGACAGTCGCATCCCGCGTTTGGCCGAAGTGGTGTACCACAACAAGCTGGGCTCGCAGCTGCAACGGGTCAGCCGCCTGCAGGCGCTGGCAGCTGAGATTGCCGCGCTGCTGGGGGCGGTCCGTGCGCTGGCCAGCCGTGCCGCCGGTCTGGCCAAGGCTGACCTGCTGTCCGACATGGTGGGGGAATTCCCTGAGCTGCAAGGCATCATGGGCACCTACTATGCCCGTCTGGATGGCGAGCACGCTGAGGTGGCTGCGGCCATTGAAGGGCATTACCACCCGCGCTTTGCCGGTGACAGCCTGCCTCAAGGTCCGGTCGCACTCAGCGTGGCGCTGGCCGACAAGCTGGAAACGCTGGTGGGCATCTACGGTATTGGCCTGATTCCGACCGGCGACAAAGACCCGTTTGCCCTGCGCCGCGCCGCGCTGGGGGTGCTGCGCATGCTGGTGGAAGCTGAGCTGCCGCTGTCCTTGCCGCAATTGCTGCAGATGACGGCGGATACCTTCGAGCCGGGCGTGCTGGCAGCTGATGTGGTGGCAGGCGTTAACGGCTTCATGCAGGATCGCCTGAAGCATTTGCTGTCTGGCGAATTTGATCCGCGTGAGGTGGAGGCTGTACTGGCACTGCAACCGGCGCAATTGGACCGTGTACGAGCCCGTCTGGCGGCAGTGGCGGAATTCCGCCGCCTGCCGGAAGCGGCAGCCTTGGCCGCCGCCGACAAACGTATCCGCAACATTCTGAAAAAGGTCAGCGAGCCCTTGCCGGAGGTCGACCCGACCCGTCTGCAGGAAGATGTTGAACGGGCCTTGTTTGACGCAACCCGCGCCCTGGAAGCCCCGGTCCGCGCCGCCCTGCAGCAGGGCGACTACACCGGCGGCCTGAAACAGCTGGCGGGCCTGCGTGCGCCGGTGGATGCTTTCTTTGATCAGGTGATGGTGATGGCCGACGATCTGGCGGTACGGCAGAACCGCCTGGCCCTGTTGCAGGCACTGGCGGGCTTGATGAATCAGGTGGCGGAAATCGCCTTGTTGGCCGACTGAGTGAGCGCCTCGTTGAAGCTGCTGATTCTGGACCGGGACGGCGTGCTGAACCACGACCGGGATGACTTCGTGAAGTCACCCGAGGAATGGATACCGTTAGCAGGTAGCCTGGAAGCGGTCGCGTCCGCTTGCCAGGCGGGCTGGACGGTGGCGGTGGCCACCAACCAGTCCGGCATTGGCCGCGGCCTGTTTGACCTGGCCACCTTGCAGGCGATGCACGACAAGCTGCAACGCTTGCTGCAGCCGCTGGGTGGGCGCATCGACCTGATCACCTGGTGCCCGCATGGCCCGGACGCGGCATGTGACTGTCGCAAGCCCAAGGATGGCCTGTTTCGCCAGATCATGCAGCACTACGGTCTGGCGGACCTGAACGGGGTGCCTGCGGTGGGCGACAGCCTGCGTGACCTGCAGGCAGGACAGGCACTGGGCACCCGTCCCTGGCTGGTACGCACCGGCAAGGGCGAGCGTACCCTGGCCAAGGGCGGCCTGCCGAAAGGGACCCGTATTGAGCCCGATCTGCAGGCCGTGGTGCAGCGATTGCTGACGGAGGAATGATGAGCTGGGAAGCCAGTCCGGTCTTGCATGTGCGTGAACACCCCGGGGTGTTCAAGGCCGCCAACGGTTATGATGTGCTGGATCAGCACGGCCAGCTGCAGCTGACCTGCACGGAAGAGAAGCTGAACTGGTTCAACAAGGCTTTTCGTTACGGCAAGTACAAGCGTATCCTGCCCTTCCGCCTGCAGGTGCGCGATCGCAAGGGCCATCTGGTGATGGAGGTGAGCCGCGGCTTTGCCTTCCTCCGCTCCACGGTCAAGGTGCATCTGCATGATGGCAGTTACCTGGGCTGTTTCCAGCAGATACCCTTGTCGTCGGGTGGTGCGTTTCAGCTGCTTGACCGGACCGATCATGAGGTCGGCCGCCTGCTGGGGCATTGGCGCGGCCGTGATTATCGGGTGGTGGACGAGCAGAAGCATTGGGCTACCATCACCAAAGTCTGGAACGGCTTTGTGAAAGAGCTGTTTACCACCGCTGACGATTACCGGCTGGAGCTGGACCCGCAAGCCTGTAACCAGCCGGAGCTGATGCGGCTGATGCTGGCCTCGGTACTGTGCATCGACATGGTACTGAAAGAATGATGATTCATCCCTTAAACTCCCCCCTTTTGTGACGAAAACCCCGCCATGCTGGTTATCCGCTCCCTGTTGTTCTACCTGATTGCGCTGTTGACCACCCCCCTGTACTGCCTGATCGGGGTGCTGATCCTGCCACTGCCGCCGCAGCTGCGTTACCGCATCATGACCCAGCGTGGCTGGACCCTCATCACCATGTGGGTGATCGAGCATATCTGCGGCATCAAGTATGTGGTGGAAGGGGCAGAGAATATCCCGGACCGTCCGGCGGTGATCTACAGCAAGCATCAGTCAGCGTGGGAAACCATGGCACTGCAGTTCATCTTTCCGCCGCAGGTGTATATCGCCAAGCAGGAGCTGCGCTGGCTGCCGTTCTTTGGCTGGGGCCTGGCCACCATTTCCACCATCTTCATCGACCGCAAGGCCGGTGCCCGCTCCAAGGAAAAGATGGTAGCGGCGGCACGCAACCGCCTGGACAATGGTTTCTGGATCGTGATTTTTCCGGAAGGCACGCGCATTGCGCCGGGACGTCGCGTCAAATACAAGAAGGGCGGTGCCGAGCTGGCTCGCGCGCTGGATGTGCCGCTGGTGCCGGTGGCACACAATGCCGGTGAATTCTGGGCGCGCAATTCCTGGTGGAAGCGACCTGGCACCATCACGGTGAGCATTGGCCGCCCGGTTTATCCGGAAGGTCGGGATGCGACGACGCTGACCGATGTGGCTGAGACGTGGATCGAAGACGAAGTCCAGCGCATCAGCACGCTGCCGCGCTAAGCTGGCAGCTGACTGAGCAGGGCGGCACCCTGCAGCTGGCATCGCAGTCTTGGCCGATCCAGCTGAAACGTAGCGCCCGCCGCACGGTGGGCCTGTTGATCCGTGACGGGCAGCTCACCCTGCAGCTGCCGCAGCGCTACCCCCTGCATGACCTCACGCCGCTGCTGCGAGATAAGGCCAGCTGGCTGCTGCGTCATCTGCAAACCGCTGCGGAGCCCGTGCCTGCGCTGCAGGATGGTGGCACCGTGGAATGGCTGGGTGAGCCCTTGACCTTGGTGTGCCTTCCCGCCGCAGGCCGCAGCAGCCGGGTTGAGCGGGATGGGGCGCATCTGGTGGTGCGTGTGCCGGTTGCGGCAGCGGCAGACGCCTTGCCGCAGGCGGTCAGCCGTTATTACCGCCAGCAGGCCCTGCCCTACTTGCTGGCACGGCTGAGCCATTTTGCGGCGATGATGCAGCGCCCGGTACCCCCGCTGAGTTTGTCTTCTGCACGTGGACGCTGGGGCAGCTGTAACCGGCACGGTGAGATACGCCTGAACTGGCGTCTGCTGCAAGCCCCACCCGAAGTGGTGGACTATGTGGTGTGCCACGAGCTGGCCCACCTGCTGGAGTTCAACCATTCCCCTCGCTTCTGGGCAGAAGTGGCTCGCCTGTGCCCATCGTATTTGCACTTGCGCAGCGTATTAAAGCAGCAGGGCCATCGCTGGATGCGGCTAGGCTGAGTCAGGGTGCGGGCAGCAAGGCAGACAGCTGCTGCTGGCGCTGAGGCGCAGGCAACTGCGCCAGTGCTTTGACCGCACTGTAGAAGCGGGAGAAATCGCTACCGTTTTGCGCGAACAGCTGCCGGAACGCCGGAACCCAGCGCTGGTAGGTGGCCAGCGTCGCCAGCTGGGCATTATTGGGGTAAGGCTGAAACCATTGTGCATAGCCCCGGTAATCAGGCCAGCGTGTGCGGAGTGCTTGATAGTGATCCGCCATCTGTTGCTGGATCTGCTGTTTTTGCTGCAACTTCTCCGCATCGCTCAGAGGCCCCTGGTACAGGGTAGTCAACTGTTGCCGCCCGTCTTCCAGCAACTGCTGCACCGCCTGATGGCGGCTGTCCTCCAGCAGGTACTGCACCCGTTCGTCAGCGGTCGCTTCACTGGCGAGCCAGCGAGTCAGTCCTTCCAGCTCCACGCTGGTGGCGAAGGCCTCATTGAAGGTGCTGTCGTCCGCCACATAGACCACCTGATGGGCCAGCTCATGGAAGATCAGCCGTGCCAGCGTCGGGCGGTCATACTGGATGATGGTACTGGGCAGGGGGTCATCAAACCAGCCCAGGGTGGAATAGGCGGGAACGCCGTAGCGAAACACATCCTGCCCTTCGGCGGCGGCTTGCTGTGCGACCCGGCGGGCGCTCTCCGCATCAAAATACCCCCGGTAGCTGACACAACCGGCGAACAGGAAACAGTGCTGCTGCGGAAGCAGGGAGAGCGGCGGGGTGGTGACCACATTCCACAGCACATAGGGGCGGTCCAGCGCACTGTAGCGTGTGTAGCTGGCATTGTCCGGCAGGCCGATTTGCACGCTGGCATAACGCCGAATGGCTTGAGCGGATCGCAATTGCTGCTGCAAGGGGGCGGGTGTGGCGGGGTCGGCCAATACTGCCTCGATCGGGCGCGCCCGATGCTGCAGATCGGCATGGCCTTGTGCGGCCTGCAGGTAATAGCCGACCGTCTGGCAACCGCTCAAGAACAGGGACAGGCACAGGATTAGGAGGCGCATGAACAGGGTGGCTCAGTCAGGTAGGCTGATTGTAGGCAGTGGTCGACTACCCGACAAGCGAAGGGCTGTGTTAGGGTAGTTCTTCAATAGCATTGGAGAACAGATCATGCGTTTGCTGCATACCATGCTGCGGGTCGGGCAACTGGAACGGTCCTTGCAGTTTTATACCGAGGTGCTGGGCATGCGCCTGTTGCGCCGACAGGACTATCCGGAAGGGCGCTTTACACTCGCCTTTGTCGGCTATGGTGAGGAAGCTCAGCATACCGTGCTGGAGTTGACCCATAACTGGGACACCGATGCCTACGAGCTGGGCAATGCCTTTGGTCATCTGGCCGTGGAGGTGGAGAACGCGGCGGCGGCCTGTGATCAGGTGCGAGCCAAGGGGGGCAAGGTGGTGCGGGAGGCGGGGCCGATGAAGCATGGCACGACGGTCATCGCCTTTGTTGAGGACCCGGATGGCTACAAGATTGAGTTCATTGAGCGGAAGGGCTAACGACAACGTCCGGGTTCTGCCGCAGCAAGACGGTAAAGCAGACCCCCTGCCCATCGGGCAGGTTGGACGCCCAGACACGCCCGCCGTGGGCCTGCATGATTTCGCGGCAGATCGGCAGGCCCAAGCCGGTACCCCCGGAGGGTGCACGATGCTGCCGACCCTGCACGAATTTGTCGAAAATCAGCTCCAGCTCATCCTCCCGTATCGGGCTGCCGCTATTGCTGATACCGAGCGCCAGCCAGCCGGGTTCCAGCCAGGGGGTCACGCTGAGGGTGATGGTGCCTGACTGCGGCACGAACTTGAGGGCATTGGCCAGCAGATTGCGCAACACCTGCCCGAATCGCAAGGCATCACACCATACCTTGTGTTGCAGCAGCGACGCCTCAGGAAGGATGAGCTGCACTTGGCGGGCTTCCAGCAAGCCCTGGATTTCCCGCAGGCAATCGGTCACCAGCGGGGCCAGCGCCTGCAAGCGAAAATCGTAGGACATCTTGCCGGCTTCGAGCTTGCTGAGGTCCAGCAAGTCATTGATCAGGGCCAGCAAGCGGGTGCTGGCTTCCTGGATGTTCTGAAAGTAGCGTTGGGCCTTGCTTGCATCTTGCGCACCCCGCTCTAGCCCAAGTCGGGAGAAACTGAGGATGGCGTGCATCGGGGTGCGCAGCTCGTGCGACATATTGCTGAGAAACTCCGACTTGACCCGGTTGGCGGTTTCCGCCACATTTTTGGCCTGCAACAGCTGCTCGGTTTGCTGGGCAACCAGCTCCTGCAGATGGTCGCGGTGGCGCGCCAGCTCCTGTTCGGCCAGCTTGCGGGCCGTGATGTTGCGGGCGACGGCAATGATCGCCGCCCCCAAGGGCGCGGGCTGCTGCATGGGGGCCATATGCGCCTCCAGCCAGACCGGACCTTCCTGGCCTTCCAGCATCAGTTCATACGTCACGGCCTCGCCCGCCAGACAGCGCTTCAGTTCGTTGCGGACCACCTCATCCCACGGTGGCAAGGGCAAATCCAGCAGGCTGCGGCCCAGCAGCGCGCTGGGTCGATGCAGGTGCGGCTTGCCGAGGATATCCACAAACACGCCCTCGGCGGTCATCAGGAAAGCCGGATCGGGCATGGTGGCCAGTATGCCTTGCAGGCGTGCCTGCTGGGCTTCGGCCAGCATCATCTGCTGGACCAGGCTCTCCGTACTGGCCTGCAAGGCCTGGTCTCGCTCATCCAGCGCCTGAGCCATCAGGCGAGTGGCCTGACTCAGGGCATGGACTTCGGAGAGCGGATTCTCCGGGATGTCAGGCCGATAGTTGCCTTGACCAATGGCGGCATGCGCCGCAGCCAGCCGCTGCAAGGGCAGGACCAGCTGCCGCTTCAGGGTGCTGCGCAGAGTCCAGACGCCCAACAAGACACTCAGTAAACCGAAAAAAGCAACTGGCAGGGTAATCAACCATAGTTGCGTATTTAGGGCACTGAGAGGCAGCAAGGCAACCAAGGCCCAGCGCTGCTGGGCCAAAGTCACGACTCTGATCAACTGGGTATCGTGCACCAGATTGCCTTGTGCGGGCAGATTGGCGCGCCAGTCCAGCAGCGCCAGCTGCTGCGGGGTCAGCTGCAGGCGCCCATTCGGCCCACGTGGCGCAACCATGGGACTCAGCAGGGCATGTCCTTGGGCATCAAACAGCCAGAGTTGTGTGCCGGGAAGGGTCGTAGGGTGGAAGCTGTCTAACCGCGTCAGGCTATCTGGGTGGGCGCGCATAAAGCTGCTGAGTTCTCGACTGACGCCATGCAGCATTTGCTCTAAGTCATACAACTTTTCCTGCTGCAATAGCCAGCGAGCATAGGCATGCCCAGCCAATAGTACGGCCAGCAGCAGCAAGCCGACGCGCAGCAGTATGGTCTGCAGAATGGTTTGAACCAGTGAGCGCTGAACACTCATGGCTGGAGTGAGGCATTTTTAGGGGAAAGGGCAAAGCAGCGGGGCATGTTGCCTCCGTTCAGGGGCCTGCTTGCAGCATAATGCCTGGCGAGCCATTGTGCTGCCTGTTCTGCTTAGCGGTTGACAATGCGCTCCGGCGGAAACGTGGCGCTGAAGGTACTGCCTTCGCCGGATATCGACCGGATGTCAAGCTGGGCCTGGTGGCGCAGCAGGGCATGTTTGACAATGGCGAGGCCGAGACCGGTGCCGCCCGTGTCCCGTGAGCGGCTGCGATCCACGCGGTAGAAGCGCTCGGTCAGCCGGTCCAGATGTTCCGGGGCAATACCGATACCTGTATCGCAGACCGAGAAACAAACACCGTCTCCCTGCTTCTGCCAGCGCAAGGTGATGCACCCGCCTTCCGGGGTATAGCGCACGGCGTTGCTGACCAGGTTGCCGAGCGCACTGTGCAGCTCATCCCGATTGCCACGCAGCCAGGCTGGGCCATGATTTTCCAGCACCACCACATGACGACCACCGGACAAGCCCTCGGCCTCCTGCGCCAGCATCTGCAGCAGCAGGGACAGGTTAACATCCTCTTCGCGGTGCTCGCCGCTGTGACTCTCCAGGCGTGACAAGGTCAGCAAATCGTCCACCAGGCGCTGCATTCGGCGGGTCTGCTCCTGCATCATCCGCATGTAGCGGTGTTCGATGTCGCGATTGGGCTGTTCCAGATCCAGCAGCGTCTCCAGAAAACCACCGACCACGGTCAGCGGCGTGCGCAGCTCGTGTGAGACGTTGGCGACAAAGTCCCGGTGTACCACGCTGACTTTTTCCAGCTGGGTGACATCGCGGGTGACCAGCAGCTTGAGGGTGGCCTCAAACGGGAAAATCTGGATCGATAGCAGGGTGTCGGGTGCGTGCACCGGGTGCAGGCTGATCGACTCGGTATAACGCTCGTTGTTGACGTACTCAACGAAGTGGGGCTGACGAATCAGGTAGCTGATGGTCAGGCCAAGATCGCGCTTGCGGGAGAGGCCAAGGTGATGCTCGGCCACCCGGTTGCACCACTCGATGCGGTCGTTATCATTCAGCACCACCACGCCATCCGGCAAGGCTTCTGCCGCCAGGGTGAAGCGCGACAGGGTGGCGGTCAGGCGGCGCTGGTCCTTGCGGCGACGCTTTTCCTGCCGGTACAGCGCGCTGAAGATTTCCCCCCAGTTGCCCACCCCGTCCGGCACCGATTCGGGGTGGGGGTCCAGCAGCCAGGCGTTAAGCCGGTACAGTTGCCAAAGTTGGTACGCCAGCGCCACGGCCAGTAAGGTGGCGGCCAGCACCCAGGCGCTATGGCTGCTGCCGAAGAAACCCACCAGCCAGATCAGCGCTGCGGCTGGCAGCAGGGCACCCAGCAGGCGACTGGTGAACTTCATCAGGGGCGGGTAGCGCTTGACGCGAGGTTGCGCCTTGGCTGAGAAAAAGGGGAGGTCACTCATGGGCGCAAGGGTAGCGCGTTTCCATGCGGGAGGGAAACGCGCCGGATCGCTGACCGGGGGTCAGGCGGGTTGGGTAGAAAAGCGGTAGCCTGCGCCGCGTACTGTCTGAATCAGGTTGTCGTGCCCGCTGGGCTCCAGTGAGGAGCGCAGCCGCCGGATATGTACATCCACGGTACGTTCTTCTACAAACACATGGTCGCCCCATACCTGGTCGAGCAACTGGGTGCGGGAATGTACCCGCTCGGCGTGGGTCATGAAAAAGTGCAGCAGGCGGAATTCGGTCGGGCCCAGATCCATCGGTGAGCCGTGGCTGGTGACGCGATGGGTTTGCGGGTCCAGCCGCAGGCCGCGCACTTCCACCACATCGTCAGTCATCTGGGGTGCACGGCGGCGCAGGACGGCCTTGATGCGGGCCAACAACTCACGCGGCGAGAAAGGCTTGGTGACGTAGTCGTCCGCGCCGCATTCCAGCCCCATGATCTTGTCTTGCTCGTCGGAACGGGCTGTGAGCATGATGATGGGGATCGGGCGGGTGCGGTCATCCGAGCGCATGCGGCGGGCAAAGTCGATGCCACTCTGACCAGGCAACATCCAGTCCAGCAGAATCAGGTCCGGCAAGGCATTCTTCACCAGATGCTGGGCACGTTCGCTGGTGTCGGCACGCAATACGTGATGGCCAGCCTGTTCCAGATTGAAGGCAATCAATTCCTGAATGGCGGGCTCATCTTCCACTACCAGAATGTTCGCTGCCATGACTTCCCCCCACCTGCTGATCTGCTTGTTGATGCGCGACAGCATAGATATTTCATATTACAGAAAAATGACAGCTTGTGTTGCGTTGCCGCAGTATCCGGCACCTGTCACGCTGCGCTATCATAGACAACTGTTTTAGAAAGAAGTGAGCCGCCATGGCGGACATGCCGCATCCCACCGATCTGATCCTGCACCAACAATCGCGACAGCTGGAGCTGCGCTTCTCGGATGGTGCGCATTTCATGCTCGATTGCGAGTACCTGCGGGTGTTTTCGCCCAGTGCCGAAGTACGGGGCCATTCGCCCTCACAGGCGGTACTGCAGGTGGGCAAGCGGCTGGTGAATATCGTGGACATCCGGCCCGTCGGCCATTACGCCGTCAAGCTGGTGTTTGACGATGGCCATGATACCGGCCTGTATTCATGGGATTGGCTGTACCAGCTGGGGCAGCAGCATGCGGCCAACTGGCAGGATTATCTGGCGCGACTGGCTGCGGCAGGCGCTTCGCGAGACCCGGCCTGAGCCGGTGAAGGAGTAAGCAAACATGACACAGACCCACTTTGGTTATCAGCAGGTTGAAGAGCAGGACAAGGCACGCAAGGTGGCCGGGGTATTCCACTCGGTGGCGCAGAAATATGACCTGATGAACGACCTGATGTCGGCAGGCCTGCACCGGGTGTGGAAGCAGTTCACCATCGCCCAGAGTGGCGTGCGCAGCGGCAGCAAGGTGCTGGACATCGCCGCCGGTACGGGTGACCTGACCCGTGCCTTTGCTCGCAAGGCCGGGCGGAGCGGCGAAGTGTGGCATACCGACATCAACAGCTCCATGCTGCAAGTCGGGCGTGATCGCCTGCTGGATGACGGCTTGTTGGTGCCCAGCCTGCTGTGTGACGCCGAGAAGCTGCCGTTCCCGGATGCCTACTTTGACTGTGTCAGCGTGGCGTTTGGCCTGCGCAACATGACGCACAAGGACAAGGCTCTGGCCGAGATGTGCCGGGTGCTGAAACCGGGCGGCCGCTTGCTGGTGCTGGAATTTTCCAAGGTGTGGGCGCCGCTGTCCAAGGCCTATGATGTGTACTCCTTCAAGCTGCTGCCGATGATGGGCAAGCTGGTGGCGGGTGATGCCGAGAGCTACCAGTACCTGGCCGAGTCGATCCGCATGCATCCGGATCAGGACACCCTGAAGCAGATGATGCTGGATGCCGGCTTTGCCAGTGCCGACTATTTCAACCTGACCGGCGGTGTGGTCGCCCTGCACAAGGGATTCAAGGTCTGATCATGAATGCCTGGGGCCTGCTGGCCGCCGCCATCGCGGCTGAACTGGTGGCAACCGCATCGCTGAAGGCCTCGGCGGGCTTCAGCCGCCTGCTGCCCTCGGTGATGGTGGTGCTCGGTTATGGCGTGTCATTCTGGTTGCTGGGCCTGACGGTCAAGAAACTGGAGATCAGCACGGTTTACGCCATCTGGTCGGGAGCGGGTACTGCCTTGATGGCGGTGATCGGCTGGTGGCTGTTCAAGGAAAGCCTGACCCCGCTCAAGCTGGCATCGATTGCCCTGATCGTGGCCGGTGTGGTGGGCTTGAACCTCAGCGGGGGTGGGCACGCATGATGGCGCATCTGGCAATCTCGGCCTTCAATCATTTGCTGCAGCAGCAGGATTGGCTGTGTGAACAGCTGCGCCCCTTTGCCGGGCGCAAGGTGGCGCTGGGTGAGTCGCCCTTGCAGGTGGTGGCGCTGATCCAGCCAGATGGCTATCTGCACGCCTTGCCGGGTGATGCCGAGCCGGATGCCAGCATCCGCATACCGCTGTCCAGTTTGCCGCTGATGCTGGGTGACGCCGCCCAGCGGCGTGGAGCGGTGCAGATCAGTGGTGATCCGGCGCTGGCGGCTGCCTTGGGTGAGGTGTTGCAAGCCCTGCAGTGGGACGTATCCGCCGACCTGTCCCGCCTGCTGGGCGATGCGGCAGCGACGCCAATTGCCCGGCAATGGCAGCAATACTGGGCGACACACCATGAGCAATGGCACGTGCTGGGGCAGCAATTGGCCGAATACGCCCGGGATGAAGCGGGCTTGTTGGCGGACCCGACGGCCGTGTCCCGTTTTGTGAATGACATTGACACCCTGCGCGACGATGTCGCCCGGCTGGAGGCTCGGCTGAGCTTGCTGGAGGCGCAACGGAGTGCCACTGGAGACAGTGCCTGATGCGGTTGTTCCGTCTGTGCCGCATCGTCTGGGTCATTTTTGCCTACGGACTGGATGAGTTTTTGCTGGGGCACAGTCGAACGCGCTGGGCGCGGCGGCTGGTGGGCGGACTGCTGTTCTGGCGGCGACTGGATGCCCCACGTGGCGAGCGGCTGCGGCTGGCGCTGGAGTCGCTGGGGCCGATTTTCGTCAAGTTTGGCCAGGTACTGTCCACCCGGCGTGACTTGTTACCCCCCGATATTGCCGATCAGCTGGCCCGGCTGCAGGATAAAGTCCCGCCGTTCCCTGGCGAGGCGGCGCGTGACATTCTGGAGGCCAGCCTCGGTCGCTCGGTGAACCAGCTGTTTACCCGCTTTGACCTGGCGCCGGTGGCCAGTGCCTCGGTGGCACAAGTGCACTATGCCGTGTTGCCGGACGGCCGTCCGGTGGCGGTCAAGGTATTGCGGCCGGGCATTGCCCCGGTCATTGAATCTGACCTCGCCTTGATGCGAACGCTGGCAGGGCTGGTCGAGCGTCTGTCGGCGGACGGCAAGCGCTTGCGCCCGCGCGAAGTGGTCGCCGAGTTCGACAAGTACCTGCATGACGAGCTGGACTTGATGAAAGAGGCGGGCAACGGTAGCCAGTTGCGGCGCAATTTCACCGGGTCCAGCATGCTGCTGGTGCCGGAGATCTACTGGGATTATTGCAGTCGCGATGTGATGGTGATGCAGTGGATGGATGGCACGCCGATCAGCCAGATTGAGCAACTGCAGGCGGCAGGCATCGACCTGCCCACGCTGGGGCGTTACGGGGTGGAGATTTTTTTCACCCAGGTGTTTCGTGATGGTTTCTTCCACGCCGACATGCACCCCGGCAATATCCTGGTGGCGGCGGATGGGCGTTACATTGCGCTGGATTTTGGCATCATCGGCACCTTGTCGGATGTCGACAAGCACTTTCTGGCAGTCAATTTCCTCGCTTTCTTCAACCGCGATTACCGCCGTATTGCCACCACCCATATCGAGTCTGGCTGGGTACCCGCCGATGTTCGGCCTGATGAGCTGGAAAAAGAGTTGCGCGCCGTGTTTGAGCCGATCTTTGACAAGCCGCTGGCTGAAATCAGTTTCGGCCAGGTGCTGTTGCGGCTGTTTGAAGCCTCCCGCCGCTTCAATGTAGAAGTGCAGCCACAGCTGGTGTTGCTGCAAAAGACCTTGCTCAACATTGAAGGACTGGGGCGCCAGCTCGATCCGCAACTGGACCTGTGGCAGACCGCCAAGCCCTTCCTGCAGCGCTGGATGAACGAGCAGATTGGCTGGCGGGGGCTGTGGCGCACCCTGAAGCAGGAGGCTCCACACTGGGCGGCCAGCGTACCGGCCTGGCCGCGCAAGCTGGATCAACTGCTATCGAAAGATCATAGCCAGACCCTGGTGCAGGCTTATATGCATCTGGCTCGCGAACAACGCCGGCAGAGCTGGTTGCTGCTGGTGGTGGCTTTACTGTTGTGTGTCATGGTGCTGCTTTTTTGGCTGGGCCGCTGAGACGGGTCGTATTCTGACCGTTTGTCGTCGTCATTTTGCTTGTCAGGCAGGTGGCGCCTAGGGTAAAAGAAGCCCTTTTTCCCGGATGCATTCATCATGAACTCGCTTAAACTGCTGGCCCTCGCTCTGGCGGCGACCCCTGTATTGTCCTTGGCAGATCCGACGCTGGACCGGATTATGCAAACCAAGGAAATTCGCTTGGGGCACTGGACCGATGATGAGCCTTTCTCTTTTGTCGAGGCCGGGCAGCCCACCGGTTATGCGGTGGAACTGTGCAAGCGATTCCTGCAAGACCTGAGCAAGAAGGCAGGCGGGGAGATCCGCATCAAGTGGGTGCCGCTGGATTCCAAGACCCGCTTTTCACTGCTGGATGGTGGCCAGTACGACATCCTGTGTGGGGGTACTACCAACACGGCAGAACGGCAGCAGAAGTATGCCTTCTCGCACACCATCTTTGTGACCGGCACTCGCGTCATGGGGCGTAAAGACCGTAAGCTGACCAGCCTGGCCGCCTACAAGGGCCTGCGGCTGGGCGTGATGCCAGGAACCACCGCGACCAAGCTGATTACCCAGTTGTCCAATGAAAAACATTATAACTATGTGTTTGTGCCGGGCAAGACTGCTGACGAGCTATGGACTTTGCTGGAACAAGGCAAGGTGGATGGTCTGGCCTATGACGACACGCAGTTGCTGGATCATGCTGCCCACAGCAAGGCAGGCCCGGATGCCTATGCCTTTGCCCATGAATACCTGTCGGTGCAGCCCTATGGCCTGCTGCTGCGCAAGAGCGACCCGGACTTGCTCAAGGCGTTGAACCGTACTCTGTCCGACATCATGATTGGTGGTGAGGCGACTGGCATCTATAACCGCTGGTTCATGAATGCCAAACGCAAGACCCCGCTGAACCACATCCTGCGCGAAGACTTCAACACCCCAAACAACCATCCGGCTTTTCCGTAAGCCGGGAACCTAGCTCAGCAGCAGGGTAGCGACCACCTCGTTACCCTTGCCGAGATACTCCAGCTTTTGAAATGACAGCTGCCGGGCCAGCGCAATGCCGCGCCCATGGGAATCAAAGGCGCGTGTGGGGTCCAGCTCGGTAAAGCGCTGCCACTCAAAGCCTTCGCCCTGGTCGGTGATATGCAGCTGAATTTGGTCCGGCATGCGATGGAAGCGCACGGAGACCACTTTATGGTGATAATCCGGATGCTCAAGCCGCTGCTCGACTTCACGCGCCCAGTTGCCCGTGGACATCAGTGTGGATTTTTCTTCATAGCCAATGCCCAGATTGCCATGTTCAATGGCATTAACCAGCAGCTCGGCCAGCCCCAGTGCCACAATGGACGAGTTGGGGCAGATATTGGCCAGTGAGGCCGCCAGACGGCGCGCCTCGGCCAAGGTGCGCAGCTGGAAGGTGCCCTCGCACAGCAGGTCGAGCATGGCCTTTTGCTCTTCCATCTGCTGAATGACAGCCAGTTGCGACATCCGGTCGTTCAAGGCGGTGCGGATCACCGTGAGCAGGACATCGCTCTCGAACGGCTTGGTCAGGTAGTAGTAGGCACCTAACCGCAGGCCATCCAGCACCTGCTCCTTGGCCGCCGCCGCTGTCTGCATGATCACCGGTAAGGCTTTCAGCAGCGGATCCCCTTTGATGTTGGCCAAGACCTGCATACCATCCATGCGAGGCATCATCCGGTCCAGCACCACCAGGTCATAACGTCCGGGCGCGGACTGCAACTTGGCCCAGGCTTGTTCACCATCAACCGCCGTATCAATCTCACAGTCGATCTCTTCCAGATATTCGCATATGATCTCGAGATTGAACGGTTCGTCGTCAACGACCAGCAGTATGGGTCTGTGCATCGGGTGCTCCTGGCGACTTGCGCCAACGAATGGACCTGTGATCCTCAGTGTAGACGTACCGTATTGTTTTGCAAACGCTTCCCCCTATCCTGAAAGGACAGTAGGCAGCGTGAGCCACTGCGTTACGGAGCGTGCTGTCCCCCATGTTTTCGGTGTCTTACCTGTCCCGCCATCCTGCCGAGAGCCGCATCCCGCGGTTTGTGGCGTTCTGGCTGTCATTGCTGCTGCTGACCGCCGGGTTGTTCCCTTTGCAGGGCTGGCAGGACACGGGGGTGCCGTTCGGCGCGTTTTTAGGCTATGACTGGCCCTATTACTTTTCCCGCTTTGATTTTGGCCTCAACATCGTTGCGTTCATGCCGTTGGGGGCCGCGCTGTGGCTGGATGGTCGCCGTCGCCGACTGGGTTGGCATGCCTGGTTGCGAACGGTGTTGCTCAGTGCCGCACTCAGCCTGCTGATCGAACTGTTGCAGCAATACCTGCCCAATCGCAATGCCTCCAACGTTGACTTGCTGGCGAATACGCTGGGCGGCGCGCTCGGGGCGCTGTTGCCGGTGTGGGGCCGCAAGCTACCGTTTGCCGCGGCTCTGTTCCGCTGGCGGCATCAGGTTTTCCGCGATGGCCCACTGGCGGATTTTGGCGTAGTGTTGCTGCTGCTCTGGCTGATCGGTCAGACCAACCCGGCGACGCCGTTATTTGGCATTGTGCTGCTGCCCACGGGCTTGCCACAGCCGTTTGAATCGCCTATCACGGATCCGGCCTTGTTCCTGCGCCTGCTGGAGGGCGGGGGGGCGGCACTGCACTTCACCAGCGTGGGCATCTTTCTGGCGACCTTGCTGCAGCGGCCGCAGCATACCTTGCGTGCCATGCTGATCATGGCCACGGGCGCCTTGCTGGTGAAAGGGGTGATGGCCGGGATGCTGCTCAAGCCTGCTGCCTTCTTCAGTTGGCTCAATGTCACGGTGGTGGTGGGGCAAGTGCTGGGCTGGCTGGTCTTGGCCAGCATTTTCCGCTTGCCACGGCGCTACCAGGCCATGCTGGCCATCCTCTTGCTGCTGGGGAGTGAAGTGGTCAGCTACTACTGGCCGCTAACCGCCAATCCCGTCGCCATGCTGCAATTGTTCCGCTGGTCGATGGGGCATTTGCAGAATTTCAATGCGGTGGCGGATCTGGCGGCCGACCTGTGGCCACTGGCCGGACTGGTGTACTTCTCGGCTTATCTGTATCAACGCTGGCGGGCGACCTGAGCCGGTGCCGCACTCGCTTGCTGTTTGCGCCATACTCGCCAGCCGAGCAGCAACAGCAGGCTGAGGCCGAACAAAAGGGGTGTGCGGTAGTCCGCCTTCACCAGCCACCAATAGTGCAGCACGCCCAATGCCGGGGCCAGATAGGCCAGCCGGTGCAGGCTTTGCCAGCGGCGGCCCAGCTTGCGCATCGCCCAGCGCGTGGAGGTGGCCGCCAGCGGCAGTAGCAGCAACCAGGCGGTCATGCCAACCGTGATGAAGGGGCGCTTCCATACGTCTTTCAGCATGCCCATCCAGTCCCAACCCTGATCCAGCCACAGATAGGTACCCAGGTGCAGGCAGGCGTAGAAGAAGGCAAACAGGCCCAGCAGGCGACGGATGCGCAGCAGCTCGGGGCGCTGCAGCAGCTGCCGCAACGGGGTAACCGCCAGCGTACACAGCAGGAAGGTCAGCGCCCAGGTGCCGGTGGAGCGGAGGATGAACTCAATCGGATTGGCGCTCAACCACAGGCTGCCATGGTGAATATCGTGCCAGGCAGCGACCGCCAGACGTGCCAGTGGCAGCAGCAAGAGCGGCCACAGCAGACATTTCAGACGCACCGTCCAGTGCAGCTTGCGCCAGTAGCTCAACATCGGCTGTCCCTCAGTAGTAGCGGCGTAGGTCCATGCCGCTGTACAGGCTGGCCACCTGCTCGGCATAGCCGTTGAAAGGCAAGGTCTTGCGGCGGCTGAATTCGCCGATACGGCGCTCGGTCTTCTGGCTCCAGCGCGGGTGATCCACCTCCGGATTCACATTGGAGTAGAAGCCGTACTCGCGCGGGTTGGTCTTGTTCCAGGTGGTGGGTGGCAAGGCCTCCACCAGCCGAATGCGGACGATAGACTTGATGCTCTTGAAGCCGTATTTCCACGGCACCACCAACCGAATCGGGGCCCCGTTCTGGTTGGGCAGCACGTCGCCGTAGAGGCCTACCGCCAGCAGGGTGAGCGGGTGCATGGCCTCGTCCAGCCGCAGGCCTTCCACATAGGGCCAGTCCAGCACGCCAGACTGCTGACCGATCATCTCGCTGGGCCGATTCAGGGTTTCAAACGCCACAAATTTGGCTTTGCCGGTAGGCTCTACCGCTTTAAGCAAACTGGCCAGCGGAAACCCCACCCAGGGAATCACCATCGACCAGCCTTCTACGCAGCGTAGCCGGTAAATACGCTCCTCCAGCGGGAACTGCTTGATCAGGCTGTCGATATCAAAGGTCTTGGCTTGTTTGACCTCGCCGCTGACCTGTACCGTCCACGGTCGGACTTTCAGGCTGCGTGCGTTCTGTGCGGGCTCATCCTTGCCGGTGCCAAATTCGTAGAAATTGTTGTAGCCGGTGATTTCCTGCAGGGCATTGACCGGCTCATTGGTCGAGAGCGGGCTTTTGCTGGCCTTGGGCAAGGCGGCTTCGGCGATGGAAGGCAGCAGGCCACTACCGGCCAGCAGGAGGCCTGATGCCGTTTTCAGCCACTGTCGGCGTTGCTCGAACAGGGTGCGGTCGGTGATTTCCGACGGGGCAATATCGGCAGGGTGGCGTATCAGCATGATGATCTCCTCGGCAATACCGCTTGGTCGCCGGGGAGACTGCATTCTTACAGGCGATCAGTCATTGCCCAGCTCGGCCAGCAGTTCAGTCTGATGTTCGGTAATCAGCGCCTGGGTAAGTTCCCCCAAGTCTCCGTCCATGATGGCATCAATCTTGTACAGTGTCAGGTTGATGCGATGGTCGGTGACGCGTCCCTGCGGGAAGTTATAGGTACGAATGCGCTCGGAACGGTCGCCGGAGCCGATCAGCGATTTGCGGGTGGCTGCCTCGGCAGCTTGTCTGGCCTGTACTTCCCGGTCCTGGATGCGGGCAGCCAATACGGCCAGCGCGCGCGCCTTGTTCTTGTGTTGCGAGCGATCGTCCTGGCACTCCACCACGATGCCGGTTGGCAGGTGGGTGACCCGTACCGCAGAGTCGGTTTTGTTGATGTGCTGACCACCGGCCCCGCTGGCGCGGAAGGTGTCGATACGCAGATCTGCCGGATTCAGGTTGACCTCGGCCAGCTCATCCGCTTCGGCCATGATGGCTACCGTGCAGGCTGAGGTGTGGATACGGCCCTGCGTTTCGGTGGCGGGTACCCGCTGTACCCGGTGCCCGCCGGATTCGAACTTGAGCTGCGAGTAAGCACCGAAGCCGATTACCCGGGCAATGATTTCCTTGTAGCCGCCGAGGTCGGACTCGCTGGCGGAGACGATTTCCACCTGCCAGCGCTGCCGCTCGGCAAAGCGGCTGTACATGCGAAACAGGTCGGCGGCAAACAGCGCCGACTCATCCCCACCGGTACCGGCGCGGATTTCCAGAAACACATTGCGCTCGTCATTGGGGTCCTTGGGCAGCAAGGCACGTTGCAAGTCCTGCTCCAGGGCTTGCAAGACCAGCTTGCCCTCACGCAATTCCTCGGCGGCAAACTCGGCCATCTCCGGGTCGGACAGCAGGTTTTCGGCATCCTGCATGTCTTGTTCCTGCTGGCGGAAGCGCTGAAACAGTTCGACTACCGGCGACAGCTCGGCATGCTCGCGGGAGAGGCGGGTGAACTGCTCCATCTTGGCGGTCGCCTCGGGTGAGGCCAGCAAATGGTTGACTTCTTCCAGACGGTCGGCCAGTTGGGCCAGCTTCTGGGCAATCGAGGCTTTCATGGGTATTCCTGTCAAACGGATCAAGGGGGCATGCGCGGGGTAGGGCTGCTGCCGCTAGAGGTGATCCGTGAAATGGTAGAGCCGACCAAGCAGGCGAATCAGCTGGCTGCGCTCATCTCTATCGGCTTGTTGCAGCGCCTGGGTGGGCTCATGCAACCATTTGTTGGTCAGGCTGTGGGCGAATTGCTCCAGCACCTGTTGTGGGTCTTCGCCTTGTGCCAGCCGCTTTTGCGCGCGTTCCATCTCATGGCGGCGCAAGCGTTCAACATGATCGCGCAGCGCACGTATGGTGGGCACCACTTCCCGCTTGCCCAGCCACTGCATGAATTCGACGACCTGCTGCTCGATGATGGCCTCTGCTTCCACCACAGCAGTCTGTCGTGCATCCATGCCATCGCGCACGATGCTGGCCAGATCATCCACCGTGTAGAGGAATACATCGTCCATCCGCGCGATTTCTGGCTCGATGTCACGCGGCACCGCCAGGTCCACCATGAACACCGGGCGGTGTTTGCGCTGGCGAATCACCCGTTCCATCAAGCCCTTGCCGATGATGGGCAAGGGGCTTGCCGTACAGGACACCACAATGTCAAAGCGGGGCAGGGCATCCGGCAGCTGCTGCAAGGTGATGGCCTGACCGCCAAAGCGGCTGGCCAGGACCTCACCGCGCTCCAGCGTGCGGTTGGCGATTAGCAGGCTTTTCGGCTGTTGGGCGGCAAAGTGCGCCGCGCACAGCTCGATCATCTCGCCCGCGCCGATGAACAGCACATGCTGGTCGCCCACGCGAGGGAAAATACGCTCGGCCAAGCGGACGGCTGCCGCCGCCATCGAAATGGAGCTGCTGCCAATGGCCGTTTCACTGCGTACCGACTTGGCCACTGAGAAGGTATGCTGAAACAGACGATTCAGCAGCAAGCCTAGGGTGCCTGCCGCCTCAGCCTGGCGGACGGCATCCTTCAGTTGACCCAGGATCTGGGTTTCCCCCAGCACCATGGAGTCCAGCCCGCTGGCGACCCGGAAGGCATGCTTGACCGCCTGCTCGCTATTGAGCTGATAGGCAAAGGGTTCCAGTTGGGTGCGCGGCAGCTGGTGATGCTGGGCCAGCCAGTCCAGCGCCTGTTCCGGTCGCTCGGTGGCGTAGTAGATCTCGGTCCGATTACAGGTAGACAGGATGGCGGCTTCATGCGCACGCTGGCCGTCGACCAGATCATGCAGGGCATGCGTCAGCCGTTCCGGCTGGAATGCCACTTGCTCACGCAACGCCAATGGCGCGGTGTGGTGATTGATGCCCAGCGTGAATAACTGCATGAATGAAAAACAATGACTTGTCGACCGAGTACCGGCATTCTAGCCGATTCATTCGCCGCCTGCGACGGAACTGATCCGGATCAAGGGATTACTAGCCCCGCAAGATGCGCCCACTGGCAAAATCAATAATGGTAGAGGGCTTGCGGGCGCGCCCCACCCGGCCTGGAATCACCTGGACGCCGGTACCAAACTGGCGACGGCAGTTGCGGGCATCGCGAATCGACGGTTTGCCGCTACGGTTGGCGCTGGTCGAGACCAGTGGACCGAGGCTCCGGCACAAGGCCACTGTGGCCGGATGGGCGGTCACACGTACCGCCAGGGTTGGGTGTTTGCCGCGCAGCATGGGCAGCACCCGACGGGCTGCTGGCAACAGAAAGGTATACGGGCCAGGCCAGTATTGCATCAGTCTGGCCTCGTCGGCCTGACTGAGCGGGCGCAGCAGCGGCCGCACCTGATCCAGCGAGGCCGCCACCACAATCATCCCCTTGCGCTGCGGGCGACCTTTGAGCCGTAAGATGGCTTGCAAGCCCTGCGGGTGCAAGGGGTCACACCCCAGGCCAAAACAAGACTCGGTGGGGTAGGCAATTACCCCCCCACGCTGGATGTGGCCGCGCGAAGCACGGCCCAGACGACGCATCCGCATGATTAACGACGCTGCAGCGCCCGGTGGCCAATGTCGCGCCGCATTTGCATGCCATCAAACTGGATGCCATTTGCCACGTCATAGGCACGTGCCTGAGCCTGCTTGACGTTGTCACCAATCGCCGTCACGCACAAGACGCGACCACCGCTGACCCGGACTGCACCGTCACTCTCCAGGGTGGTCCCGGCATGGAATACCTGTACATCGTCCTGCGCGGCAGGCAGGCCGGAAATGGCCGCGCCTTTTTCCGGATGATCGGGATAGCCCTTGGCCGCCATCACTACCCCCACCGCGACCCGACGGTCCCACTCGGCTTCCACCTGATCCAGCGTCCCGGCTACACCGTGCTCCAGCAGGGTCAGCAGGTCAGACTTCAAGCGCACCATGATCGGCTGGGTTTCCGGGTCCCCCATGCGGCAGTTGAATTCCACCACCCGTGGCGCACCCTGCTCATCAATCATCAGCCCGGCGTAGAGGAAGCCCGTAAACGGCATACCTTCGCGCGACATCGCAGCGATGGTCGGCAGAATCACCTCGCGCATGGCACGTGCATGCACCTCCGGAGTCACCACCGGCGCGGGGGAATACGCACCCATGCCGCCCGTATTGGGCCCCAGATCACCATCCAGCAGGCGCTTATGGTCCTGGCTGGTGGCCAGCGGCAGCACATGCTGGCCATCGGCCATTACAATAAAGCTGGCCTCCTCGCCCTGCATGAATTCCTCAATGACCACCCGAGCACCGGCCTGGCCCATGCGGTTATCCAACAGCATCATGTCGATGGCACCGTGGGCTTCGTCCAGCGACATCGCCACCACCACCCCTTTACCCGCCGCCAGACCATCTGCCTTGATTACGATAGGCGCGCCTTGCTCAACCACATAGGCGTGGGCCTCAGCGGCATCACTAAAGGTACGGTAGCGTGCAGTGGGGATGTTGTTACGCTGCATGAAGGCTTTGGCAAAATCTTTCGACCATTCCAGCTGCGCGGCCATGCGAGTCGGGCCAAAGATGGGCAGCCCTGCTGCACGGAAAGCATCGACCACCCCTTCTGACAGGGGTGCCTCCGGGCCCACCACCGTCAGGTCCACCCCCTCCTGCTGTACAAATGCCATCAGGGCGTCATGACCGCTGAGCGGCACATTGGTCAAATGCTTGTCGAGCGCCGTACCGGCATTGCCCGGCGCAACAAAGACCTTGGACACCCGGGGTGACTGTGCCAGCTTCCATGCCAGCGCATGCTCACGACCACCCGAACCAATAACCAGAACTTTCATGACCCGACACCTTGCCCGTTACATATATATAGAAAGCGACTTGTCGCACTATATAAAAAGCCCTGATCGGTGTCCATGCAAGCTGGTATGCCGCTGCTCAGTGGCTGAAAATGGGAGAGATTGTGCCAAATGCTTCGCAGGCGAAAAAAATTTCACCAAAAATTCATTGCTGAAACATGAGCTTGAAAGCCATCAGGCGAGAAACTGGAAAATTACCTGCAGAAAGCTGTTGACGACCTTGGCCGGTGTGCGTATAGTTCGCATCTCTGCTGCTGACGCAGACGACGAAACGAAGCGAAAAGCTGCTGAGTTTAGCGAAGTCTGAAGTTGGTTGCAACTGCTCTTTAACAAATAAACAGCCGATAAGTGTG